>JAEELE010000137.1 GCA_016288755.1 Oscillospiraceae bacterium
AAACTACCTTGCTCAGCTTGCAAGTCCGGAGTCAATGACTGGCATCACAAAGATGATCGCTACTCTGACAGGAGGATCTACGGAAGCTGGAGCGGCTCTGAGCGGTCTGACAAGCGTTGTGTCTACTCTCGGACCGGAGATGCTACTTGCAGTTATAGCAGTAAAAGCTGTCGCATCCGGATTGAAGAAAGCATTACAGCCCGCTATCGAAGGCACAAAGCAGTATGTAAAGGCTATGAAAGAAGCCGCTGCCAGCTTTTACGATAGACGAGATAAGCGGATTGATGATGCTCAAAAACGCTTTGAAGCAGATGTCGAAACACTTATCAAGACTCCCTTTGAGCTTCTCAATAAGGGAGCGCAGGCGTGGTATGATGCATGGGATTCAAATCTCAGGACAATCACAGGTACTCAGGGTTATACTAAGGCAGATGTACAGTCTTTGCTTGCGTCCTTTGCGGAGCGGCTGAGAGATGAGGGTCTGACAAGTGTTATCAGCGCATCTGATCTGACAAGCAATCTGACAAAGGTTCTCGAATCCGGTCTGAGCGGAACAGTCGCTGAGGAGTTTGCATATATTGCGACGAAACTGAATGCCGCGATCCCGACTCAGGATTTCTTCGGATATGCCGGAACATATGCATCTATTGCCGCAAATGCGATCAAAGACGGGAAATCTCAGTCTGATGCTATCGAGTATGCAAATCAGCAGCTCTATCAGTTTGCAAGCAATCTGCTGTATGCAAGCAGAGATCTGGCAGGTGGATTTACTACCGGACTGAAAAACGCTGAGGATCTGTTCCAGAAATCCGTACAGATTTCACAGGCAAGCCGCTCCGGAGATATTTCACAGATCTCAGGTGTTCTGTCATCAGTAGCGGCTATCACCGGTGCAATCGCCCCTGACCTTGCATCTGGTCTGATTGATGCAGTATATAAGGCAGCAGTCGGTGGAAATAATACTGATATAGTAGCACTCCGCTCCCTTGCTGGAGTAAATGCATCTAATACAGAATTCCTCAGAGAGCTTACTCAGAATCCGAAGCAGATATTTTCTGACCTCTTTACACAGCTTGCAAATATGCAGTCTATGTCTCCTGATGCATATATGGAAGTTGCAGAGGGTCTTTCATCTGTTCTCGGTGTTTCGATGGATGCTCTTGCAAGAGTGGATTTCCAGTATCTTGCAGATGCAGTCAGCAGTATGTCGGTCAACAGCCGCTCCCTCGAAGAGAATATCGCTCTGCTTGCATCAGGTGAAACGACTACCGAAGCAGAACAGTTGAAGATGCAGCAGATCAATAAAATGATCCTCGATGAGGGGCTGTCATATGTTCTGGACAATGAAGCAGCAAGGACGATCCAGCAGCATATGTGGGATGAACAGCTTGCATTACAGATTACAGAATCATCTTATGCTGTGAATCTTGAAGGTGCTAGCCTGAAATTCCTTGAAGGTATCTCTCGCACGGTTGACAATATTCTGAATGTAGTCAACCCGATCCGTGGTATCATGAAACTGACGAGCTACCTTGCAAATATCAAGGCGGCTGATGATGATACTGATCGGATGGAGCGCGATATTCAGGCTGTACTTGAACTCGGAAAAGTCGGAAGTGGAAACTCAAAGGAACTTAGCAATCTGCTGACAAGAGGAATTGATCTTAATCTGACAGACCCGCTTGTGGATCTACTCGGAGGAGCGGCAAGTTATACCGGAGATCATCCTATCGCAGATTTTCTGAATAAGCAGATAAATACAACTGCCGCCATGTATGATGCCGTTAAAACTTTGAATTCAAAAAGTTATTCGGTAGATTCCAGCGGTCAGTCTCAGGCATATTCTAAATACGATTGGGGCATGGTCGGCAAATCCGCAGCTAAGGCGTTGTCAAATACTTATGATGCAAGCCGATACACTACATCCGAATCCTCAATCATTTCAGCTGCTCAGACTGCAAGTGAGAAAGCTGCCGCACAGTCAACAGCAAACATCCAGTCAATGCTGGACAGCATGACGCAGTATGTCGATGCAAATAAGTCATACAGTGAATTTGTATCAGAGGCTTCAAAGCAATACAATATTGCTAATTTTACAGAGGCTCTTGAAAGCGCAGGATTGACAGAGGAATCTGCAAAGGCTCAGTATGATGCGATCATCGGTCAGGTTTCAACTAAGCAGAAAATTGACCGTGAGTCCAGAGAAGAGGATTTCTGGAATCTGTCAGTTGACTATCTCAACTCAGGGAATCTTGTCAGAGAAGATATGCGCTCACAGAATGACATTCTGATCGCATCTCTCGCAGAACAGACAGGATGGCTGGATCGGCTGTTTGAAAAGACATCTGACATCAATATCAAGATCATCGCTTTCTACGATCAGTGGGTAGACTACTTTGTGAATCACACTGTATACTCCGGCGCATATAATCATGAGTCGGTCAGTGAGATTCAGCGTAAAGAGAAAGCAGGGTCAGAGGATGCCATTTATGCTCTCGCAGACGCACTCACTCAGAACAATGTCGATCTGCTTAATCCGACCATGCAGACAAACGCTCTGCTTGCGGAGATCCTGAAAGTGGCAAACGCACTGCTTGTCAAACAGGGTGCAACCGGAGGCGGTCTGAGTCTGCCTGATACGATTGCAGGACTTTCGCTCGGTGTGGTGAATAGGGTGTGATCCATTTCATGCCATATTCACCTTATATAATAGTAGAACGCTATAAAACCTTTGGAGGCGAATCTATATGAATTTCATTGCTTTCTCAGTGGATACGACAAATATCTTTCCGATGTCAAATTCAAGAGCTGGCGGTCAGAATGTAACAGAATTCAATCTCCGGTCTGCGCAGTCGGTTGAAACATCGGAATCCATTGAATACCTTGTCGGAAAGTCCTTTGCACATTCAGAGTCAGATTTCTATGTACAGCTTCTCGGCAGTACAGATGAGTATTTCGGTGACGGATCATCAGTTGCAAACTCCGGGGCTATTCTTGAAGTCACAGCCGGAAGAGCGGTTGTAAACGGTTATTTCATTGAATCTCTTGTGCCTGTCAGTATTGACCTTGCCGAATTAGCACAGCAGGCTATTTCTGCCGGGAATACTCCGCTCTCAGGCAATCTCGCAATCGGACTCAAAGTGATGTTCAGCACAGAGGCTACAGTCGCAGGTTCGATCAAGGTTGAAAACTCGAATGATATGTATGAGGGCATCCAGATCATTATTCTGCCTGAGAATCAGTTTATCACTCCCGAGGACTCCCCTACCGATCAGACAGCGGTTACGGCACATCTGAAACTGGCTACTTTCTCATTCATCAATGGTCAGATCACAAATATTGAGAATAACTATCCGGCAAAATGTCAGTCTATTCCGGCAAGCCGAATTGGTGAGATCGATACCATTATTTCCGATAGCTACATCAAAAAGACCGGGCTGAATCCGAAAAGACTCTATGTGTATTCAGGCAAGAGCAGCAATCCCGATGTGCACGAGGATACATGGTGCGATGCTACTAACGCGCTGTTTAACTGGAGCAACAGCATTCCGCAGTATGTCGGAGCCGCTCCCCTGATTCAGAAAGCCGCATTTACACAGGATCCGTCTGCGGATACAGTTGACCTTATACTTCCGCATAAGCAGATCGACGGAATGAAGGATGCAGGTGGAGCACCGCAGTATTTCGCACCGGAAGTCCTGCCGATCCCTGCCGCAAGCTTTGAACAGAGCACTCAGGGCGTAGTCAGCAAAGCATACACTGAAAAGGTCAAGGGTATTCTGAATAAGCTGAATGAATACTATCATCTGTCATCCGGCAAACAGAGAATGTATCTTGCGGAGATGCAGGATCGGTCAGATCTGCCTGCCATCAATGATGTATGGACTGCCGGTGACTATGTGCTTGTCGCTAAAGATTATACTATTGATTATGCGACCGGATCTACTGTACCGTCAACACTTTATGCAGTCGTTCCAGGAAATGTTCTGACGATCCTCTATTCCGATCCGCAGTATTGCACGGGAGTCGAGCTTGACCATAAGACAGAAAGCGCAGCAGATGGAGTCGAACCGCCTGATTGGTGGGATGATTACGCTGTATACAATAAGATCTGGGATTTGCCGACATATAACGGAAACGGATCATCAGACTACTTTGTCTATGAATACATTGATGCAAACGGAGTTTCTCAGAAATTCTACTACATCGTTTCTAAAACCGGGCAGAAACACTACTCTGACCCGATCATCCTGACCGGGGATATTCCGCTTGCAGATATCGGAGTAGTCGGTGGTTTTATGAATGTCGATCAGTCCGATATTGACAGAGGCTATGTGTACCTTGATTCAGACGGACATCTGAGACTGCTTGACTACGGTCTTATCCGCTCTGGTACAGCAGCATATCAGCTCGGAGAGGACTTTACAATTCCGACCGGACTTGATATTGACGGTATCCAGCAGTATCTCGATGAATATGTCAATCAGAGAATCGCATTCCCGAATAACAATCAGCTTGCAAAGAAAGATCCGAATATCATCCATATCTTCATGGAGATTCCGGCAGATGCAAGCGGAGAACTCACTATTTACGATATTGACAGCAGATTCTCCACTTGTATCTATCTGCATATCCTCGGAGCGGCTACCAATGCTGTGACGATCAATATTGCAGATTGTGAGAGGATTCGCATTGATTCCAGTATCGCAGGAAGTCCGGTCATCAATCTTTACCGCTCCGGATTGTACTATGATTCCGCGATCATGGACTACCTGACTACGATCAAAGACCTGAAACTCTGGTATGAGCGGCAGACAAACGATGATCCGAATCTCACAGTCAATGATCTGACAGTCTCTCAGGTCACAGCTTCGAGCATCTATTCAACTGGCACTTATGCGACAAGTGAGTATTGGGATCCGTCAAACCCGAATGACAATCACTTCCTTGTCGCACTCCAGTCTGTTACATTCGGTTCTGACGGAACGGTCATCGGCTGCGGTGTGTTTGTCCGAAACGAATCTACATCGAATGTGTCTGAGGGAAATTTCGTGATGACCGATACCTTCACACTTCCGGTCGGACCTGGATTGATGTATCCTACTACCAGAATGTCAAAGTCAGTAAAGGTCACAGGGCAGTTTGTTTCAGCCTATGTGGTATCTACTCCGTCAGGCTATATGATTCAGGACACAGAGTTCTCACTTGCTACTCCGATCTATGATGCAAACGGAAATATCACGACTGCCGGAAACATTGCATTCCTTGTGAAAGCATATGTAGTCCAGAACGCAAATCCGACAACTATTGATGTATGGGATACCGGAGCATTCCACTACTTTGAAGGTCGCGCCACAATTTGAGGTGACTGACAATGAAGTATTTACACGATATTATAAAGATCAGGTATGTTCGGGAGGGCTATCTCCCGAACTACCCATATCACATGATCTCGGATAATGAGATGTTCAATGCGTTCATGCCGGGTGATGATGATACACTGGGATACTTTTCATACTATTATCCGGCTCCGGAAGATCCTGATCTGCTGGTGAAATACAATACTCTCGTAGATACGCTGAAATATCATATCGCTATGCATAAGGCGGATCCGTCCTATGAGATTCCTGCATTCGTGTATTCATATATGTTCGCCGGTGCAGTCGGAGTCAGGAGTAATTACAAGTATATCCATGATATCATAAATCCGCTCGGAGCAGGAAACATTGATGATGCGTATACAGAGCAAGCTATGGCAGCAGTGTACAACGAAAGCAAATACTATCTTGACCGTGTGCAGACTGACAAGACTGTAGAATATGAGGGTCAGACGATCCATCTCAGACCGCCTACTATTTTCGGTGAAGCACATGTAGTGAAGAGCATCAGGCAGCGATTGAGCAGCGGTATATAATATAGTATCGGTGGTGATACAATGCAGTTTTTTAGAATTGAACAGGATATGCGGCTGAGTGATCTGGCCGGCATTGTCGGTCAAAGCAATCTGGATACGACACTCGCAGTCAACAGTATGCAGAGAATGCCGAATGTCTATCAGTCATATCAGAATATGAAAGCATCGTATATCCATGCAGATACTCCCGATGTTTCATTCGAGAGAAAACAGTCTCTCCTGAATGGGGTTACATCTGATGCTGAAATATTCGAGTATGTAGCACTCCAGAATGAATATAGCTGGAAATTGTTCGATGCAGCCGGAACACTGGATGGATATCTCCGTGTGCCTGATACCTTTACGATTCCTACATCTACGAGGGTCATCGGCGGAACATCAGGAGCCATTGATAAGAAAAAGTATACAGACTCCATGCAGTGTCTGAAATCAAACCGGAATGTCAGCCCGGAGATTTTCAATGAATACGCTCCGGTTTCAGCCTCAAAAATCATCAATGGAGCGGCTAACTACGGAACACTGTATCAGAATTTCAAGATTCCATTTGGGGCAGTATCTCTGTATTCATCTCTCGATGGAAGAATGGTAGATTTTCCAGTATATCCTAGAGAGATATCTGATGGAGTAAAGGCAAATTATGACACCATGCCGGATATGCTGTATCAGTATGAGCCGTGGCAGATCTACAAAAGCTCCGGTCCGAGACAATGTATACTGACATTTGATATGCACCGGGACATGTGGACAGGAGATCACAGAGATGGTCTGTGCAATCAGCTTATCAGATTCTGTGAAGCTGCCTGCTATCCGAGATATAACGGAGCGGCTGTCATTACAACGGATTCGATCCTGTATATCAATGGTCAATCATTTGTCCGCGGAATCATAACGGATGTTTCACCGAAATGGGATACTGACAGTCCGCTCGGTCTTGATGGATGGTATCTGCATGTATCTCTTTCCATTACATTCACAGAGGTTTCAGCAGAGCCGCTGAATTACGACAAGATTCTCGGAAAGGGGCTGATCGGATGAGATCTGTAAAACCTGCAAATTATGATACATTGAAGCCCTATAAGGTCATCGAATACTCCCCTATCCAATATACAAACTGCCGCGATTTCAAGCATATCAGCCGATACAGAGGACTCAGGCAGGTCATTCATAATGCAAATGATGCAGACAGATTTATCGTGCTGGAAACTCCGAATCCGTTTAACACAAATATGAAATTCCGGTATTATGAAGTCCCGCAATCTGAGGAGAATCGTCTTGACCTGATCGCAAAGAAATTCTATGGATCAGCACAGTACAGTTGGGTCATCAGCTACTTCAACCGTATCGAGGATGGATACACAGTAGCTGCCGGACAAAAGATTGCAATCTTGAACAGCATCACAGATCTGTTTGCAAACGGAGAGATCCTTGCACCGATTCCGGCAATGCAGTTGAACCTCGGATCAGAGTGAATACACATCATTTTTGTGCAATTTGCCTTTTGAGTGTGTATTTCCCTATAGGGCGAAAACAAACCTTTTCGTCAAAGTGCACAATAGCTGCTCCTTTCGTAACAGACTGGAGCGGCTATTTTTATGCTATCATAACCTTATATGAAAGTGATAATCCTTTCTTTTCGGAGATGATGCTGTCATGTGTTACCGTAGAAGTCTTATCAAAGAAGGAACTATCGTCAGGCATTTCAAGCGGGAGACCGTAGATCCTGACTCAATGAATTATCTGTATAGAGTGCTTGCAGTAGCAGTCGATACAGACACCGGTGAAAAGCTAGTTATCTATAAGGCACTGTACAAAACGACCGGATGCAACGTCTTTTCAAGGAAAATGAATGAATTCATGTCGGAAGTAGATCATGAGAAATACCCCGACATAAAGCAGAAATACCGCTTTGAGCGTTGTCGGTAAACGAAAGGAGTGACACCGCATGAAGAGACAGCCTTTTTGCAATTTCTATCTTGCGGGTGTAGCACTCACAGATTACGGTCTGCTGATCCCGAGTCCGTTTACATCATTGGAGCTTTCAAACAGCGAGATCGCATCAATGACATCATGGACGCTGAGTTGTATCATCGGCGGAGACTCTTCAAGAAAAGTCAATGCAGCCGCATTTGAGGCTCTGCTGTATCAGGCAGCACAATCAGCAGGAAGATACGCAAACTCCAGCGGAATTCCTGTGTCATTCATCTTTGGATGGCTTGATGAATTCGGCAATGTAGATGAATATACATCCTATCAGGGATTCACGGTAAAGTATTCATCTACTACAAACGGACTGTTCCAGAATTATAAGCTGACAGGATTTGCATCGAGGTCGATCCAGAGCAGTATGCCTGTTCTCCGTATTCCCGCGATCAGCGGTATTGTGCAGCCATCAGCAATAGCAGAAGGTCTGGCAAAGGCGGTCAAGGCGACTAGCTACTATCAGTTAGATATTGACCATAATGATGCTCCGACATACATTGAACACGGACCTATGACTTCTAGTTTCAACAGCTATGTGAGAGGTACAGTGTCGGACTCCGATGACTATGAATCATTCCCCGGACTGCTTAGACTTTCAAAATCGTACAATGCATCCAGAACAGCGGGCGGTCTGAAATACGGATACAAGAATCTGAGCACGGTTCTGAATAATGCCTCTGTCACACCGGTGTCGGATTTCATGAAGATCTCAGGTACAGATGCCGCTCCGCAATGTCTTTCTTTCAGCTATTGGGTCGATGAGCCTACAATGACAAAGCCGGGAGTTATCCACTATAAAAGCAATGCCGGACTGATGACATCGCAAAGCATGGATATCCTGCAATACGGCACATCGAATACAAATATCCTGTCTATAAACGGATCGTATGACGGTGTCGCATACAGTATGACCAATATGAATTTCACTCAGGTCGGATTTACTGTTGACGGAAGCGGAAATACAATCGCGCAGGATAATCAGATAGTCAACTCGTGGAGTGCTACACTCGCAGATGTATACCAGACCGCGAATATCATAAATGATGTGAATGCACTTGCAACACAGTTTTCGGGAAATTTCTCTGTGCAGATACCAGGAACAGTATATCAGTACAGCATCGCGCAGCCGGTGTCGCTGATCATCATGAACGGTGGAACACTGTCTCCTGTTTCAGGCGTATACAGCATTGTATCTGTTACGCATACTATTTCAAGTACGTTTATCACGACCTTGAAGCTTCAAAGACTTGTGATGTCCAGCGCAAACGCCGTAGCATCCGCGCAGAATATCATCGTATCAGGTTCAAAATCCAATAGCTCTACGGCATATAAGACAACTAAGAATGTGATAACTCCGTATCATGTGGACTTCGGAATCATGTATCCGACCTATGAGCATATGGCAGTGTGAGGTGAAATAGCATGATGTTCATCGACTATAAGGAGCTTACCGATCAGGAATTCAAGATCATTATGCCGTGGATATCTGTTTCCGAGAAAGCAGAATACTATAAGTATGATACGCTTCATACGGGAATAGATATCGCCGGAACGAGAGCATACAGCTACTGCAAAGGTGTTGTGGTCGCAATAGGGATCCAGCTTGACCGCATTACAGTGACAGTCCAGTTTGATGCAAGCACATTATTCCGGTACGGTAATCTCCGCTCCTGTGATGTTGATCTCGGTGATGTCGTGAGCGCAGGAGACAGAATCGGAACATGCAGGGATCATCTTCACTTTGAATACTGCACAAGTAAAGAGCAGTCTCTGTTTCCTGTCAGAATCAGCGGATCTACATATTTCAAACAGAATCCGATGCCTGTGCTGCTCGGAGAAGTCAAGTTGAAAGCAAATGACTATTCTGCTGTCACTGTAGCAGATTACAATGATGAAACTGTTCCGGAACTGAATCCGGCAATGCAGGATGAATTCGAGGTCGATAACTCAGATTCGGGTGATGAATAATGAGTTTCTCAAATCTTTGTTCATACCTTGACAAAGGTTCTAATAACTGGAATGCCAGAACATCTCCGATATCGAAAATCACGATCCATCATGCCGCCGGTAAAGTGTCAGTCGAGATGATGTCGGCAATCATGCGGACACCTGGCAGAACGGTCAGTTGGAATTATGCAATCGGAAATGACGGAAGAATCGGCGGTTATATAGATGAGCAGTACAGAGCATGGACTACTTCAAGCCGCGCAAATGACAATATCGCGATCACGATAGAGGTATCAAATGATACCAATTCAGCTCCGTGGACTGTATCGGATGCGGCTTTCAAATCTCTGCTCAATCTCTGCGAGGATATCTGCCGAAGAAATAACATCAAGCGGATCGAGTTTACCGGAGATAAATCAGGAAACCTCACAATGCACAAATGGTTTGCCGCTACCGGATGTCCGGAGAGAACACTATCGGCAGCATTCCCATCTATCGCAAATGAGATAAACCGCAGACTAGGTGCTCCGAGTCAGCTTGAATCACAATATGTAACGGATCCGACAACTCAGAATGTATCGGCTGCGGGAGCGGCTGTATCAGGCACAACTGTTCCGATCACAGAGCTGATTGACTATAAAAAGATCAATCCATATGCCGCTACCATAGATTCTACGGTTTCGAGCATAGACATCCAGCCGCTCCGAGATCTCGGTGTTACATTCCTTTGCATCGAAGCCGGAAAGCTTTATGACGCATCCCATATTGAGCTAGACAGATTCAGGAATCCGAATCTGGATACTATTATAAAATCTGCAAGACATCAAAATATGCCGTATGGACTGTATACCGAAATCTACGGCAGAAACATTGAAGAGGCTGACAAGGAGATTTATCAGATTCGGCTTGCAGTACAGAAATATACTCCTGAGATCGGATTGTGGCTCTCTCCGCATTTCACCGGAACAAAAGAGAACAATGACAGACTGTTGAAAAGATACTATGATGCCTTTGTAAAGCTAGGACTTGAAGGACAGCTCGGACTGTATTGCCGCAGATCCGAAATCGAAAAGATAACATGGAGCGGCAAGTGGTGTGAGCAGCTACTGTTCTGGATGGATGACCATGTGACAGACCTATCAGATTTTGACAGGCTGCTGACTCCGGATTTCTTTATGTTCTCACAGTGAGGTGATTCATACGGCATTTGTAGCAAGACTGACCGCTCCGGCAAATACAGATAAGCACTGGATCTCTACCAGAGGCGGCGGGTACAATCAGTGCATCGAGCGTAGAGGGCATTGGTGCTTACCGAACTGCTTTTCAGGTGACACAGAGGTCATCACAAGATACGGAACATTCACGCTGGAATCTCTTGTCGGAAAGAGCATCGAAGTTTTGTCTCTTGACGGAATATACAGAAAAGCTACATGTGAGTATTTCGGCAGGCAGGAATTGTATCTCGTTACGCTGAGAAACGGAGATTCCTATAAATGTACCGCAAATCACAGATGGGTCACAGCAGTCAAGCCGGAAGTTGTATTCCGCACAACTGATGAATTACATCGAGGAGATATGATACCGTATAACTTTGAGGGCATTGGCTCTCCGGTTTATACAACAGTCTCAGATATCATCCCGCTCCGGTTTACCGATGATGTATACTGCATCAAAGAGCCGGAAACACATACCATGACACTCAAAGGGAATATCCTGACCGGACAATGCGTAGGATATGCATGGGGCAGATTCCTTGAAATCCTCGGCGGCACAAGCTGCAAGCTGTCAACTCGTAATGCCGGATTGTGGTGGGGCAATACAAAAGACGGATACGAAAGAGGAAAGACACCGAGACTCGGGGCTGTTATCTGTTGGGCGAAGGGAAAAGAGCCGGGGCATGTTGCTGTCGTAGAGCAGATCAATTCTGATGGATCTATCGTCACATCGGAATCAGGTTACAGTTCAAAAAAGGATTTCTGGACGCAGAAACGAAAATCCGGCGGAAATTGGGGGCAGAGTGCGGCATATCAGTTTCAGGGTTTCATCTATAACCCGAATGCAGATAACGGCGGTATTACGACCGGAGATGCGCAGTCTACCTTTGTGAATACTGCGAAAGGATATGTCGGCAGAAAATTCGATTTCTCACTGTCGTTTATCAAGTCATGCGCGAATGAAGCCGGAATACTTGGAACACTGATACCGAATGTTTTTACACCTAGCGACATCGGAACACAATATGATTCCGGGATGGGTGAGATAAAGCTTGGTCCGGCTAACGGATACACAGCCGCTCCGAAGTCCGGTGATATCGCTCTTATCAGAACAAACTATCAGCGTGAATATAATGCGTCTACAGCTTGCGATTATGCAGGAATCGTGTATGAGGTAAAAGGAAACAATATCTCGATCCTCGAACTCGATGTTTTGAATAAAGTCGTGCTCACTCAATACACGGCAAAATCTAACATGATCGCCGCATACTACTGTCCGAATTGGAGTGCAGTATGGTCATCTTCTGATGATTCTCAGATATTGTATCAAATGTCTGAGCCGCTGTACACTTCAAAGAATACAAAAGAGGATGCCATTGTCAGGGAGGTTGCTTATCTGTCAGGGTATACTCCTACACTGAATCGCAGCGGGATCAGATTGTCGGCAGTGAACTATACTACACTGCTTTCAAGCTTTACGGATAACAGAAATATGACCGGAGAGGCTGTCAGTTCCATCTCGTCAGATTCGGAGCAGACATACATTCTTGACGGAATGACGAATCAGAACGCAAGAGTCATCATGCAGTTTTTACTTGATAAGGGTCTGCTGGCATCACAGGCAGTCGGATTCCTCGCAAATATCCAGACAGAGAGCGGATTCCTTCCGAGTGCTGTGAATAAATCATCCGGAGCAAGCGGGATCTGTCAATGGTTTCAGTCAAGGCGTACTGCGATGATCCAATTTGTAGGTGCTAACTGGAAAGACAATCTGACCGGGCAATGTGAATATTTATGGTATGAACTGAATAATTCCGAGAAAAAGGCTCTTGAAGCTTTGCGGAATGAAATCAGAGTAAATACAGAAGCCGCAGCAGAACAGGCTACACTGGTCGTTTTATACAAGTTTGAACGTCCGGGAAGAGGAGAAGCCGCAGAGGAAAAGCGAAAAGGCTATGCAAGAAACTTATGGAGACAACTGGTTCCGCAGTTGAAAACTGTTTGATTGAGGTGATATCCAGTGATAACATTCGGCTATGCAAAATCATATCGGTATGCAAATGACGGTACACTGATGATTCAGGTCAGAATCCCATCTGTTCATGGACCGTATGATCTGTCAAACTACAGAGGTCAGCCGATCAGAAACTATGTCAGGGATGATGATCTCCCATACTACCAATCAATTCTTTTACCACATCTCCCGAATGAGGGAGAGGTAGTAGCACTCCAGAGCATCAATGAAGCCGCTCTTGAATATCTTGTGATTGGATTGACCGGCGGCAGCTACTATGCATCAATGACAAACCGAAAAGGGTGATAGACCATGACAAATTCTTTATCATTTCCGAATATGTTTGACGGTGCGAGAAGCCGTGTCGGTGTGCTTGAAGGGAATGCGTCCATCGTGAACAGAGTCCGGCTGCTGATCCTGACCGACCCGACCGAGCTTTACAATGAGCCTGATTTCGGAGTCGGTATCAAGAAATATCTCTGGCAGTATAATACAGATAATACGAGAGCGCGTGTAGAGGATAACATCCGTGAGCAGCTAAGACTGTATGAACCGTGCTGTGATGCCGATGATACGCAATTCTCGAAAGGTCTTATCTCAGAGAACACAGATAATCAGTCTCCGAATAAGTTTACAATGACAGTCGGACTTAGAACGATTCTCGGGGATACAGTTGAAATCAAGATGGATGACTTGCAGGAGATCATCGAAGCCGCTAGAGAACAGATTGGAGTGAACTATGGTGTCTGATACATCGAAAGGAATTGTAAAGTATACAAGCCGCGACTATTCTTCTATCATGGAGGATTTCTGGAGTATTGTCCCGACACTGACTGACCTTTGGAAACCGGAAGCTGATTCCGACCCCGGTGTCGTACTCGGTAAATTCCTCGCCAGCGCAGCGGATATGCTCGGTGTCAATGTTGATGCACTTGCAAATGAGGTATTCGCTCCGACTGTATCACAGAGAAAGAATGCTGAGAAGCTATTCGGTATCATCGGATATAAACTCGGATGGTTTACTGCGGCAAAGACAGAGGTCACATTTACCAATAACAGTGCAGACACGGTGACTCTGGATTTCGGATTTGCAAATTCTAATTTTGCGACTCTGAATGCTTATACGGATATCACCGGGCAGCCGAGAGTCATCACATATAACATCATCCCGCTTTCAAGCTCTTATGGTCTTTATGATACAAGGAGCAAGAGAGAGGTTGTGACAAGTGCTCTGAATGCTTTTTCAGGTACAGACCGTGTTTCGCTTGAACCCGGAAAGTCAGTCACACGAGTAGCAATCGAGGGAGAACTCAGAAACTATTCTATTCCGGTATCTCAGGTAAAGCAGAATAACTACACGATCAAACTCCCCTCTCAGCATCTGGATACGACTGCTATTTGGGTAGAGGCTATTACTCCTGCGACTGAGGAGGATCCGAGCGAGAGAGTCAACACAAGATGGACTCAGGTTCCGAGTGTTGCAGATTTCGTTGTGCCTGAGCCGAGATTCTGTGTCACATATGATAACTACGGAAACGCACAGATCCAGATCTCAAACTATATCAATCAGCTTGAAAACTATGACGGCAATACGCTGCTGATTCACTGGATCGAGTGCTCAGGTGTGATCGGTTCTATCGGAACAGATGTCCTCTCGAATCTTGTCATGGCAGTGCAGGCTACCACTAATCCTGCGGTCAATAATTATGATCCTGAGTCGATCACGATCTCAAATCTCCCGAATACGCTGGAGATGCCGCATACCTATACAGTCACAGGAAAAAGCCCGGAGACTGCGAAAGAGGCATATATCAATAGCAGAAACTACATCAATACATGGGATAGTCTTGTCACGCTGCCTGATTTCAACAGATTCCTCAAACGTGAAGCAGGAGTCGATACCGGACTCGTCATTGACTGCCAGAAAGCATTGGAGATCAATCTTGCGATCTACCACAATGACGGACTGACTGCTTCACAGAAATCAAAGCAGTATATCACAGGATATGATTTCCCGATTGCAGATCAGGATAATATTGACTGGAGACTTGTGCTTTCAGATATCGACATGACAAACGGTGCTCCATTCCCGCTGAATTTCAAGACATTCTCTGCGGTATGCTATGCGATCCATAATGATTTTCAGGATAGTGCATACGGAGTGGCTAGTGTCCAGAATCCGTATAATTCAGGAAACAGTCCGACTGTTAGGGATGGTGGAGCATATATCCGGTATAAACCGCCTTACAGCTTCATTGATGGAGTGCTTGCGGATTTCAGACCGTTACAGGCAATGACAGTTGACCTCTCATTCGGATATGCAAGAATCTTTCCGTGGTTTGTGGTCGGAGAGATCTACCCGAAAGCTCCTGTTTCGGCAGATGTTGCAGCGGCAATCATCGCAAAGGTCAAAGAGGCTCTTGCACTGTATTTCGCACCGGCAAACAGAGACTTCGGTCAGAAACCTACAATTATGGAGGTTGTCGAGGTCATTGAAAACGCTGACAGTCGGATCAAGTATTTCGATGCCGGTAGTATCAATAACCCTGTTATAAATTGGGGTGAGAAGATCATCCGCAACGGAGTGTCATCTATCCGCGAGTATGATGTGGAATACTTCAATCCGATCTCATTTGCAAGATATAAGGATACCGGAGCGGCTGATAACAATATCCGGATCGCACCTGATTGGATCGTGGGGTGATTGAATGAACATCCGAAATATCCCTGTGCCGGATATCTATACGGACAGTCAGGATTTCAGATTTTTCCTTGACTGGTTCTCTATGTGCCTTGAAAAGACGCAATACGATACAGAATCTCTGCTCGATCTGTATGATCCTCTGCGCTGCCCGGAAGAATTACTCTGGATGCTTGCAGATACAATGGGATACAGATACGATGACCGACTCTGCCCTGCTTTCAATCGGTTAGTGTTGCTTTACTTTATGAGCATGATCTACAACCGCGGCAGCAGAGATGGAATGATTCTCGCAGCAGATGTGAATGTAGCACAGTTTGTCATTCAGCAGCGGGCAGAGGAAGATGATATCCTATCAAACCGACTTGAAGATACATCTATTCCGGTCAACAGCGCGAATGTCACATCAGACCTTGAAACCGGCACGATTGATGTGGTTTATTTCTCAGACAGGATTCCGGCTGATGCATGTATCGAATATGTCAGACCGCTCGGAATGTATGTATTCCAGAGAGCCGGTGTGAGATTTGATGCCCGCACAAAGATTGCGATTGATGCGCGTCTGACCGATACAAGGGATATGGCAATGTCCTTTGGTCCTACATTTGTCGGTCATTATCGCAGAGATGATTATGCACGACTCCAGCGACCCGGAGATGATCCGAGAGATCCGGTCTGGTATCGTAACAGTGTTGCAGAGGGTGAAACAGATCCTAGCATTCATCCGGGTACAAGAGCACTGTATTCTCTCCAGCTTGCAAACGGTGATGAGGTCGTCAGGGCACTTGTCGGAGATATATTCTCACTCGGTTATAATCCGCAAGCTGCCGGACAGACCATGCCTGATATTGATATTTCAGATCCTCCGAACTGGAATCTCCGCTATGACAGTACAACTGATGCACGAATCACTCCGGTCGCATCTGACAGTGATCTTGCAGTCGCTACAATCAAACCGGCACAGTCTACAAGTGTTATCGCTCCTGTTCCGAAAGTCAATGATGTGATGACCGAACTCGGTGATCCGCTTTCATCATAAGAAAACAGCCGCTCCAGATATTGTGTTTTTACAATACCGGAGCGGCTAACCTTATATATTATAGTATAGAATCTGCAAAGGCGGTGAATCGTATGAGTTTTCCTGCTACTTATGCACAGGGACCGGCAGTAGTTATTACAACAGAAGCTGCTGTCACAAACCCAGATCTGCATAGAACAGTCGCAAGCAGTGACATGACAGACGGAAAAGTCTATCGGCTCAGAGTGCAAGGGTTAAACTCATACCGTCTGGAGCAGTATTCGACCTATGATGAAGAAACAAACGATGATGAAATTCCGTGATTGGTGGTGATTGATCTTGAATTATTGCAATATCGCAAGAAATCTCGGAATTGAGTATAACGTGACTTTCCGTGTTATTGATAAAGGCACAGGTAGAGTCATATCAGAGCATATCGGGCACAATCAGGCGACGAACTCTCTGATGACCGGAATCGGGCATTACCTGAAAGGCGATGGGGTTCTGAATCAGGGTTATGAAATGCTTAGTCAGTTTATTCCGAGATACATCTCTCTCGGAACAATGGGGCTGCTGAATCAGGATCAGGATGAAAACGGACTCCCTACAGGAATCGGTGTTACTCCGAAACAGGATGGAGAGTCAGATGAGGATTTTGATGCCAGACGGTACAAGGAGTACATGGAGCAGATCCCCGGATACGGTGCTGACGGGTACAGTGAAGAGCAGAATAACGGCAGAGCGTATTTCGGTTTAGGTCCGGTGTTTTCAGAACATGCAATCAAGTGTGAACTGATCTCCCCGTCCTTCCCGCGCTCACAGATCACATACAGAGAGATCCTTCCGGAATCTGAGGCAGAGCTTCCTGAAACGATTGATATTGTATACAGCGCATATATTTCTACAGGAGCATTAAAGCAGTTCCGCGGAGATAACGACTATTTGTTTATCACTGAGGTCGGTATGTGGAATGATAAGACATGGCGCAATACATCCAGCAACGGACTGCTTGCGGCATACAGAATAATTCCTCCGAACTCCGATAATTGGGATATGGATGACCCGGCAAACAGAGAAATACTTCAAAGAAACATCCTAAGAGTCGGAAAGAATCAGATCGTGCAGGTCATCTGGAAACTGCAACTCGGTTCTATGGAGCAGTTTGGTGGATATGTCAGAGCATATCGGAAACTTGAAATTGAATATATCAAGGCTCTGAAAGAGGCATCAGGAAAAGTCGGAATATCTATTCAGGAGATGGATGTTTCCGCTACAGGATTTACGGGAACTACAGGTCTTGTGCCGAGAAAAGTCCATATTACATGTGATCCCGGCTATTATTTTGATTATCCTGTTACATGTAGTCTCGGAGGAAATGTCAGAGAAAAATCAAACAGCGTCCCGGCAATCGGCGTTATAGGGCATTTCTTCGGCTATTGCGACCCGATCTTTATCTCGCCGCTGCCGGACGGGGTTCTTTGCACAGTTGGAAACGACACTGTGCCCGCAAACAGAACAATCGTGTATGATGGTGTGATTTGGTATTGGTCGACCGTAAATAACGGCGTCGGCGGCAGCTATGATGACAGCGAGGGTAATATTCTGACCTATCCGAATGGAATTGACATGGACGATTACTCTGCATCCGGAAGTATCGCACCACATTACATTAAAGAAATTCTGGAGTATGTTCATGCAAGCGCATGGGAGGAATTTTGAATGGCAATCGCGAAAAAGATCATAACGACCTACGCAGAAATGGCGCAGTTTATTGAGGACAGTGGGTTCTTTGATACAGTCGAGCTCGATGAGACTGGAAACGGCTCAGTGACATGCAAGGATGCTGACGGAAACACGGTCTTTGCTATTATCGGTGTCGGAACTAATGCCGCTAAATGGTATGGCTATGCGGATGCGTCCAACAGTGTCTACGAGCAGATATATGGAGTTGGCTGCACAGCATACAGCACGGCTAACGGGCTGATGTTTATGCATCCGGGGCAGTACGATGGTGCTCCCTGTATCGTGTCTAAAACAAACAACGGTGCGTATTGTGTTTTGATTCCGACGGACAGCAAAGTAGCATGGAATGTCAACCTCTTCAAAGCCACCAATCAGAAAGCAATCGCATGGGGCGATGTCGCGCCGTTTACGAACATGGTAAATTCCGGCGTAGTGGTCACCGGGCAGAGCAATAACATTCCGATCATGGAAACCGCGAATCAGACCGTTTTCAGTCCTATTGCAACCCATAACCCATACGGAACACCGAGTTTCTTTGCAGATGCATATTTTCTTCCGATTTCTCAGTATCGCTCTGAATGCGTATTCTCTGTCGATGGAGTGAAGTATGTGACAGATGGATTTGCTTGTTTGAAGGATATCTGATAAGAGGTGAATGAAGTGGAGGAAACATTATTTTCAGCGGCATCACTGCTGACCATTCTTTCATCCATCGAGGAGATTGATGCAGAGCAGATCGACCTTGACACGGATGAGTCCGGGATAACAATTTCATTCGACGGTAAATCATACAGATTTGACTATGACAAATCCGGCACCGCAGAGGTAGAAGTATCAGATGAGGATATGACGGAAACCCAGGAAGTCATCTCTGCCGAAATGGAGAATGAATCTCCTGAAACAGTCGAAGCTGGTATCCTGTCAGGTGCTTTGAAAACCCTTCTCGTCGGCGGTCTTGTCCGACTTACAAGCAAACTTTTGAAATGAGGTGTTCAAGGATGAATGTTTCAATCGCAAAGAAAGGAATCAAGGCCTCCGATATGCAGGAAACAGTATCCAGTGCAATCATCGGAACGATTGAGGGAGAAGCCCTTGATACTAATATAACAAATAAGAATGGTCTGGATATCACAAGAGAAGTGATCGAGAATGTTCTGGACTCTGAGGACTACAAAGATGGAATCGAAAACGGCTGGTTCATCGGTTTCCTCGGTCATCCGGAAGATCCGAACTGCATGGACTTCATGAATGCCGGTGTCGTTATGACAGAAATGAGCATTGATGATAACGGCAAAGTCTATGCGAAATTCAATATCATTGACACTCCGGTCGGCAGGATCATCAAGACATTTACCGAAGCCGGTGTGAAATTTGGTATCTCGATCAGAGGTGCTGGAGATATCGTCGGCACAGAGGTCGATCCCGAGACATTTATTTTCAGAGGATTTGATGTCGTTACGTTCCCGGCATATCCGGAGTCTATTCCGAATTTCGATATCGCCGCAGCTACTGATACGAATTACAGAAAGATCTGTGCAAGTGTCAAGCGCAATGCACGAAAGATCACATCTGCGACCGCGCTGAAAGAATTGCGCGGAATGTTCTCTGACCGTTCCGATATAGCGAAACTCATTGATTCATGCACAATTCCAGAGCAGACAGCCGCTCCGGTCACGGCTGGAACTCTGGAGAATGAGCGGCTTGATGCTGTGATGAGCCTTTACCTGAAAGCAAGCGCAGAAGTCAAAGCACTGAAAATCCAGCTTTCACAGAGCAGACGCACAGCTACCAATGCAGTCGTATCAAGCCGCAGAAAGATGGACGCTATGAGACGGATCACCGCTTCACAGATGCAGTCCATAACATCGAGTTTGGATTCAGAAAGCGCATCAAATTCAGAATTGAGAAAAACTGTTTCTGGTCTGAAAAAGGAAAATGATACGCTCAAAAATTCAAACCTTATATATAGACAGAGGATCGAATCGAGCCGTTCTGATCTCCGTGAAAAGGAATCCATCATTGCGAGTTTACAGGACAAGCTTCGTAAAACCGTTACGGCAAGCACTGAAATGAAAACCCGCGCATCAAACCTTGATGAGGATAATGACGCACTCCGCTGTGAAGTGGAGGAAATCAGGAAATCTCTTCATGAGTATCAGGATGCATATGCCGCAATGTATGCCGCATCTCTCGGTGTAGATCCTACAGGAATCAAAGTCGATGATAAGACTGGAGTCAGAGAGCTTTGCAGACGAATCGAATCTGCAACTAATACCGCAAATATTGCGGCTGCTCCTGCGATCTCGGATATCATCGTAGATGATTCGACCGACGATATTTCAGATATCGTCACCATGTAACCTAATACTATTTATATAGGAGTTGAAAAAAGATGCTGAAAAAGACTGTCAGACCTTCCAGCCGTCCTATGGCTCAGGCAGGTCGTACAATCCGCAGCTCTGTCATGGCTGGCACTAGCATTACCGCTGCTGCCCGCAACCGTCAGGCTGCCCGCACTGCCGCTCCGGTCATGGCAAACTACCGCGGTCTGAATCCTCAGCAGATTGCATTCTGCAAGCAGATCGAGGCTAACTGCCGCAGAGAGGGCAGAAGCATTACCGCTGCGACCAACACCACGAACATCGCCGCAAAGCCGGATTTCCTCCAGCTCATGCCGCTGTTCGTCCAGAAGCTCCTCGTTCTGGATGTGTTCGGTTCTGTCGCAATGAAGTCCCGCCAGCAGATCGTGCCGTATTTCAAGTATACGACTGAGAATGCAAAGGGTGAGACCGCTGCGAACACGATTCTTTCCAGCCCGATGGTCAACCGTCAGGGTCTGGATCCGAACTTCACCGGCAGACTCGTGAAGAATGAGGTCATCACCACTGCTACCGGCTCTTTCACGACCGGCAATCTAGTGTATCTGCCTCTGCTTCCGAACACTGTCACGGTGCAGTACAGCCTGTCCGGTACGGTCACGACTCTGACCGATGACGGCAACGGCACTCTCCTCACCTCTGCCGGTGCATCTGCCGGTACTATCAATTATGTCACCGGTGCTGTGACCCTCAGCTCTTCGATCTCTCTGTCCGCAGGCGATTTTGTCCGTGCGACATATGAGTATGACAATGAGACTGTCGGTCCGAATCCGGATGGCAAGTACGGCGCTCAGATGGGCAAGACTCAGCTTATCCTCGATGAGATCAATCTTGTCGCTAAGGCTCATGAGCTGGCTACCTACTGGAGCGGCTATGCTGCATTTGCGGCACAGCAGGAGTACGGCGCAAACCTGAATGACATGGCAAAGGAAGCCGCTTTCGGTGAGATCATTGCGGAGATCAATACCTCCTGCTTCAACGATCTGAAAGTCGCAGCATCCTATGTCCCGTCCTTCAACTGGGATGCATCTCCGGTCATCTCCGGCTCTGTCGTTCCGCACGACTATATCAATATGTTCAAGCTGAAACTCGATCAGGCGGCATCCGCTGTCTATCAGGCTACCAACCTTGCAAGACCGAACAAGCTGATCGTCGGTACTCTCGTCAGCACCTACATCAAGCAGCTTGATGGCTTCAAGGGTGATCGCCTTGATGATACTGTCGGTCCGTTCAAGCTCGGCAACATCGACAATCAGTTTGATGTCTATGTCGATCCGGCTTACGATCCGATTGAGTGGGTCATGTGCTGCAAGTCCTCGGACATCCGCCGCAACTCCGCTCTGTTCGGTGAGTACATGCCGCTGACCGAGACCACTCCGATCGTCCTTGCCGACCAGACTGTCCAGCAGGGCTATGCCACGATGTACGCATCTGAGGTCGTGAACCCGAAGAGCGTTGTCAGCGGCAAGATCGTCGGCACATTCTGATTCCGCTAATCTGACTCCGGGCTGTTGAAATATACAGTCCGGAGGCAGATCATCATTTCAAAATAATCTCTCAGGAGGGATCCAGTATGGCATATACTGTCAATATCACCTACAGTGGTCCTGCAAATCCGACCGATATCCGTATCGCTACTCCGATTTGCGCTCTGTATGTTCCGAGCAATTCCTATGCTGATACCGCAGCATTCGATGGCTCTGTCTATGACACCAATGTCAAGGGCTTCGGCACGATCAATGTCATGGAGCCGTATGCTACGACAAGCTTCCCGTTCCCTGTTCCGCTTGCACAGTTCAAGGTCGCTGTCCTGAGCGACGACAACGAGGTCGAGTTCACAGTGGACACCTACATGGAAGCATTCTACTACATCGAGGCTGGCAAGGCTCTTGCATCGCAGGGCTTCACGGTCACTGTGACCCCGGTGGAAGAGGGCTGATAGCCTGACCGCTGATATTCTGAATCTTTTAGGAGGCTGAGAAGATGGAACTGAAAGAATATGTCAGGCAGGTTTCCTATCTTCTCGGTCTGCCTACAAATAAGAATATCGAGGAAGTTTCAGTCGATGACGGAGTACTGATCGCTTTTCAGGAATTGAAACGATACATGAATACTCCGGTAGATATCACTGTACCGTATGCCCGCCGCATTGATGTCGCCGCAATCGGGATTGATCCGGTCAAGATCTGCGATATATTCCCGGCTTATCCGAGAGTCGGATTGAGTATGGGTGCTATCGACTCCGGCAATGTGTTTACATTAGCGGCTAGTGCTAATTCATATCTTGGCACTAGCCCTGCCGGACTGCTGAATCTTGAACCGATCATGACCGAGTTAGGCTATGCGCAGGTCAGAAATACTCTGACTACGGAGCGGCAGTGGCAGTATGACCCTCACAATAAAGTGATCTACTGCACATATCGGGATCCGATTCCTGCGGTTATCACTATTATATATGTTCCGAACTACTCTGATGTTTCAGAGATTGTAAATCAGACATATATCAATTATCTGATCCGATTGAGTCTTGCCTTTGTAAAGATCGCTCTCGGAAGGTCACGTTCAAAATATACCATTGAGGGATCAAATGTATCTCTTGACGGTGAGACTTTACTGACTGAGGGCAATGCCGAGCTGGAGTCAATCCGTCAGGAGCTTGGCACAAAGACAAACAGACTTGTCGTAGTAAACTAATAAAAGGAGGAATATCCCGATGAAGATGTCCAGAAAGACTGCAAAGGCTTCTCGTTCTGTCAAGGCAGGTCGTGTCATTCCGCAGCGTCCGCGCACAAAGCGAGTTTTCGCTGAAACTGAGGTCGCGGAAGAGGCCGCTGATCTGCTGTTCGAGGCAGAGGATGTCGCACAGCTTGTCGCTGAGATCACCGGTGAGGATGTCGCAGTCGAGGCGGATGGCACTTCCGTCACATTCGATGTCGCTGGCGAAACCTACACCTGCGAAGCTGATGAGGATATTGAGGATGTCGAGGCATCCCGCAAGATCCGCACTAGCAAGAGAATCGCAGCTAGCAAGACGATTCCTGCCCGCAACCGCAAGATTGCCCGTAGACGCTGATCTGCGCAGATATGAAAGCGGCTCCGTGAGTGATCTCGGAGCCGTTTGTCTATATATACGAATATGAGGTAAACAGTTATGTCGCTGAAAGATGATGCGGTATTCCTCGATCAGATGAATCAGAGCAGTTCTGTATTTGAGATGGTGTTCAATGTATCTCAGCAGGCTAGAAAGCTTGCAGAGGATTCCGGAAATGTTCTGACTCATAAAGAGGCTCTGACCTATGCAGCCCGCGGAATAAAGGTAGATATGGAGCAGTTTTCAGCGGTAAATGACTTTGAGACAAAATACATCAATGAGCAGTTCTGCTATATTGATGACCATGATATCAAGAAATCCGTCATGGAGTCTTTCAGGAAGTCAAAGAAATCAAAGTCTCTCAGATTCGTATATATCGGCATTACAAGCAAATCTAAAATGGCAAGAGTTCGGGTATTGACTCGGATGCTGTATTACAAACTATTGAAGTGAGGTGTAAATCTATCATGGGAAGAAAGCGCAAAGTCGAGATCGCTGAGGAAACTCCGGTGCTGTTTGAAGATGCAGTCGCTGCAGTCGAGGAGAAACCCGCAAAGAAAGCCACTCCGAAAAAGGAATCAAAGACAGCAGAAGAGCCGAAAGCAGCTCCTGTTACGGAAACTCCGGCAGAGGTTGAAAAGCCTGTCGAGAAGAAAGCCGCTCCGAAGTTATCAAAGAAATCTCTGAAAGCCGGACAGAAGCTGACGATCTTTGCGGCAAGACTGTATCCGTCCAGTGTCGCAAAGACACCGAAATACCTTGCTACCAGAGAATGCTTCATCATTGATACTGATGAGCATGACGGAAGAATCAGGGTTTCAGCAGATGAATCCGGAACAAAGATCGGATGGGCTGACCTGAATGATCTGAAAGGATGATCACTATGGCAACGATTCTTTCAAAAGGTATTGATGTCAGTAAATATCAGCCGAATGTGGATTTTGCAAAGGTAAAATCTGCCGGATATTCTTTCGTCATCATCAAAGCTGGACACGGCAAATACGCATCACAGATTGACCCGTATTTTGAAAAGCATTATACTGCCGCAAAGAGAGCAGGTCTGCAAGTCGGCGCGTATTGGTATTCATATGCCAAAACAGTAGCAGACGCAAAGCAGGAGGCAGAGGTTTTCATCAGTGTTATCCGAGACAAACAGTTTGAAATGCCTGTCTGGTACGACATTGAAGAGCGCAATACATTCAACACAGGAAGAGAGAATGTTTCAAATATTGCGACTACATTCTGCAATGCTCTGGAGAAAGCGGGATATTTCTGTGGAATCTACGGTGGTCAGGAGCTTGCAGAAAAGTATCTGACTCCTGAAATCTGTAGCAGATATGCGTTCTGGCTTGCACAGTATCTGAAAACACCGAGATATACCGGTCCGTATGGTATGTGGCAGTATGGTGTTGCAAACGGTGGATCCGGCATCAATCCGACCGGAGCAGGAGAAATCCCCGGCGTAAAAGGTCAGTGCGATCTTGATTACTGCTATGTCGACTACTTCTCGCAGATCAAGGCAAAGGGTGTAAACGGATATCCGAAAGAGACACCTACAAAGCCTACAAATCCGTACACCGCTCCGACTGTAACTCTCCGTGAAGGAGATGAAGGTGATACTGTCAAATGGATGCAGTGGCAGCTCACTATTAAAGGCTACTACGAGGATCGGATTGACGGTAAATTCGAGGTCATCACATTAGGGGCATTGCTTGCATTCCAGTTCAAGAATAATCTGGATGTTGACGGTCTGTGCGGACCTAAAACACGAGCCGCTCTGTTGAAATAAAAAAATCATACCTCCGCAGTAAATAGAAGCGTTATATATAGTAGGACGGTTCTATTTTATTGCGGAGGTGTTCTATTATGTTAAAAATTACAGCGATTCAGGATCATATCGTCTATAACATCTATTTCCAGTATAACCCTTATCTGGTAGATTTAGTCCGGCAGATCCCATGCAGAGTGTTCATTCCGGAAAAGAAATTCTGGACTATTCCTACAGACAAGCTCGGATGGCTGCAAAAGATGGTAGAGGAAAGCGCAGAGAATATTCATCTGGAGATCATATCAGATGAGAATATCAATGAAAACGCTACGATTGATGAAACGACAAAGATCCCCGACATTGATATTTCAGATGTAGATCGGTATGTCGAATCCGGGAGTAAACTGTTTCCACATCAGCTTGATTTCTTGAAATATGCAAAGGCTCACGGTGGAAAAGGCTTCGTTCTGGCGGATTCTCCTGGTCTCGGAAAGACCGCCGAGGTCATGAATTTTGCGCTATACCGCAGAAAAGCAAATGGAGTAAAGCACTGCATCATCATCTGCTGTGTCAATGCGGCAAAATACGCATGGAGAGATGATATCCGAAAACATACAAACGGTAAAGAGATCGGATATATCCTCGGGCTGCGGAAAAAGAAAAACGGTGATGACAAATATCCGCAGAGCGCAGATGTAAAGCTTAAAGATCTGGAGTGCGGTCATATGTACGGAGATACAGCCGCTCCGGAACTCCCCTATTTTATTCTCATCAATATTGAAGCTTTGCAGTATAAGGTCGGGAGAAAGTTTCCGATTGCGGAGCGGCTTGTCGAAATGATAAACTCTGGTGAGATCGGAATCATCGCGCTCGATGAGATCCACAAGAATGCATCTCCGAAATCTACTCAGGGGAAGATTTTGTTAAAAATAAAGCAGTATACCGGAACAAACGCACAGTGGATCCCTATGACCGGAACTCCGATTGTTAATAAGCCGACTGATGTATTTACTCCTCTGAAACTTGTGGATGGTCATAATGTCAAGAGCTTCTATGAGTGGCAAAAGCATTTCTGCATCTTCGGTGGATATGGAGATCATGAGGTTTTAGGCTATAGGAATATCCCTGAGCTAAAGGCGATGCTACAGGATCACATGATCCGCAGACTGAAAGAATCTTTCCTTGATCTGCCGGACAAAGTGTTTTACACTGAGTATGTAGAGAATACTCCGTATCAGGAGCGGCTGTATCAAAGTGTCCGGAGCGGTATGGTGAAAAATAAAAGCAAGATCATCTCCGCCATGAATCCGCTTGCAGAGTTTATCCGGCTGCGGCAGGTAAACGGATCTCCGGAAGTCATTGATGAAGAGTTAGTCTATAACGATGCGTATATCAAAAAGAATGCCAAACTGAAAAGGCTGCTTGAATTAGTAGATGAGATCATTGATCGCGGAGAAAAGCTTGTAATCTTCTCGAATTGGGTACAGGCTCTTAAACCGATCTACATCTTCCTATCGAAGAAATACAAGGTATGCTGTTTCACCGGCACGATGGCAGATGATGTCCGGGAAAAGCACAAGCGCGTATTCTGCACAAACCCCGATTATAAGATCCTGATCGGAACAATCGGAGCATTAGGCACAGCACAGACTCTGACTGTTGCAAACAATGTCATCCTATACGATGAGCCGTGGAATGCAGCTACCAGAGATCAGGCAATCGACCGCTGCCATAGAATCTCTGCTACAAAGAATGTCAATATTTACACGATCCTGACTGCCGGTACGATTGATGAAACAGTGCACAGCATCATCTTCGATAAGGAATGCACATCTCAGTATATCGTGGATGGAAAGCTGGATATCAAGAAAAACCCGGCACTGTTCGATAAACTTATCGGAAAATAATCTAACCTTATATAAAGTAGCCTACAAATGGCAAAAACGAGAGAGGTGGTCATGTGAAAAAGCGGTTTACTATCAATGCATCTGCTGATCTGACAGACGAACAGGCGCAGATGTTTGTATCTCTTTCGCAATTCGCTGCCGATGATATTGCAGAAATTGAAAAAGACTACGGCAAAAAGCTTTCTCCGAGTGGATGGGGCAAGGTCATGGATTACACCGAAGAGATCATCCTGCATCCGGAATGGGTTGAAAAGCATGTCGGAAAAGGTCTTGATTCTATGAAAGCGCATCTTGACGCAGTTATTTGCGATATCTATGAGGATGATACCGGGATCACCGGAATCTATGAGTCAGAGGATATCAGGTGTGCATCTTCGAGAAAATCCGGTACAAGTATTCGCAGAGGGTCAAAGCGAATCACCGCATCCGTTACGCTTTCGCAATTTGCAAAGATAAAGTCAACCCCTGTTAAAGTCGGATTCGGAGCAGATGAAGATTCTCTCGTTTCCGCAATCATGGATATGGATCGAGATGAACAGGAGAAACTGCTGCTCAGTGTTGCAAGAAAATACTATAGCATGACGTATGACAAGTATCAGGCTCCTCGCTTTATCCGTGATATGGAAAAGCACATCGGTCGATATGACTGGCGTGAGATTCTGGACAATCTCGTCTATCTCGTGCAGGAAGGTGCTATCGTTCCGACAAAGAAAGCACAGTCAGTAAAAACTTCAAGAAAGGTTGAATGTTCTATGAATAGCAAGCGTAAATTTGTTGTCAGGGCTGCTACATCTACAAAGCGCAAGTCGGTCGAGTGTGCAGATCGCCCCATCACTCCGGCTGACAGGAAGAGATGTATTGACTTTGTGGCAAGGGACTATGGTGTCACAAAGAAACAGGCCGCTGAGTGGGTAAAGGAATACAGCGATGAGAGAATCCGTATGCTCCTCGGAATCGAATCAGACCAGGCAAAAAAGGCGTTCATCTATGATTCTACATCTACAAAGCGCAAGTTTGTAGTCAAAGCAGCTTGCGGAAAGAGATCTGTCAAATCTGCATCCCGTCCGGTCACTCAGAAATATATCACAAAAGAATTTGTCGAGAAAGCGAATAACGATTATCTGACCCAAGCTTATGAGGACAGAGATATCTTTGTTATTCTCATTGAAGATTCTGA
This sequence comes from Oscillospiraceae bacterium, assembly GCA_016288755.1. Lineage (GTDB taxonomy): Bacteria > Bacillota > Clostridia > Oscillospirales > Ruminococcaceae > Firm-04. Next base: position 28,853 of record JAEELE010000137.1, read on the forward strand.
TATTATTATCCGCGCAGACGGTCCGAACCGCGGTTATATCGAAGAACTTGCGATGGAGATCGCAGAGGATATCTATCCGCAGTACGGCATTATCAAAGACCATAATGATCTGAAAGCCAGAGGATACAGTGATGCTCCGGTAGGTAGTGCTGTGAAGTGCGCTACGGATTCAGATGACATGAATTTCTATGAAGTCGATCTCATGTATGAGCGCGATGGTGGATTTGAGGACTCTGGATATTTCGAGGACTGGCGTGATGCTGAGGATTTCGCACATAACGGTCTTATGAGAGGATTCTGGGTGAGAATCATTTATGCAGAAACCGGTGATACGATTTTAATTTCGCCTGATGAGTATCGTGAAGCATGGGATAACGGAGCGGCTGATTTTGACATCAATGATGAGATTGTTGAGTTCAAGCAGCGGATCGTTGAATCTTCTACTGATATCATGACAGCCCGGAGAGATACCACTATCGACAAAGAGGCGGTCAGAGAACTTGTCCTCTACATCACAAATGATGGTGATCTCTACAGACAGCGCGTGACCCCGATGATCGAGAATCTGAAACGCAAGGTCAAAAAGGGTGTTTACGACCGCGAAAAGGCAGTCAAGCTCTGGCAGTATCTCGCTGATGAGGGTGTCAAGAAATATGGCAAGGAGTTCGGACCCGGTGCATCTGTTGCATGGCTGAATCCTGCTACCAGAGAAGAGATTGCCCGTGAACTCCGCGACTACTATGAGGAAGAGGTCATGTGGGAAGATTCTCCGGTCGAGGCTTCTTCCTATATGATCGTTCCGGATAGCGGTACCGTCCCGTTTGATTCGGATATCATTGACATCCTCGCATACTATGGGTACAACACTCTTGAAGATTTTGCTCTTGCAAGCGGAATCCGTGATTTTGTCAAGGCAAAACAGATTCTTCTCGAAAAGTATGCGGAGGACACTGGCTCTGGGTATTCAACATCCGATGAAGCACTCTACGCAGATCTTCCCGAAGTCGGATTTATTGATGATACCCCGTATCTCTGATATCTAAATTGAATATGTGCTGCGTGGGCAATAAAAACCTGCGCGGCACATACATTTCCCGCGTTATATATAGTAGAGGAGAATATCCATGAAGATATACTGCTCAAAAAGTGAAGATACTTCCTATTTCCGCGCATTAGCTGATGGAGTAGTCAAGTCTTTCAACCGGAAATTCAAATCCGCTGACCTTGAATACGAAATTTCAGACTACGCAATAACCTTCATCGAATCAGGAGATGTCATTTATATCCAGCCGCTCGATGACATTATTCCGGATAACGATGATCTGCAAGACGATATCCGAGAGCTTTCCGAAGCTGTGATCGGAGCGGCTGATGATTATATGTGAGGAGGCTGACATATGAAGAGATATATCCGGTCAAAAACGGATTATACGATGAAAGTCCGAATCTATGTAATCAATGAGGGCACTTCATCTGAATACTACGGTCTAAAAACAGCAGATGACGGGAAAGTCCTTTACTCTGCTCCAAATAACTGGAAATCGAGAAAAGGGGCAAAGAATTGGGCTGAGAAACATGGCTTTGAAGTAGTCGATGCATCAAAAACTGGAGGTTTTACAATGAAAAGATATATCAAGTCCGATGATGAAATGGATTACGGTTACGGTTTTGATTCTAACGGGGATCCGATTGATGAGTCTACTGTGGATGAGATGTATCGGATTGCTGAAAATGAGATTCTCCCGAAGTCGGAGCTTGGGGAGTTCGGTATCTGCACAATAGACGATGACTCGTTTGAGTACTACGCAACCGGGACAGCTTGGGGATCTCATCTGGAATATACGATTATGTTTGAACTCGATCCTGTTGCTTTTGCAGACCGTGCTCGGGAGTTTTCAAAAGATGATGATGTATTTGCGATGTTCATTGATCTCAGAGATGGCCGTAATCAGGTTGTGCTCCGCTTTGATATCAATGTGAACGGCAGCAAGTTTGACGTTGAACTCGTTGACATGGATATCACCGAGAATGGCAGAGATGCAAGTCAGGTGATCTATGATAGCTTTGACAAACTGTTCTCGAAAAGAAAGATTGAGAATTTTGTCGCAGAGCTTGCGGAGCCTACAATCAGCCAGATTCATTCCACGCTCTCAAATCTGTGAGTCGACCTTGAATTATCTCTGAGGTGATCCGATGTGAGTATTTCAACTGGAAAGAAAGCAGAGGCCAAAATCAAAGAATGGCTTGACAGACCGGAGGACGGATACTGCCTTGATCGGGTAAAAGATCAGCTCTCTGGTCTGTACGGCAGCAAAAACATCTGTGATTTCACTTTCTACAAATCACCGGATTTCTATTATATAGAATCCAAAGAGACAGAGCATGACCGCTTTGATTTCAAGTCGATCACCGGATTTGACACTCCGGAAGATATAACTTGTCAATACGGTGGTATGCTCTCAAAATCAAAGATATCCGGCGTACACGGTGTCATCATTCTCCTGTTCACGACATACAAAAGAGCCTTTATTATTGATATCAATGAGATCCGCAAACTCGATCTTTCCGGAGTAAAATCATTGAACATCAAGAAAATAGACTCATGGAACATCCGATACAGAGAGATCGAAACAATACCGAGCCGGAAACAGCTACTCGATTATAAGGGAGAGTTTGAGCTATGAAGAGGTTTGTCAAATCTTCGTATGATCCGGAAGTTTCATTCGCAGATGCTTATATGGATATATCCTACGGAATCCTCATCAGAAACAATTTCACCGGAAGATACGGGATTATCAGATATGGAACCGAAGGTACTGCAAAGCGGTGGTACAAGAAACTGCTGGACAATGCCGGAAACAGATACACTCAGATGAAAGCTATGCAGGCTGGAGAGTTCTGGGAAGATATCTATCTCGGTGATATTGACGAATACGGAGTATGGACTCGCAGACCGTTTGATTTCGGAATCGTTTTACTGAATCCGAATGACGCTATTCTGTTTGATGAATGGGGGACTTGAATTATGAAGAGATTTATTCGCGCAGCCGCAGACAATCAGTATGACAAGTATTTCGGAGATATCAAAGCAGAAGCGGCTAATGCCGGATATACTCTGAAAGTTTCAGAGAATGCAAAGGTCATGCTTGTAGCCGACCGAGATGCAGATATTCTACCGACCATCACAGTCGAAACGATTGATGACGGCGGTGGAAAGCTCGGTTTCCTTTGCAAGCTGGAGTTCCCGACTCTGGACGGAGCGAAAGCTGAATATGCAGACACTATCGAATCTATCCTTGATAAGTGGTCTAACATCGGTGCTCTGATCACGCATATCCAGGAGTATGAGATCGACTCCGAGATTGAAATCGAGTGATTTCAAATATAGCAATAGCACCAAATTTGGAGCAGTTAAAAGCTCCGAGTTTGGTGCTTTTTCCGGTATTGACAAGCTCCAAAAATGGTGCTATAATAAGCATAGAGGATAAGCACCAATTTTGGAGCTAAGGAAATATGGTGCAGATCCTACGTCCAGCAAGCGTTATATATAGTAGAGACAGAAATGCTCTCATCGAATACTTTGAAGGAGGTCGTCACTATGACTTACACATTCAGACGGATCGGACAGCACATGTTCGATGCACTCGCCGCAGATGGCAGGCTGATCGCGCACATCACTACGGAGCACTCTGAACCGGGTTGCTTTGATGTGACCTACCCGCAGCCTGTCGATGATATGGTCGAAGAGGATGTCCACATCGAGTTCAATCACTTCCTCGATGAGCCTGAGAACATCTACGGAAACCGTGTTGACATCTACGGATCCCCAAAGCAGAATGAAGAGACATACATTCAGCTTATCATCGGATACTTTCGCAATCTGTATCCGAGAGAAAAAGCCGATGAAAAGGCGAACAGATGCATCGCATGGCTTGAAGGTACTGATTTCTTTACTGCTCCGGCAAGCACGATCTACCACGATGCCTGCAATGGCGGTCTGGTACAGCACTCTCTGAGAGTCTACAATAAGATGGTTGAACTGCTTGGGATTGCAAGTTTCTGTGAAGTAGATTGGAAAGCGGCTCTGCTGACTGCTCTTGTGCATGACTGGTGCAAGATCGGACTGTATGAGAGATTCATGAAAAACGTGAAGAATGAAGCTACCGGATCATGGGAACAGACACCGGCTTTCAGACATGCAAAGACTCAGATCCCGCTCGGACACGGAACGACCTCAATGTTCATGGCAGGAAAATTCTTCAAACTGACGACAGAACAGGCTCTCGCAATCCGCTGGCATATGGGTGTATACCAGGTGTCCGAAACCGAAAAGCCTGACCTTTTCCGCTCGAATGAATCCTATCCGATGGTCTATCTGATCCAGTTTGCAGATCAGCTTTCCATCACAACCTACTAAACCTTATATGAGATAGATGATATGGAGCGGTGTCAACAGCCGCTCCTACATCAAAAATAAAACGGAGGTATTTATCATGAAGTACGATTACATGAAAGCTCTTGTCGATGATATCAAGGCGTACATCGAAGAGAATATCAGCGAGGATGACTACGAGGACCGTGAGGAGCTTGAAGAGACTCTGAATGATGATCTTTGGGCTGAGGATGACATCACAGGAAACGGTCCTGATGGCTACACTGATGAAAACACCGCAATGAGTTACATCACGGGTGATCCGGAGGCCATTGAGTACGCAAAGGAATGCGTTTCTGATTTCGGAATCGAAGCAAAGACTCTCGCAGAGCACATTTTTGACTGGAAGTATTGGGATACTACGATCCGCTGCTATCTTCTCGGTCAAGCTATTTCACAGGCTCTCGATGAGCTTGGTATTCAGTGAGGTGATATAAATGGCAAAGGTTTATATGGATCTTTCCGAGTTCAAGCCGTGGACTGACAATGCTATAGATACATGGGATAAGATTGTCGATAACGACGGTCTTGATGCACTCGAAGCTTACATTGATGACATCTATAAAGGTGAAATCGGTGAGACTGATCTGAATGACATTCTCCGATTTGAAGGCGATGAGCTTCTCGAAGATCTTGCAAACTACGGCTTTGTGCTGGAGGAAGAGATTGAGGAATCTACCAGAATCCGCAAGCAGGCTGTGACTGCTGCATACGGTGGATGGGGCAAATTCTATGGTCTGCCGGATGTCGAGTTCACTGTTCCAAATGACACCGATGATCCTACGATCTTCTACAACGGCAAGTATTACAACTACTACGATATCGAGGATACGCTCTGGGATTTCTTCCGCGAATATTGCGAAGAGACTGGCGTGATTCAGGACGAGGACATGTTCGAGCAGTGGATCGCAGAGAATACTGACTATGTGTATGAGGTTCTGGAGAATGCTGCTCCGAAGTCAAAGCCCGGTCGCGGAGTGTATCGCCCTGAATCCGGAAAGCTCATCGGCTCTTCCCGCAGAATCCGCAAGCATGCTGTTACTGCATCTGCATGGAGAGCACCGAACGGCAAGAAATACGGAAAGACCTCTCGCAGATTCCCGAACGGCTATCTTTTCACTCGGAAGGAACTCCGTCAGATGGTGCAGGACGGCATCGCAGAGGACATGGCTGGTACATTCGATCCGAGTGCAATGGACTATGATGTGATCGGCTTCTCGTGGAATGACACGAACGGTCACAAGTCTGGCATTCTGATTCAGGATCGCAGCACCGGAAAGCTGTATGTCGGAAACACCGGAGATGCGCAGCTTGTGAGATGGTGATAAATTGTCCTTGAAATTGAACACCCTCTGTGATATAATGATATTACAGAGGGTGTCTTTCAAAACGACAAACATGAATGAAAGTGGTGATACCAATGAAAATTAAGCATGGCAGACACTCTGCTATCAAAGCTTCTACAAAGCCGATCATGGCTGCCGGAGAGGACTTCCTCGGTGAAGGTGTTGAAGAGACTGAGATCTCGGATACCATTGATGATGTCGCAGATAGTGTTGACGATATGCAGGATGTCGTAGATGATCTTGAAGAGGATTCTCCCGACATTGAGGTCGATAACAATATCGCGGATCACTATATTGCAGAATGTGATTCTTGTCAGGGCGTATTTATCTCGGCACTGATCGAGAGCGATCAGGAAGTCACAAAGATCTCCGGCATCTGCCCGATCTGCGGAAAAGAGACAGATCAGTATCTCAAATGGATCGTCAGAGAAGTTTGAAGGTCGGGTGATTAGTATGACTACCGATACTGTGACCGTTCTCGCGGTTGTGATGCCAGTCGTATCTGCTATACTTGTCGCTGTGCTGAATAATTGGGAAAAAATCAATCCAGGCAAGCGCAGAACAAAGCAGACCCTTGAAGCTGTGAACAAACTGACCGACAACATGAAAACGATGTCAGATGAGATTCAGGGTATGAAAACAGATTTCGACCGGATGCAATCAGCGCAGCGCACAGCACTACAGACTCAGATACTGGAGAAATGCAGAGTCATCCAGTTAGCAGTCCACGATGGAGAGATCGACTACTCCGAAGAATTGAAACAGCTTATCATCTTATACAGAGAGTATGCGTTATGCGGATTCAACAGTCAAGGGAAACTTTACTTCAATGACACGATAGCATTAGTATCAGAGCACGATAATGTGTTAGTCCGGGAGCTTATGAATACACTGTTTCCGGAGTACGAGCCTTAAAGGAGGATTATTGGTATGAAAAGGTATATTAAGAGTGGATCTGAACTCCGCGGTAAATCATTTGCAGATGTGCTGAATATCGCAAAAACGAATCCGATCTGCTGTATTTCTGCAATCACAGATGTTAATCGGAATGACCCTGAAAAAAGATCCTATGATACCAAACGGCTGGAGTCTGACATCGCAGCAGACTATGATTATATTCCGGTTTTAGGCGGATGGGTTGATCCAAAATATGGAGAGTCAACAGAGGAAAGTTTTATCGTTATCGGATATGACTACGACAAACAGAATCCTGACATCTTCAAGGATTGGATGATTCATCTATGTGGTAAATACGATCAGTGGGCTGTTCTCATTATAGATAAGGTGTACGATGATGATATCAGCGATGATATGAAATCTCGCAGAATGGATCAATATCGACTGTTTTCAGATCCGAAATATTCAGATCGTGATCTAAATAAATCCGAGTATAAATCGCAGCGTGATATGCACGAAAGACTAATGGTTACGAATGATCTCGATCTGTATCAGATTCACGGAGTATACTACGATCGAAATGGAAATATCACAGATGAGTTTTACAATGTGAGTCCGCGACAGATTGGTGATTATTTTACGCAGCTTGCTCCTGGTGCAAGATTCACGCTTATGGCAAGTCAGATTGTTAGACCGAAATTCTTTTCAAATCCATCTACAATCAGAGCGTATCATCGAATCATGTCATCAGATCAGAGAATCAGCAGTCTCGATAGATATAAGAGATCAAATGATTTTCTGGAAAGAGCATCTGCCTTTGAGAAGATTTATTTCGGATGATATTTATATCTGAAAGGTGTGATACACAAATGAAGGAAACTATCCTCACGAATGTTATCAATCTCGTGTTCACGATTGCAACAGCGATCCTTTTGCCGATGCTTGCGGCATGGCTGCGGTCGAAAACACAGAATGAAAATCTCCGGTCTATGATTACAGACATCGAGAACACTGTCAAAACATGTGTTGACTATACAGAGCAGGTCGTTGTGTCAAGTCTGAAAGATTCTTCCGGATGGACAGACGAAGCTAAGGCAAAGGTCAAGTCAGATACGATCACTGCTGTCATTGATATGCTCCTCGTTTCTACCGTAAATACTATGACAGCAAATAAGATCGACATCGAAGAATATGTCTCCGCGAAGATCGAGGCGTATATCCAGCAGAAAAAAGCTGCATGAGCGCGAAATTCTCACGTTATATATATTAGGGAGTATCTTGATAAATACTTGATACTCCTATTTTTATAACGGAGGTATTTTTACAATGTATAACGATGCACAACAGAAAGCGATTGATTCTAAAGAGAAACGGATCCTCTGCCTTTCCGCAGCTGGATCAGGAAAGACAAGTGTACTGATCGGAAGAGTGTCAAAGCTTGTATCTGATGGAGTATCACCAGAGAGCATCCTTGTCCTGACTTTTACCAATGCGGCTGCTCAGGAGATGAAAGACCGCTACAGGAAATACAATCCGGATAAATCAAGCCCGATGTTCGGAACATTTCATAGCTTCTGCTTCCGACTGCTCACTCACGATCCTGCGGTCAGATCTGCAATCGGGTACTCAATCGCTCCGAGAGTAGCATCTGATGCGCAGATCAAACGGATCAAGACCAAATGTAAAACGACATTAGGAACAAAGCTTCCAGATTCGGCAATAAACGGTACTCCTGAATTTCTGAAATCTAAAGAAAAATTCGAGTGTGACGCGTTCAAGAAACTCTACAACAAAACACTCCGACAGGAAGGACTCATCACATTCGATATCATGTGCTATGATGTAGCAAAGTTATTCGCGGAGAATCATCCTTGCATTGCAAAATATAAGCAGAGATTCCAGTATGTATTTGTCGATGAGTTTCAGGATACCGATAGCAAGCAATGGGATTTCGTCAGATCCTTTACTGACTCCAGCATCTTTGTGGTCGGTGATGCAAGGCAGGCGATCTACCGTTTCAGAGGAGCGGACAGTGAGATCATCAAGCGGCTAGCAGAAAACGCTGAGTGGACCACGATCAAGCTTGAAGAAAACTACCGGAGTACAGAGCAGATCTGCGCAGTAGCAAATAAGACTCACGATAAGATCTGGGGCAATTCACCGTATAACATCAAGCTTCATGCAAACAAAACCGGAGATAAGGTAGAGTGGAAAAATATCTCGCTCTGCCCAGAATACGATGCGATTATGCGTTTTATCGAAGGCTCCGCTGACGGTCAGACTATTGCAATCCTCTGCCGGACTAATCGCGAGGTAGATGCAATCGTGGAGCGGCTGAGAAAGTTCAAGATCCCATACTCCACAAAGAATGAAAGCGACTATACTCCGCAGATCATTCGCAGCGCACTGGATGACTCCTATCTGATTGAGTTTATTTCAAGTCATCTTTCACAGCAGGACTTCAATGAGTTTATCCGAATGTCAGTTATCGACCCGGAGCTGACAACAAACAAAGATAAATTCATGATGATGTTCGGAACAAAGCTGCCAGATATCTCTACAAAGGTTTTAGGTGTATCCGAAATTCTGAAATCAGATTCTCCATATGCGGATAAACTGACATTGATCCTCGGTCTGCTCGGAAAGCAAGTTTCTACTACAAAACTGATGGAATCCAATCAGGATATCATCGACTTTTTGACAAACATCGAGATCGCATCAAATGTCAAGAGTGAGATCTATGTCGGTACGATTCACTCTTCAAAGGGTCTGGAATACGACCGGGTACATTTGATGGGTGTCGGCAGCAGATCATTCCGCATTGACGATGATGAGGACAATCTAAACCTTTACTATGTAGGAATCACTCGGGCAAAAGAGCATCTGACAATATGGAATGGGGATGTATTATGAAAAGCAGATTGCCTACTCTGGAGCGCAGGATCAAGGAAGAGGTTGCGCGTCAGGTAAAGCAAGAAAGATCAATGCTTTATGATGAAGTATCCTCCGATGTAGTCAGGCAGGCGGTAGCGGTTTCCGCTTTCTGTCTCGAAAAAGGCTTTGAGTTTACTGCCGACGATATCAAGCGGTTTATTGATGACGTATTTTCTATACTTGATATTCAGCCTTTAGGTCATGAGATCACAGCTCCGGGAATAATCAAATATATCAAGTCGAAATACGGCATCGACCTTGACACATTTCAAGTTTTAACAAAGGGTGAGAAAGAGTGAATGTAGAAATACTGAATCCGGAAGTGCTGGAGCATCTGTACCAGAATCACGGTGAATTTGCATGTGTATGCTATGATACGGATGAAAAATATGCAGAAAGAGTCGGAGCGGCTTGCCAGAAATCAGGGCATATGAGTGGCAGCCGGTGCGAATACATCAAATTCAGAATCTCTGATATTGACCGCGGAACAGCCGAGCAGATCATGCGACATGAGATCGGAGCGGATCCAGACCTTACTGATATTGACAACTATGCCGATTTGTCCATGCGCATCACAGATGTTTCACCGGATCAAATCGTAAAGAATATGGCATCCTTCCGCTATATTGATAAGACCGGATTCAATTATGCGACTCCAAAATCTATTGAGATGAGCGACAATGCAAATCATATATACTATGAAGCGATGCAGATGATCGACCGTTACAGAACATTGATAAAAGATGCTCTGCTGGAGGATGGAATTTCAGAATCAAGAGCAGTACAGGATTCAAATATGATCCTCCCGAGAGCTACTACCTCTGAATTAGTGATCGGATTTACTCCGGAAGCCCTGATCCATTTCTGTCATAAGCGACTATGCTCCAGAGCGCAGGAGTTTATCCATGAAGTAGCAAAGCAAATGAAGCTTGCGGTATCTGTCTATAATCAAAAATTCGCATCAGAGCTTGTACCGCACTGCGAATACCTTATGTGGTGTCCAGAGGGAAGTAAATGCTGCGGCAGGCATAAGACAAGAGAAGAATTGATCGCGATCCTGAATAAATAATAATTCACCGCCCGGAAACGGTTTCTAACCTTTTATAAGGTGTAGAAAACTGTAGCTAGGCGGTGATTTTTATGCAATTACAGATTCCGAATACAGGCAAATATCTCGTTCCGGGAGACATTATCAGAATCGGTAGATTCAGCGATATTGATTTTGAAGTCCAGTACGGCTGGTATACATGGGGAGGAAACCGCCCGTTCATGGGATGGTCTTTGCGCAATCTTGCAACAGGAGATGTAAAGCCGATCCAGAGCATTGATCTGATTGATGTCTACATGATAAGTCATGCTCCGACACCGGCATCAGAAACCGTGACGCTGTATAGATATGCTCCTGCAACAGTTTACAGGCTCGGACAGCTCCTGTATTACACAATCGGAACAGTATATCAGGCAGCACGGGATTTCACTTCCTGCGATACCGAAGAAACCGAATCTGCCGATTTTGCCGCAGATATTGCCGCCGGAAATCTCATTGAGTTATAAAGAAAGAGGGTATAAAATATGGACAGCGTTCTGATTCAGGATATTCACATGCATGTTCCGGACACTGACATTTACATCTATGTCGGTGATGTCTGCACTGTTCCGAAACTCGGTCCGGGAAACTGGACAGCGTGGTATGGATGGTATACACCGGAAAACTCTCATCCTGTCTACGGCTGGTTTTTCATGAATGATTCAGGTACAAACGTGTATCCGGTCAGATTCATCTATTTTGACGGGATTGAAGTTGTAGCGCATACACCTATAGATGGATCTCCTGTGGAATATGCTCCGGCTACACAGTATACAAAGGGTCAGCTCGTTTATAAAGATGCCGGGACAATATATCAGGCTACGCAGGATTTCACATCTTCCGACACAGGAGATGTAGATGCTGACCTCGCAGCAGATGTCGCATCAGGATACCTTGTACTCATCAATGAGATCAAGGGGCCGATGATTTTCAAAGGGAGTCTCGGAACAGGCGGTACTGTCGAATCTCTCCCTACGGCATCAGAGGAAAATAACGGATACACATATATAGTCATCACTGCCGGAACATATCAGGGAGTAGCTGCCGAAGTCGGAGATCTGCTGATCTCAAACGGAAATACATGGGTATTGATTCCTTCCGGTGATGAGCCTAGCGGAACTGTAACAAATGTCGCCGCATCAAGCCCTAACAGCTCTATCACAATCACTGGATCCCCTATTACCACAACAGGAACAATCGGAATATCATTTACTCCTCCGATCATGACGCAAGCTGAATATGATCTCCTGACTACAAAAGATAATCCACTATACTTCATCTATGAAGCATAAAGAGGTGAGTATATAAAATGCCTATTTATACGACACCTGCAAGACAAGGTATTATTACAAAAACTCCTCCGATCAAAGGTGAGCCTATCAAGTTTTGTTGTGATACAGCGGGCGCTCTGACTGCGTGGTCGATGCTCGGCAACGGACAGCAAACCGGAACGCCATCGCCGCAGAATATTATCATGCCAGAGTTTGTCGGCGTGAGGACGGGGAATCTCAACAGCGCCGTAACCGTTGCGTATGGCACACAGCGAAACGCCTATTATGCGGATATAAGCATTGATGCTGATAAAATGACAACGCTCATAAGTGAAATAAACGCAATAAGCGGCGACAAGTATCTGAATTTCTCCGTGAGCAATGCAGCATTCACGCCAAATCTGTATATTTCATTCAGCGGCGGAACGCCCGCCCGTGATTTGCGAAATCCACCTTTCAAAATAAACGCCGGTGAAACAGTGTCAACGCTTATTTTCCGTGGACGAAGCGACAGTGCAGACTATACAGGCGTTACAATAACCGCGTCAGAATTCATGCTCAACACCGGCTCCACCGCCCTTCCCTACGAGCCCTACGGCTACAAAATCCCAATCACCTGCGCCGGACAGACTGTGCCTGTCTACCTCGGGCAGACGCAGACGGTGCGGCGGATCAAGAAGTTGGTGCTGACGGGGGAGGAATCATATCTCAAACAAGGTTCAACATCAACGCTTACGCTATATAGCACTTTTGTTGCAAAAAATGCAGCTAGTAGAAACAACGTGATCTGTTCTCACTTGCCATTTTCGTACAGTTATTCAACAGAAACATCTATTTGTTTTTATTCTGACCTTCGTAACCTATTCTTGAATTTCGGACTAGATATCATGAACGCGCAGACAAGCGGAAACACGGTCGCTGGTCTGAAAGAATACCTCGCCGCACAATACGCCGCAGGAACTCCAGTGACTGTATGGTACGTCCTAGCCGAACCACAAACCACAATCGTCAACGAACCTCTTGCAAAAATCGGAGACTATGCGGACGAACTGCACAGCACCGATGCCGCCGTCACGATCCCGACCGCAAAGGGCGCGAACGTGCTGACCGTTGACACGGAGCTGCCTCCATCATCTGTATCTATAACTATACCTGATATGTATCCTTCAATCAATAAAATCCCGATTACTGGAACTAATAAAGAGGTAAAGCATATTCTCGATCAAAGCGGAAATTTTGTATATAGATCTCCGCAGTATTATACATGGGAAGGTATAAGGAAAATAGTCAGAGCCGGATTAGCACCTCAATATTATCCTCTCGGAAGTATTATCTATGATAATTTTAACCCTTCTACCGGAACAGCTTTTCAAGTAGTGGCATATGATAATCATTTCGACCCGACTTTGACTGCACAAGGCTATACTCATTCTATGACTCTTTGTGAGTTATTGCTTGATGATGTGATTACAATGGATGCTGCAGAGGCTTTTCTGTATACTAATCAGGCGCTTCCGGCTGGCACTTATAAATTCACGATTCCGAATTATGACGCATCATACGGCGGAAATAAGACATATTATTTCACATCGACAGCAGAACTTCCGGCAAATAGCCAAATCGTGATGAGCTGGCCGTATACTCAGACACCAAAAACGGTGACAGGATATGCACCTACAGCATCTCTCACGGCTATGGAAAACCCAACAGCGGCAACTGGATGGAACGCACTGACTTTGACTGAATGGGTTGACGGTACATCTCCGGCTGCAACAGATTTAGGCACGATTGCAGGGCCGACAAATCAGGCGGGTACATCATCTTACGGATCAATGAATCATATTCATAGAGCACGGTACGGCTCAAATAATTATCTGCAATCCGGTGCAAGACAGTATCTCAATTCTGACAAAGCCGCAAATGCATGGTGGAAACCGCAGACGATTTTTGATAGACCATACGGAAGCAGTAATATTGCTGGAAAGCTGACAAAGCTGTCTCCGAGCTTTGTAGATGTTCTGGCTATACCGACAATCCAGAGCAGAACAAATCAATACTTTGAGACTACTTCTCTTGATGGTACGACCTTTACACTGTCAACAAATTATAATATTCAGACAGATCGGCTATTCCTGCTTTCACCTATGGAAATCGGATTTTCCACTACGGACACAACAGTCGGTACTCTTATGGGATACTATCAGGGCGCGACAGATGCAAAGAGAATAAAATACAAAAAGTCTAATGGAAATGCACACTACTGGTGGTTAAGGACTCCCTACCCTTCCTACTGCAACCATTTCCGAACTGTCAGCGCGGCAGGCGCTTTGTACCACTACAGTGCGTACAGCAGGCTAGGGCTCCCCGCCGCCGCTTGCATCCAATAATCTCCTAATCTGCTGCCCCTCCCCGACCGTGAGGGAGGGATCAGAGGGGCAGCATTCCATTAGGGCTATTCAGAAAGGATATAAAACTATGTCAGTACCTGTAAACAAAAGAACAGAAAATAAGCTGCAAGCACTGGCAGACACACTCACAATGACAGCATATACTCTGCAGATGTGCGAAAACGAAAAGGTATTTCCGAAGAAATCAAGGTGGACACTTTGTAATAGGATTATTGATGAGTGCTACAAAGCTATTGTAAATATTAAAGTATCAAACAAATATGACATGAAAGATGCAGAAATGGCGAAGAAAAGAATTATGCTCCAGCATACTGTATTGATGAATTTTGAAGCGTTATGGGCTTTGATGACGATTGCATTTGAAACATATAGTATTCCAAATGACAAGAAAGAAATATGGAGCGGATTGATGCTGACAGCCGAGGACAAAGTAAAAGCGTGGAGAAATAGTGATATAAGGCGATTCAAAGAACAATTTGGAAAGTCTTATAAAGATTGATTGTAGGATATATTCTGATATGCTCCGGACTCCCTACCCTTCCAACTGCAACAATTTCCGAAATGTCAACACGACAGGCGCTTTGAACAACAACAATGCGAACAACAATCTAGGGCTCCCCGCCGCCGATTGCACCTTTCCATAGAACGCGAGATCAAGTAGTCATGTATAATATATGATGAAAGCAGTGCGTCAGATGCAAGGAGAATATATCCTGTCCGGTGAGACTCCGGCGAAATAATCTGCCGATGTACTTGCCTTTGTAAAAGGTATTAGACTATTTGTACGGCAGGTCACATATAAAAGGCAGCAGACCGAAGTTTTATTCCGGTCTGCTTATGCTTTTATATATAAGTGATTTTATACAAATCACGAATCTCACTCCAGCAGTTTCCGTGAGACAGATGCGCATTGATTCCCATTAATGAATTGTCAATAACATCGTACTTCATATTACCACTCTTTGCAAGATTTACCATTTTACGAAGCTTTCTCTTCCTACGCTTTGACCTCGATTTCTCCTGTGTCATTACAACTTTTCCTGTTTCAGTCAGAATGAATTTCCAGTGAAGAAATGTTATTCCGTGTCGGATCGGTTGCAATGATGTTTTATCATTCAGTTCTAATCCGATATCGGAAAGATGATCTCTTATTGCTTCGAGGCAATATTCAAGATGCTTTCTATCTTCATGGATCAAAACAAGGTCATCCATATATCGAACATAATGTTTTATATGAAGCTTCTCTTTGATAATATGGTCGAGGTCATCTAGAACCGAAAGCGCAATGAGTTGACTGACCTGACTACCTAATCCGATTCCAGTATCTCCGTCGAAGCTGTCTATAATCTGATAGATGTAATTCCTTGCAGTCAAATCTGGAATGCGCTTATCTATAGCATCTTTTGCATTATCATGCCGGATTGAATCAAAGAAATGGTGAATATCGCATTTCAGATAATATCCAGATACACTCCGATTTCTGCGGTAGAATTTATGTAGGTGCGTTTTCATTCTGTTTACTGCAAATAGTGTGCCTTTACCGATCTGACAAGCGCAGTTATCATAAATGAAATGTTTAGTCAATTCACGGTATACATAATTATCACATAAGCTTCTCTGAAACTGACGGTCTTTGATTCTTGTAGCACAGATTTTCCGCGGTTTTGGCTCGAATATATGGAACACCTGATACTCGGATATCTTATATTTATCCATTTTCAATTCATTTATAAGCTTTGCGGTATTCTTTACACCGTTTATTTCATACTGTGTCACGCTCGTTTTCCATCGAACATTACGACAGGACTTTTTCAATCCTTTATATAGATTCTGAAATGTCAAATACCCTTTTTCCAATACCATCACCGAATAAATACAAGGTTATTTCACCAACTGAAACCTTATATAATATAGTATCGGAAATATACTTTTAACCCGATAGGAGAGTGATTTTCTTATGCCTAGAGTTTTGTATAATGAAGGTAGAGTAGTAGGTTATTCTGCTTATGAAATCTATATGCGCCATGCTTTGACTGCTGATCCTGATGCTACTCCGGCGAGTGAGGCTGAATGGCTTGCATCTACGCTCGGATTCGGATCTTCTATGCTGCTGTATGTCGAAGCAGAAGCTGATTCTGTTTCTGGACCGCATTATGTTGAATATGAGCTTCCTGCTACATCAAGACTCTGCGGATCCAATACGATTTTCGGCTCTCTGTTTATCGGTGCAGGAGATGAGAATACCTGGTCGGAAAAGGTCACGGACTACGGGCAGCTCATCTCTAATAATTCTACTGCAAGCCCTACATCTTCAAGCATTCCGACTCAGACTATCACTGATGTTACACAGGATCTGACTGATGAGATCCGGGATTTCTCGAAGATCATTGACGGTGTTGTGATCCAGCAGGGCACATGGACAGCGACAAGCAGTACTCCGACAAAAGATCTTGTACCGGATTTTACAGATAAGCCGAAAGTCAGACTGCAACTGAAAGACCGCATCACGACCGGATTCTATCTCCTGCTTTCTGGGTTTACCGATAGCGGAGTGATTTATGGTGTTTCTGCTACTACTGGATCGACAAGCACATCGGATCCTCAGAATGGAGATTTTCTCGGACCGGCTGCATTTCCGTGGGCGGCTAAAATCATCTTTTCATTACCTACCGCAGCGATTGCGAATTTCGGAGTAGCCAGCTATACAAGACAGTTCCCGTCAGATGTTTCCGCGCTGACATCTGAATACAGTTCGATCATCGACATGGACTCTGCGAATGTGACTACATACTATACTTCAAACGATACCGCATCAAAGGTCGATGTCACAGTTTCAGATGTTTCTACAATCCAGACCGGGCTTGCAGTTTTAGCTACAAGAGGGATCACAGGCACAGTCGATGGGGTTTCAGGTGTAACACTTCCCCCTGATATGCTCGGCGGATCAATGACTGCTACAGGCACAATCCCGTTCGGACCCATTGCATCTTATTCTCCATATTCTCTGCATCTGTTTAACGGAGATATCGCAGATACAACAGCAGATAGTCCTGTTCTGAAAGCAAAGCTGCTCGAATCATTTGCTGCCGGAGCGTACAGCTTTGTCCGTGATGATTCAAGTCTTGTCGTTTATGAGATTGACCGAGTGACAAATCCATCCAGTCCTGCGCTTATTCCTGTTTCAGACAATGTAGTCGATAACGCGAATGTGCTTCAAATCTACAATACTGGATATGTGTATCTCCGCAGACAGGCATCCGGTGGCGGTGTTCCGTCAGCAGAGGATCTCCAGAGTGTTTCATCGTTCACGGTCAATCAGCAGATCTATGGATATGTTTCTGACGAATTTCTTTCAATCTGCCTGACATCTTCGGAAGTCACTTCAAGATTCCTGACCGGAGGCTCTGCTACATGGATGCTGAATAGTAGCATCTTCCTGACGATGTATAATCAGCTTGAATTTGACAGAAACGGAAACCGCATCTATGGTGTGAACGGTGCAAATTCCCCCTATGTCTATTTCCTGATGGCAATAAACGGCGGATATGTCGGACCGTCACAGAATATGTTTCTCGTGCCAGTTGAAAAGAATACACACCGCATATCGGTCATGATCCCGGCGGCTAGCACGATTCAGATTGATTCTGAAACTCCGCTCGGAATTGACTGCACATCGAAGCTTGATTATCTCGGATCATGGTGGAATGCAACTAGCTTCAATGCAAGCGATCCGAATCTCGGAACATGGGGTCCGTTTATTGACCATCCGCTCCAGAGAGTAGCAATCCCGAACATTGATGCCTACTATCAGCCGAATGCGCTTGTGCCGAAGCCTCCTGCATCATATGGATATGACTACCGGCAGTGGTATAAAGACACAAAGGTATTCAATAACCTCATCGGCTCTGCTGTATGGGCGGCAAAGGGCATTGATGATTCCTATAAATCTCTGTCTATCCAGGATTTCATCATGAAAGCCGCTACAAACTATATCGGATATCCGATGGACTCCGATCAGGCAAAGCGCAGTCATGGGGCATCATTGAATTTTGACAGATACATCATGAGTAAAACAGTCATTGATGCAACTATCGCCGGAGGATATTCTACGGTCGATGATGCTACAGTGTTCAATGTTTCTCTCAAAGCAGATCTTTACATCAAGGCAAAGATTGAGGATCAGCATTTCTTCTCACCGGCAGCACTCCGATTCTATGCAGTCACATGGTCTGGAGATACTTCTACGATCAGCACAGATGAGTCTACAGATACTTATATTTCAACAGAGCATGAACTCTGGAGCGCAATCGGTCAGTCTGGTACACATAAGACTACATCGGTGTCTCTCACCGATCAGGCAGGAAATCCTCTTCCGCTTGTCGGATCATCCGGAGATATTACGGTCGATAAGGTCACATGGAATGACCTGCTTGACGCGCTGAATCACAATAAATCTCTTGATCTGCTCGGAACATCTATGACCTCGATGAAAACCGCGATTGATGCGATGACCGTAGATACAAACTACTACATCAAGAAAAATTCAGATGGTACGATTTCATTTGTACCGGTGGAGTGATGACAGATGAAGAGATATATCAGATGTATCAATCTGAAACTTGATCCGAAAAAGACTCCGCTCACGAGATTAGTCAAAGACCTCGGGAATGAGATGTATAAGAAACTGTACGGCAAAGAAAAGCGGCAGTCCAGCTCAGATACGTTTGATGTATGGACTACGCTGTTGTATCATCTCAAAGAGGAATTTGGCGGTGATCCGAATGAAGTTAAAGATATGACGATCAATGTCAACCTCACAACCTATTCCAATAAGATTCGCGTGAATACGATTGAAGTATCTCCCGATGAGAGAACACTCGGATGCGATTTTTTCACTCCGGCAACCTATTCGGACATCACAAGCTTGTCGAATGCAATTTACAAGAAAATATCTCAGCGGATTCGAAATGCTTATGAGGATTATGTCATCCTATTTTAACAAAAGGCGGTGCAGATATGATTGATGTCAAAGAATTTGCAGAGGCAATGCATATTCTAGGCTTTTACCAGATCGATGATGCATTCTCGATGAATCGGTCAGTCGGTAAATCAAAAGTATCTGCATCAGCTTTTCTGCAAGGCGATTCTATTGTTCTGAAATACTGGATCAATGGAAAGAAAATCAATGGATCGACTGAGCGTTCTATCGAATCAGCTATGATGTCGATTGAAACGACTCTCAATGAATATGGCTGGACTGCATTTGAAGCTGCAAAGACACCCTGCAAAAGGCTGATGCAGAATATTCTGGCTGCGATCAATACACAGGATCTGTCAAGTAGACTGTTTCGTGTCAAGTCATCTAATGTCTGGGCATACAGACTGTTTATGAAGAGCAGAAAAGACAAGACCGGAGATCTGATTGTTCAATTCAAAGATCGGAACGGCGGAGCAGGAGATGTATATCAGTATTATGATGTGCCGTTCACACTGTTCCGCAAATGGCAGGCTACTACATCAAAGGGTCATTTCTTTTGGAAATATATCAGAAACTACTATAAATACTCGAAGCTGACCGGAGATAAGCGAGGAAAACTTGCCAATGCAGTCAATAATATCGTGAAGAAAATGCCGAATATCCAGTTTATGCTGAAATATGTCGGAGAATTTCTCGATGGATCAATCAGCCGAGAAGAATTTGACACTGATCTGATTGAATACTGGAATATGTGTAATGATGACATGGCCGCCGAGGATTCCGATTTCACAAGAGCGTTTTCTGATGATATCGTTAAAATGACTCAGCGGATGAAGAATCATGATGATGAGGCTCTGCGCGATGTCCTGTCCAGGAATATTAGATCTGTCAAGAGAATCCTGCAATGATAAAAAAAAACCGACTCTGTATATGTGCAGAGTCGGTTTTCTATCATAGGTTTTCTGTCAATCTTGCATGTAGCATTTTCAAAGCACGAGGCAAAGCTGCTTTCAATTCTTCTACTGGTATTGTTAAAAGATCGGATAATTCAAATAGATCCATGTCAGTGAGCCTGGATTCACGCTCGATCATTTCTTGTATAAGCATCTCTTCTATCGAATTATATCTAGTATTTAGATATCTGTCTGTAGAGGTTTCATGAGTCCTATCTGGGATATACTCCTCATACTCGGTGATGTCAGATGGCATATTTTTACCGAGGATAACGCACAATGCTGTAGCATCTTCCGGAGATAACTTGGCTTTTGAAATATCACTGTAGGTCACATCGGTCCATTTTTTACCTAACTGCTCTGCAACTTTAAGGCACAACTGCCTCTTGATCGTGTAACTCACAGGATTCAAATGTCTCTGTATCTCCTCTGAAATTCTCGGTTTGAAGAATACGGCGAATGACAAGTCACCGCGGTATTTCGGAGTCCATTTGTATTTCCACCACATTTGAAGGAAAGACAGTAGCGCGGTTTGAAGCTTATCCTCAAAATCAGCACCTTCGACAAAGGTATTTGATGCGACATACTTGAAAAACTGATAATTGATCTCGATAATCTCATCCCTGACAGCATAACAGGCTTTCCTGGCTTCCAGCTCCATAGGCAGAGAGTCATATAATTCCGCAGTCCTGCGCTTGACATATTCTCTGCCGTATGATTTACTCATTTCTATCACTCCTCACAGCAGAAAAAGCGAATACTACTCCAACTTATTAAAGGTTAGATGATTCAATCAATAGCATCATCTTCAAAGTAGGATTCGATATCCCATTTTCGGCATCTCCCGAGTGATTGAAAGTATGGTATAGAATGAAAGTATTGAACTGACACGCCCATAGCTTTTGAGCATTCTTTTGCAGTAGCCGCAGCCGCTACCAATGCTCCGGTTTTCTTATTCCATACACAGTATCGCTTGAAATTCCTCCCGTCTTTAGATTTCTTGTGCCCGGAAAACGAATCGTGCTTCCTCATGATCCTCACCTCCCCTTGTCAAAATAGTAGAGTACCTACTATATATAACGCGGGAAATTCTGTCATTTGCACAAAAAAAAACAGGCTATGGTCGATCCATAGCCTGTGTTATTTTCGATTGTAATACGGTTTCAACTGTGCGATTTAGACATCATTGAGCATCAAAATCTGTCATACCTCTGTCATATGTTAAAAGAAATATCTTTCCTAATCATGAAATATGCTTCAAAATGAGGAAGAATCTTTCCTAACAAATGATAAGAAAAAAGGCGCATCTACGAAGAATTTATCGCAGATACGCCCTAAAAAAGGAAATAAATCGCGTGAAGCAGGTGAAGGGAATCGAACCCTCAACCTCAGCTTGGGAAGCTGATGTTTTGCCACTAAACTACACCTGCGAATGAAAAACCCTCATACGCTGGTATGAGGGTTCAGTGCGGATAAGAGGACTTGAACCTCCATGATATTGCTATCACATGGACCTGAACCATGCGCGTCTGCCAATTCCGCCATATCCGCATCTGCCGTCTTCCCTGACGACTTCCCTATTATAGCACATCAAAATGGATTTGTCAAGCCCTTTTTGCATTTTTCTGAAAATTTTTCTGCGCAGTGCATCCGTCACAGGCTGTCGATCCATTCGTCGATCAATGCCTGCACCGTCGTTTTTCGGCGATTTGCCGTCAGACGCAGCTTTGCAGCCGATGCAGCCGGAAGCCAGACCGTCATGGAGCCGCAGGAGGGATCGGGGGACTCCGAGAACGCCGCCCGGAATTCCGCATCGGTCGCCTCATAGGTCATCCAGATCATCGCGCGGTCATAGGTCAGCGGCACGATATGCGGCTCAGGCTTCTCAATCATGCCGATCACAGCCGAGCCCTTGCTCAGCGAGCCCGAAAGCAGCAGGAAGAATGCGCCGTCACGCCGTCGGTAGAGCGCCTGCTGACAGACCCTTCCGTCTGCATCGGTGAAATCCGCCCGCTTCACAAGCCGCGCGGTATCCGTGTCATACAGCTTTCGGTCAATGACTGTTTTCATTCCGATGTCTCCCTTTCTTTTCTGCTCAGCAAACCGTGCTGAGCGTCCTGTGCCTCGCATTCCGGCAGCTGCCGCGACAGACAGAGCAGCCCGCACAGATTCGGCAGCGCCATCAGCCCGTTGCACAGGTCGCAGACTGCCCAGACCCACACACTGCCGCCGAATGCACCCGCAAACGCACACAGGATATACAGCGCAAAATAGACCTGCTCCCCCTGTCTGCCGAACAGAAACCGAACTGCCGATGCACCGCAGGGATACCAGCCGATCATTGTCGCAAAGGCGAGCAGCACCATGCAGACAGCGAGAAATCCGCCCGCAAAGCTGCCCAGACCCGAGCGGAATGCCGTGAGGAGCAGCTCGGCGCCGCTGTCCGCGGAGATTCCGCAGGGCGCCGTGAGAATGACCAGCGCAGTGAGCGTGCAGCAGAGCACCGTGTCCGTGAAGACCTCCAGTGCAGCCCACTGTCCCTGTTCTCTGCCGGACGGATTTCCCGCCTGCATGTGCAGCAGCGACGAGGTGCCGAGCCCTGCTTCATTTGAGAAGATGCCCCGCCGCAGACCGACTGACAGACTGCGCATCAGCAGAGAAGCTGTCCAGCCGCCCCCGACAGCGCGAAAGCCTGCTGCCTCACGGAGAATCCGCATGATCGCAGACGGCAGCGCATCCCGGTTGCGGACCAGCAGCACGGCACACCCGATCAGATACAGCAGACTGATCAGCGGCATGAGCCTTGCGGAGACATCTCCGATGCGGCGCCGTCCGCCGTGAAGGACAAGCAGTGCGAGCAGCGCGGCGGTCAGCCCGGCAGACGCCGGAGAGATCCCATAACCTGCTGCTGTTTGTGCGATCGTGCTGCTCTGCGCGAGATTTCCCATTCCGAGCCCGGCGGCTGCACAGCAGACCGCAAATGCCCCGGCGGCAGCACCGGAGCCGAGCCCCTCCCGCAGCATCGCGAAGGTGCCGCCGCAGACCGTTCCGTCGCGGCAATGCGTATGCCAGCGCATGCCGAGCAGATTTTCGGCATAGACCAGCACCATACCGAGCAGCGCCGAGACCCACATCCAGAAAACCGCTCCCGCTCCCCCGCTGATCAGCGCAAATGCCGTGCCGACCAGATTGCCGGTGCCCATCACCGCAGCCAGTGCCCCCGCAGAGACCCTTCGCTGCTCCGCCGATGCCGCATCGCTGCCGGTGAGCGTTTTCGCAGCCCTGCGGAGCAGCCTGCCAAAGCCCAGGACCGGTCGCCCGTGCAGCCGGATCGCACAGATCAGCGCAGCCGCCGTAAGCAGCACCGGCAGAACCCACTGCCAGAACACGGTATTCCACAAATTCAGATCACCCATGACCGCAACACGCTCCTCAAGGGAGCCTATGCACCGGGAGAAGCATTCATGCATGAGCAAAGCGGCAACAGAAGGTCTGCTGCCGCTCTGTCCGCTATTTCAGAAGCCGGAACACGGTCTCCCAATCCTGCGGGACATCAATGATCGGCAGGACGAGGTAGTACAGTATCCCCGTAGCATCTCTGGAATCGACGATGCCGTTTCCGTCAACATCCATCGCAGCCAGCTCCAGATCGCCCGTATCGGAATCGTAGTCAATGATCCGCCAGTTGTACTCGGTCAGGACCCTTCCGGCATCGAAGGTCGTCACCTCGCCGGAGAGGTCGGAATCCCCGCGCAGCAGCACATTGACCTGTGCCGTGATCTGGTACTCGCTCACATATTTCAGCAGCGCGGGATCGGTGCCGTGATAGGTGAACGGCAGTGTCTCCGTGCCGACGATGCTCAGCGTGTAGAAGCGGTCTGGAATATAATCCGGCGTGCAATCCGCGGTGATATCCTTCCGGACGGTCTCGCCGTTGCTGTTGATCAGTGCCGTGATGATGAACTCCGACATGTCAAACTGCTTCGCTTCGATCCAGTAATCGCGCTTGGAGACCGCGGTCACACCGATGCAGACCGGCTCCTGCTGGACGGTCTTCTTCATAAAGGTGATGCTGACCGTGTGTGTGCTGTGAATATCGCTGATCGTTACGGATTTGTCCGCACTCTGCTCAACGCCGTCCACAATCACGGCTGCGATCTGGTAGTCCTTTTCGGGCTTGAACGTCACGGTCAGGCTGTCGCCCTCTGCAACGACCGTCTCGCCCGACGGGGTCGCCGTGCCGCCCTCACCGCACAGCACCGTGACAGTATATCCGGTCAGCTTCGGGATTGTCTCCCGCTCGACCTCGCCGCACACGGCACATGTGCGCTCGCGCATGCCCTCGGTCGTCAGCGTCGGCTGCACGGTGATCTTCCATTCAGACCACCGGTGCGCACCGGTCGCGGGAATCGCACGGGTCTCCTTTTCACCGCAGACGGAGCATGTCCGCGTCTCGGCGCCGTCCTCGGTGCAGGTGGCTGCCTTCTGCGTCTTCCAGTCGCCCCATGAGTGTCCGGTCGCCGCGATCGCTCTGGTCTCCTTCTCGCCGCAGGCGGAGCATGTCCGCGATTCCGAGCCGTCCTCGGTGCAGGTCGCAGCCTTGTCGGTTTTCCAGTCGGACCACTTGTGTGCGCCGGAGGAGGAGATCACGCGGGTCTCCTTCTCGCCGCATTCCAGACAGGTGCGGGATTCGAGCCCGTCCTCGGTGCACGAAGCCGCCTTTTCGGTTTTCCAGTCGCTCCATGTGTGCCCGATCGCGTCGATCGTTCTGCTGTCGGAAGCGCCGCAGACGGTGCATGTCCGCGACTGTTCGCCGTCCTCGGTACAGGTCACGGCATGTACTGTTTTCCATGCGCCCCATGAGTGTCCTGTCGCCGCGATCGCTCTGGTCTCCTTTTCGCCGCAGTTGGAACAGGTGCGGGATTCGGAGCCGTCCTCGGTGCAGGTCGCAGCCTTGTCGGTCTTCCAGTCGGACCACTTGTGTGCGCCGGAGGAGGAGATCACGCGGGTCTCCTTCTCGCCGCAGACCGAGCATGTCCGCGACTCTGAGCCGTCCTCGGTGCAGGTCGCCGCCTTGACGGTCTTCCAGTCGGACCAGCTGTGACCGGTCGCGGAAATCGCTTTGGTCTCCTTTTCGCCGCAGTTGGCGCAGGTGCGGGACTGAGAGCCGTCCTCGGTGCAGGTCGCCGCCTTGTCGGTCTTCCAGTCAGACCAGCTGTGACCGGTCGCGGAAATCGTTCTCGTCTCCTTCCCGCCGCAGTTGGCACAGGTGCGGGACTGAGAGCCGTCCTCGGTGCAGGTCGCAGCCTTGTCGGTCTTCCAGTCGGACCAGCTGTGACCGGTGGCGGGAATCGTTTTGGTCTCCTTTTCGCCGCAGTTTGCACAGGTGCGGGACTGAGAGCCGTCCTCGGTGCAGGTCGCCGCCTTGTCGGTCTTCCAGTCGGACCAGCTGTGTCCGGTCGCGGGGATCGTCTCGGTGACGGTCAGCCCGCAGACCGTGCAGACATAGTGCCGCGAGCCGGCTTTTTCACAGGTGGCTTCCGTGTCGACGATCCATGTGCCGGTGTGGGTGTGCGTCGAGCTGCCCGCTGCGACAAAAGGATGCCCGTAGGTCGTCGCATAGGTCTGTGCGGCGCTGCCCGTCTGCCCGATGATCGTGCATTTGTCCTCGCTCTCGGTATAGCCGCTGCTGCGCCCGTTGGAGATCGTGACATTCAGATAGCAGATGCCGAAGGCTTCCTTCCCGATGGTCGTCACGGAGGACGGAATCTCCACAGAAGGGAAGCACGAGAAATAGAATGCATTGACGCCGATCGTCTTGAGCCCGCTGTTCAGCGTCAGGGATTTGATGTTGTTCGCATAGAAGGCACTGTCTCCGACGGAGGTGACCTTGTCGGGCAGCGTCAGGGTCGTCAGCGCGATGCAGTTGAAGAATGCCTCGTTGCCGATCGACGTCAGCTGCGACGGGAGCGACAGCGATCCAAGCACCCAGCAGTTGCGGAAGGCACACATCGGGATCACGGTCAGCGCGTCGGAGAAGGTGACCTTTGTCAGCGCGGAGCAGCCCGAGCAGAAGAAAGTGCCGATCTCGCTCAGCGTTGAGCCCATCGAGAGTGTTTTCAGTGCGGTATAGCCGCTGAATGAGCCCGCAGGCATCGAGGTGATGCCCTTTTCGATCACGACCTCGGTGATCTGCGCGGAATAATCGGACCATGCCTTTTCGGTCACGGTGCCGCTGCCGCTGATCGTCAGTGTCCCGCCCGAGAGCGTCCACGAGGCTGAGCTGCCGCAGGAGCCGCCCGCCGCATAGGCAGACAGCGCCGGAACCGCGGCGGTCACCATTGAAAAGAGCACTGCAAATGCTGTCAGCAGTGCACAGGCAGCACGTCTGAGCCGCCTTTCTGTCAAAAGCATAAAAAAACTCCCCCTCTGAAAATGAAACAGTTGTATATATTATAGCATGGATCACCCTTTTCGTCAACCGATACTGTGCGAAATCAGATGAATCTACAACAGCGCGTGCATTTTTCTGTACATTTTGCCGGATACAGATTGACAGATACCCGTCTGCATGCTATAATGAATATGATCACTCCGTCCACAGCGATGTCTCAAAATCGAACGACGGACAGGGGTTGTCCGCGCAGAGCCACAGATGATCGCTGACAGACTGCTTCGCCGTGCACTTGCCGTCCTCGAAGCATTTGCAGTGCTCACAGCGGGAGACCGACCGGATATAGAGCCGGTAGCCGACCAGCTTGTGCAGCGCGCGCACCTCGTCGGGCACACGCACCTCGATATCGTGCTGATTCGCCTGCGATTCAATGCAGAGTACATAGAAAAAATACTTTTTCTCCCGCACGGCACGGCTCACGCAGCCGCTGTTCTCGCAGAAGGTCAGATAGTGTTCAAACGGGAATTTCCGCCCGCTGCTGACCGAATACTGGTACAGATCGAGGAAATAGCATGCCAGCTGATCGTCATGCGCCAGTGCCAGCATGTAGTAGGTGAAGATCTCCAGCTCGCTCTTGTTGATGACCTTCGTGTCAAACAGATAGCAGATATAATTGTAGGTGAACAGCGTGCGGTCTGCGATCACCGGAATGTGCCGGTCCTCCGAACGGTGAAATTCCTCGTTGTACCATTCCTTGCCGTAGTCGGTCAGCCGCTGGAATTCCAGAATCTGCTCGTCATCCATCACCTTGCTGAGCAGCTTTTCCACATAGTCCGCGCGGTTGTTCTTGATCGACGCACGCCACTGCAGCAGCGCAAAGCCGCCGCCGATGACCGTCAGCAGAAAGCCGATCGCATCGAGGAAGTTGTCAAGGAAATATTGGTGCAGCCCTGTGAGCATCTCTGACAGTGTTCCCATGGATCAGCCTTCCTCCTGCCACTGATTGCGCTGCAGCAGCACGCCGCCCTCGATCAGCGCAAAGCCGTTTTTCTGATAGAGCGGCAGCACATACGCCGAATCCGGCGACACACTGATATATTTGATCTGTCCGAGCACCTCCAGCAGCTTTTTCAGCATCGCGTCTGCAATGCCGCGCCGCTGAAAAGCGCTGTGCACGACCATGCAGTCGATATTCGCGCTCCAGATGCCGTCGTCCATGCTGCGCACGATGCCGACCAGCGCACCGTCCAGCCGCGCCGTCACATAATGAGACGAATTCCGCATCGCGTTCCAGAGCATCTCGGGCGACAGGTCAACTGCCCAGCCGACAGACGCAAACAGCGCCTTGAGCTCCTGTGCGCCGAACGGATCATCCGAACTGATTGTGAGCATTTCTTGGCTCCCCGCTTTCTGTCGAATCTGCGGCGTTTTGCGCACCGCCCTCTAATCATAGCACATTTCGGCAAAGAATGCAAGTGCAATCGCCGAGAAAAAGGAGAACCCCATGCAATTTTCTGACCTGCATCTGCTCACGGAGCTGCTCTCTCAGCTGATGCCGCTGTTTCTGATCGCGGATGTATTTCTCACATGCAGCCTGCATTACACGATCCGGACGCTGCTGGAGCAGCGGCTGCAGGCGATCACCTCAAAGCGCGCCGTCAAGGAGCATCACCGCGCGCACACAAACGATGTGTTTTCCGGCAGGCATCCGATTCTGAGCGGGCTTCTTGACAGCCTTCAAATGCGCTGGCAGCGAGACATGATCCGCGAATCGGCGCCGGAGCTTAAGGAGCTGCTCTCGCTGCATGACACCTGTATGCTCCTGTTTCCGCTCACTGTCGGCTTCCTGACGGGCGGTCTGCGCTTTCCGGCGCTGCTCTGCGGCGGGATCGCGCTCGTGCTGCTTCTGACAGGAATCCGCATCCGGCTCGCATTCATACAGTAGGAAAGGAGAACACCCAATGACAGCATTCCCCTATCCGGAGGCGGTGTTCCGGTATTTCACGGAGATCGCCGCGATTCCGCACGGCTCCGGCAATACAGCCGGCATCCGGGCATGGTGCCTGAACACCGCCGCCAAGATCGGTGCAGACGCACATGCAGATTCCGCCGGCAATGTCATCATCCGTGTGCCGGGATCACAGGGACTCGAAAACCGCCCGCGCGTCATTCTGCAGGGGCATCTCGACATGGTCTGTGCGCAGCTGCCCGACTGCAGAAAGGATATGGCGCACGAGGGACTCGACCTCATCTGGGACGCCGATACGCTCACCGCGGACGGCACGACACTCGGCGGCGACGACGGCATTGCAGTCGCCTACGCGATGGCGCTGATTGCCGATGACAGCATACCGCACCCGCCGCTGACCGTCATCCTCACGGTCGACGAGGAGACCGGCATGGACGGCGCTGCGGCGCTCTCTCCGGACGAACTCGACGGCAGATACCTCATCAACCTCGACTCCGAGGACGAGGGCGTCTTCACGGTCGGCTGCGCGGGCGGCGTGCGGCTGCATCTGATCTATCCGGCTGCGGCTGAAGCGGCATCCGGCACGCTTTTCACGCTGACGCTCTCGGGGCTGACCGGCGGGCATTCCGGCTCGGAGATCGGCAAGCCCCTGCTCAATGCGAACACCGCAATGCTCCGTCTGCTGCGTGCCGTGCCGGAACCGATCCGGCTTGCGGCATTCTGCGGCGGCGTGCGCGACAATGTCATTCCGACCGAATGCACGGCGGCGTTCTATTGCACGACCGATGCCGTGCTCGGTGCGGTCGCTGCCGAACGGGATCGGCTCTGTGCCGGATTTCCGGCGGAACAAGGTCTGTCGCTGGTGATCGGCACCGCGGCGGAATCCGCTCACAGCGCGCTCTCCGCCGAACAGACCGCTGCACTGCTCAGTCAGCTTTCCGCGCTGCCAAACGGCGTTCAGCGGCTCGACCCACAGCTGCATACACCGCTGACCTCGCTCAATCTCGGCATCATGCAGCTCATGCAGGACGGCTTTCATGTCGATGCACTTCTGCGCAGCGGAATCGACGCAGAGAAGGACGCGCTCGCCGAAATCATGAAACACAGCGTGCAGGACGCAGGGGGCACCGCGTCGGAATCCGGCAGATATCCGGCTTGGGAATATCAGCCGGGCACAACCCTTGAACAAACGGCGGTTGATGTTTACCGCAGCATGTTCGGCAAAGAGCCCGTGACCGAAACGATTCACGCGGGCGTGGAATGCGGGCTGCTCGCCGCAAAGGCTGCGGGCATCGCGTGCATCTCGGTCGGTCCCGATCTCTCAGACGTCCACACGCCGCGCGAAGCACTGTCCGTTTCATCGGCGGCGCGCACTTGGGATTTCCTCTGTGCGCTGCTGAAAGCACTGACATAAAAAGGAGGTTCCCCATGCGATTTTTGCATCTCGCAGACCTGCATCTCGGCAAGGCTCTGCACAATCACAGCATGATTCCCGACCAGAAGGACATTCTCTCACAGATCGTCCGCATCGCGCGCGAACAGTCGCCGGATGCCGTGCTCATCGCGGGAGATATCTACCAGCGGAGCACGCCCTCGCCCGAGGCGATGACGATGTTCAGCGACTTCCTCAACGATCTCGTTCAGATGAAGCTGCCGGTGTATCTGATCAGCGGCAACCACGATTCCGCCGAGCGCATTTCCTATCTGTCGGGGCTTGCAGCCAATTCCGGCGTGTATATCGCCGGTGCGGAGTCCGCGGCTGTCACGGAATTCACGGCAGAGGACGCATTCGGCAGGGTGCACATTCACCTGCTCCCTTACTGCACGCCCCTGTCCGCGCGAAAGAGATACCCCGATGAGGCAGAGCAGATCAAGACCTATGAAGATGCGATCCGTACAGTGCTCCGCCATCACCCGATCGAATGCCCCGACGATCGTCATGTGATCGTCGCACATCAGTATCTGACCGGTGCGCAGACCTGCGGCTCCGAGGAGCTCGCGATCGGCGGCATGGACAATGTGCCCGCATCGCTCTTTGACGGCTACGATTATGTCGCGCTCGGGCATCTGCACGGACCGCAGCGCGTCAGCCGGGACACCGTGCGCTATGCGGGCTCTCCGCTGCGCTATTCGTTCTCCGAGCTGCGGCAGAATAAGAGCGTGACCGTCGTCGATCTGCTTGAGAAGGGCAATTTGCAGATCACGACCGCACCGCTCAAGCCGCTGCACGGCATGCAGGAGATCACCGGGGAATTCGACGCGCTGATGCAGTTTGCGCAGACGGAGGATTATGTTCACATCACGCTGACCGATGACTGTCCGCCGCCGGACGCCGTGCGCAGACTTCGGAGTGTCTTCCGGAACCTGCTGCAGCTCACGGTGCAGAACGGCAAGCAGCGCGGCGACCGCGCAGCACTCTTTGAAGGCGCTCTGCCGGAGGAAAGCGATTTTCTGTCGCTGCTGCGGAGCTTTTACACAGAACAGAATGCGGGTACGCCGATGTCGGAGGGCGCACTGCTCATCGCAAAGCGGCTGCTCGAGGAAATTGACGGGGAGGCGAGTTCATTATGATGCCGTGTACACTGACCATGCAGGCATTCGGACCGTTTGCCGACGCTGTGACGGTCGACTTCTCACAGCTCTCGGAGCACGGGCTGTTCCTCATCAGCGGGGACACCGGCGCGGGAAAGACCACCGTGTTCGATGCGATCTCCTATGCGCTCTACGGCGAATGCAGCGGCGGAAAAAAGCGCCGTGATTCCAAGAGCTTCCGCTCCGACTACGCCGAGAACGATGTCGACACCTTTGTCGAGCTGCTCTTCATGCATGACGGCGAAATGTTCACCGTGCGGCGCAATCCGGAATTCACCAGACGCAAAAAGCGCGGCGAGGGCGAGGTGACCGAATCGGCAAACGCCCGCATGGAGCGTCTCAGCGACGGCTACACATGGGAGGGAAATCAGGAGACGACCAACGCGGTCCGTGCGCTGCTCGGGCTTGACCGCGAGCAGTTTGCGCAGACGGTCATGATCGCACAGGGCGATTTCATGCGCATTCTCAATGCGTCCTCCGCTGACCGCAAGGCGCTGTTTCAGAAGCTGTTTGCCACCGAGCGCTATGCGAGATTCATGGAGCGGGTCAGGCAGGAGAATTCCGCAGCGAAGGAGAAGGTCGAGCGGATCGACGTGAAGATCACGGAGACGCTCCTGCAGATCGTTTTTCCCGAGGGCAGCGGAGATTACGCAGAAAAAATACAGCTGGCGAAGGAACAGCCTGCGCACGCAGAGAGTCTGATCGCACCGCTTGAGCAGGTCTGCACCGAAACAGACCGGAGGCTCGGGGAGATCGGCGAGAAGCTCACGGAATATCAGCAGGCGCGCGACGGGAAGATCAAAGAGCGCGAGCAGAAAAAGCAACAGAATCAGTATTTTGCAGAGCTGCAGAAGAAACGGACGCAGTATGCGGCGATGCAGCAGCAGACAGACCGCAATCAGGCTGACCGGACAGAGCTGCAGCTTGCAGAGCGTGCCGAAACGCTGATGCTGATCAGGAAGAATGCCGAGCAGAGCGAGCAGCAGCTTGCCGCAGCGCAGGCGCGCATCGAAAAGCTGAACGGGATTCTGCCCGGTCTGCAGGAGGCGGCAGACACAGCCGCAAAAGCCCTGAACGACGCCGAAGCAGCCGCCCAGCAGATCGAAATTCTCG
Source organism: Oscillospiraceae bacterium (assembly GCA_016288755.1). Classification (GTDB taxonomy): domain Bacteria; phylum Bacillota; class Clostridia; order Oscillospirales; family Ruminococcaceae; genus Firm-04. The sequence continues at coordinate 61,227 of JAEELE010000137.1, forward strand.
GGCAGCAGAAAAAGCAGGCAGAAAATGCCGTGGAGCTCTGCGAAAAGACGGCACAGCTGCAGATCAGGCTGCGCGCGGCAGTTGACCGCGCCATGCAGCTCAACCAGAAGAAAACCGCTGCCGAGTCTTTGCATTTTGCACTGACGCAGAAATTCCGCTACGGCATTGCCGGCATTCTGGCGGAGGGGCTGATCTCGAGAAAGCCCTGCCCGGTCTGCGGCTCGTTCGATCATCCGCGTCCCGCCGCAAAGCCTGCCGATACCCCGACCGAAGCGGAGGTCAATGCCGCGCTGAAGCAGTGGCAGAGCGCCGAAGCTGAGTTTAACACCGCAAACGCCGACGCCAAGCAGCTCGGCGACCGGTACCGCGAGATGACTGCCGAGCTCGAAGCGCTGATCGGGAAGGACAACCGCAGTGTGGAGGCGCTGCAGCAGCATATCGCCAGCGCGGAAAAGCAGATCGCCGCACTGAACGAACAGCGCGCCGCTGCACAGAAGGCGGCGCAGTCCGCGGACACAGAGCTCGCGAAGGCAACCGCCCAGCTGACCGAGGCGCAGAGCGCAGCGGAACGCAGCGCGGCAGCAGCAGCGGAGAACCGCTCCGAATTTGCGGCGGCGCTGACGGAATCCGAATTTGCCGATGAAGCCGCTCTGATCGCGGCACAGCGCACCGAGGATCAGCGCAGAGCACTCGCTGACCGCATCGGGAGCTACGAAAAGGAGCTGCACACGCTCCATGCGCAGATCAGCGAGCTTGAAGGCAAGTGCACGGTCTCAGAGCCCTATCCGATGGAGCAGCTCGACGGGGAGATCGCAGAGATCGAAGCGAACATCACTGCCGACCAAAACCGCCGGGATGATCTCATGCGCATCCGTGACGGCAATCTGCGCGCGAAGAATGCCCTTTCGGAGCTGACCGGCGCACGCAGGACCGCGTATGCGTACTATCAGGCGATCAGCGATCTGCACAAGACCGTGAACGGGCAGCAGAGCGGGCAGACCAAGCTGAGCTTTGAGGCGTATGTGCAGCAGTTCTATTTCCGGAAGGTCGTTGACGCGGCGAATCAGCGGCTCGAATTTCTCACGGGCGATGTCTACAGCCTGCGCTGCCGCAGAGAAGCCAAAAACCTTGTCAATCAGGCAGGGCTCGACCTTGAGGTCTACGACGGATACACCGGCTGCTGGCGCGATGTTTCCACGCTCTCGGGCGGCGAATCCTTCATGGCATCGCTCTCGCTGGCACTCGGGCTCTCCGATGTGGTGCAGGCGCAGAACGGCGGCATCCGGCTCGATGCAATGTTCATCGACGAGGGCTTCGGCGCACTGGACGAGCATGCGCTCCGGCAGGCGATCCGCATGCTGAATACCCTCGCGGACGGCTCCAGACTGATCGGCGTGATCTCCCATGTTGCCGATCTCAAGGCGGAGATCCCCGCGCAGATCATCGTTACAAAGGACGCTGCAGGCAGCCGCATCGACATGCAGGTGTGAGAAAGGAGCCGGATATGAAGGCACACAACCGATTATGCTGTATGCTCGCGGCGGTGCTGACACTGCTTGCGGCACTCCCCTGCCTGCCCGCTTCGGCTGCGGATACGCCGGTCAGGGGAGATGTCTCCGGCGACGGCGTCACGGATATCGACGACGTGTATCTGCTGCGCGATTATCTGCTCGCGAAACCTGCCGACGTCACCGCGGAGGCAGACCTCGACGGGAGCGGCAGCATCAGCGCGGCAGACCTCACACTCCTCAAACGCATGCTGCTCCCGCAAAAGCAGGAGCGCGCCGTGCTGATGATCTATCTGGTCGGTGCCGATCTGGAATCCGAGCTCTACGAGGCAAGCAACGATATCTACGAGCTGCAGCAGGCGGAATACGGCAGCGATCTGACCGTTGTCGTGCAGACCGGCGGCACGGCGCAGTGGCACACCGCCGGCATGACGGATTACGGCAACGATATGCTGATCTTCGACAGCACCGGCACAAGGCTCCGCCGCAGTGCGACGGATGCACATGCGATGGACGGGGGTTTTCTGCAGGCATTTATTGCGGACACTGCCGAGGAATTTCCTGCCGATCATTACGGGCTGATCCTCTGGGGGCACGGCATGGGTCCGCTCTACGGGCTCTGCTATGACCCGCTGTTCAGAAGCCGCCTGACGCTGCCCGCGCTCCGCGATGCCCTGACCGGCGCAGGCGTGCATTTTGACTGGGTCGGCTTTGACACCTGCCTCATGGCGAATGCGGAGACAGCGTATGCACTGCGCGGCTGTGCGGATTATATGATTGCTTCCGAAGAATCCGTCAGCGGCTACGGCTGGCACTACACCGATTTCGTCACCGAATGGTCGAAAAACCCCGGCATGGACACCGCCGCGCTTGCCGGTCTGATCATGGAGGATATCATCGCGGTCAACAAGGAAAACGATTTGTCTGCGACTGTCTCCTGCTTTGATCTCTCCTGCGCGGACGAGATGATGACCGCGCTGTACGGCTTCATGGACGATGTGTATGACAGCTATCTGGCAGACGGCATCGGAACGGTGCAGCAGGCGCGCGCATCGGCTGCCGATTTCGGCGAGGGGCAATATGACATCACCGATCTGGATTCGCTGCTTGCGGCGTTTCCCGGCGACGGTGCCGACGCTGTCCGCGCGGTCATGCAGCGGATGATCACCGACAATCTGTGCTGGATGACCGAGAACGCCTGCGGCATGTCGCTCTGGTTTTTCCGGAATCACCCGGAGGATTACAAAACCGTGCTCACATCCGCGCTGGAACCGATCGGCATCCGCCAGACGTATCTTGCTCAGCTGACGGAAATGGCACAGGCTGCCTGTGAGGCGCAGCAGACCGCTGCGTAATGCCGATGCCGAACGAGAGAACGACCGTCTGCCATCCGATTGCGCCGGTGTTTGACGCCAACTCGCGCATTCTGATTCTCGGCAGCTTTCCGTCGGTGCGGTCGCGGGAGCAGGGCTTCTTCTACGGTCATCCTCAGAACCGCTTCTGGCGCGTCACCGCGGCTGTGTTTCATGCACAGACCCCGCTGACAGTTGCGGAAAAGCGCGCATTTCTGCTCCAAAACGGCATTGCCCTCTGGGATGTGATCGCGCAGTGTGAGATTGTCGGGTCGTCCGACAGCAGCATCCGCAATGCGATCCCGAATGACCTTTCCGTCATTCTGGATGCGGCGCTGATCGGGGCGATCTTTGTCAACGGCGGCACCGCTGCGAAATATTACGACAGATATCAGCTTCCGCGCACGCACAGAAACGCGGTCAGGCTCCCCTCCACCAGCCCGGCAAACGCCGCATGGAGCATGGAGCGGCTGACCGCTGCATGGCAGATCATCAACAAAAACGGCACAGAGGTCTGATCCCCTGTGCCGTTTTCTTATGGCTCAACGGTGTACAGTGCGGAGGCATCCTCCTTGGCGGCATGCTCAACTACCGACGCAACACGCACCCGCATGGTCTTTGTGCCGAGCGCGATCTCGATCAGATCGCCGACCTTGACATCATAGGATGCGCGCGCGGGCTTCCCGTTGACACTGACTCTGCCCGCATCGCATGCCTCATTCGCAACGGTGCGGCGCTTGATCAGACGGGATACCTTCAGATATTTGTCCAGTCTCATTTCTCCTGCTTTCCCTGATTGACAGCCTCCTTCAGAGACTTGGAAGCGCGGAACGCCGGTGCCTTCTTGGCAGGCGTGGTCATCGGATCCAGCGTGCGCGGGTTCTTCGTGACCTTTGCCTTGCGCTCATGGATCTCAAATGTGCCCAGCCCGGTCAGGTGAACCTTCTCACCCTTCACCAGCGCATCGATCAGCACAGATGTGACAAGGCTCAGTGCCTCGTCTGCCTGCTTTCTGGTGCAGTGACCCTTCTGCACCAGCGCGGTGATCAATTCGATTTTAGTCATTGTTACATCCTCCACATTGCATTCTCTTTATAGCCTTTTTTATGTTCTGATCTGCCCCTCGGACAGAAGAAACCGATACAAGAGACAGACAGCTTCTCTTTGTACTGCCTGCGTGATGTTCATTCCCCGCCGGAAATCTGTCTCTTTGCCTGATCCCAATAACGGTCAAGCTCCTCGATCGGCAGCGCGGACATGTCTTTGCCGTCAGCCGTCACGAGCTGTTCTGTCTGTCTGAAGCGTCTTAAGAATTTCATCGAAGCCGAGCGCAGCGCAGTTTCTGCGTCCACATGCAGATGCCGCGCCGTATTGACGCAGGAGAACAGCAGATCGCCGAGCTCCTCCTCGATCTGTTGCTGACTCCCCTGCTGCATGGCAGCCTCGAGCTCGTCGGTCTCCCGGCGGATATAATCGAATGCACCCTCCGCGGAGCTCCAGTCCATGCCGGCACGCGCGGCACGCTTGCCGAGCTTCTGTGCATACATCAGTGCAGGAAGCGCCCGGCACACGCCCTCGAGCGTCTCCGAAGCCGTCTCCTGATGCTTGGTCTGCTGCTTGATGCTGTCCCAGTTTCTGAGCACCTCGTCGCTGTTTTCCACGGACACCTCGCCGAATACATGCGGATGCCGGACCACGAGCTTGCGGCAGACCTCATCGCAGATATCGTCAAACGAGAAATTGCCCTGCTCGTTCTCGATCTGGCAATGGAAAACGACCTGCAGCAGCACGTCGCCGAGCTCCTCGCGCAGCATCGGCACGCTGTTCATGTCGATCGCCTCGACTGCCTCGTAGCACTCCTCCAGCAGGTCCTGCCGGATGCTCATATGCGACTGTTCCCTGTCCCACGGGCAGCCGTTCTCGCTGCGCAGGACCTGCATGATCTGCAGCAGCTCAGCGATGCCGTAATGCGGGCAGTCCCGCAGCGCGTCAAGCGTCTCTTTGCTTGTTATCATAGTATTTTAATATTACCCCATTTTTGAATAAAATGCAAGCGATTTGAATGCGCTTCTCAAACCTTCCCGATAATAACTGTCTGAGCAAACTGTTTTTTGGTGAAAATCACAGGGTCATCACAGTACATTTTCACTTCCGGTCGATAAACCCGACCTTGCGGAAAACCTTCGAGAGCGTTTTCCGGGTGATCCGGTATGCCTGCTCGGAGCCTGTGTCGATGCACTGCGTCAGATATGCCTTGTCAGCGATCAGCCGCGCATATTCCGTGCGCACCGGCTCGAGATGGTCTGCGACAGCCTCGCCGACTGCCGTTTTGAAGTCGCCGTAGCCCTTGCCCGCAAATTCAGCTTCGATCTCCTCCATCGTTTTGCCGGTCACAGCGCCGTAGATCGTCATCAGGTTGTTGATGCCGTCCTTGCCCTCGCGGAAGACGACCTCCGCGTCAGAATCGGTGACTGCGCGGCGGAACTTGCGCAGGATCGTGTCCTTGTCATCGAGAATATACACGCAGGCGTTGGCGTTTTCATCGGATTTGGACATCTTCTTCGTCGGGTCCTGCAGCGACATCAGGCGGGCGCCCTGCTTCGGAAAATAGCCGTCCGGAACGGTGAAGGTGTCACCGTAGCGCTGGTTGAAGCGGATCGCGATATTGCGCGCGAGCTCCAGATGCTGCTTCTGGTCGGCGCCGATCGGCACGAGATCTGCATTATATGCAAGAATATCCGCAGCCATCAGCACCGGATAGGTAAACAGACCGGCGTTGATGTTGTCCGAATGCTTGGCGCTCTTGTCCTTGAACTGTGTCATGCGGTTCAGCTCGCCGAACATCGTCGAGCACGAGAGCACCCAGCTCAGCTCCGCGTGATGCGGGTTGCGGCTCTGCACGAAGGTGATGCTCTTTTCCGGGTCCATGCCGCATGCCAGCATCAGTGCAAAGGCGCGCATCGTGTTCTGGCGCAGCGCACTGGGCTCCTGCATGACCGTGATCGCGTGGAGATCGGCGATCGCATAGATGCATTCAAATTCCTTCTGCAGCGTATCCCAGCTGCGGATCGCGCCGATATAATTGCCCAGCGTGAATACACCGGTCGGCTGGATCGCGCTGAAAATACGCTTCTTCTTGATTTCCGTGGATTGCTCAGGCATTGCTCTGCTCCTTTCGCTCATTGGTTCCCGACAGCAGCGTTCGGGTCAATGCCTGCCGCCTTGTCCTTCATCTGTGCACCGCGCAGCTCATTCATCACGCGCTGATACATCCCGATAAACAGTCTGTCGCGCTCGCTGCGGTTCTCGTCGAAGGGGTGCATCTCCAGACGGTAAATGCCGCCGGTCGTCAGAATATAGGCAAAATGCGTGCCGGCAGGCGGGAGCTCCAGCGTATCCGCCTTCTTTGCGCTCTCGATATAGGAGGCGGCAGCGTTGACAAGCGCACGGGCAGTCTGCACGACGCTCGGATAGCGCTGAGCTGCACCGGAATAGTCCCCGCCGGGGCTGAAATAGAGGTTCGCGGCGCCGTTGATGTAGCAAGCGAGCGTCGTCGTGATATTGCGTGCCATCGGCATATCGACAACAACGCCGTATACCGTGCTCTGCGTCATAAACTGAGTGAAGTTGGAAGGAGAAAGGTGCAGCGCCTGATTTCTGGTGATCAGATAGGGCTTGCTGACAGGCATCTTTCTCACGGTTCCGTTATTGGGCATGATGGTTTCATTCCTTTCATTGTGCGTTGGTATTCTGCGGATGACTTCATCCGGCAGATTGTTTCTATTATAACATAGATTTCAGGAAAAATCAATGGGAGAGCACTGAAAAAATTCCGCCTTATGAGAAAAACCGCCTGCTCTGCTGCATAAAGCATCCGTTCTGCGCATATTATGCAGCAGCCGGTCTCTGCACATGACCGGCAGAGGGGGGAAGCCTTCGCATGGAAGCACAATCCGTTCTGCGCGGCTCTGCCTGGCTGATGGCATCGGCGCTGATCGCAAAGCTGCTCGGTGCAGTGTTCCGCATTCCGCTGACCGCCGCGCTCGGCGGCACGGGCATGGGCTATTATTCCTGTGCCTACGGGCTGTTTCTGCCGGTGTTTGCGCTCTCCGTCACCGGCATCAACACGGCAGCAGCCGCACTCACCGCCCGCTATTACGGCGAAAACCGCCCGCGGGCAGCACAGCGGGTCATCCGGCTGGCACTGCGGCTCTTCGGCATCGGCGGGCTCGCAGGCGGGGCGGTGCTGTTCTGTACCGCGAATCTGATCTGCACGCGGCTGCTGCAAAACCCCGGCGCCGCACTTGCCGTCAGGAGCTTTGCACCGGCAGTCTGGTTTTGCTGTATTTCAGCTGTTCTGCGCGGCGAGGCAGAGGGGCTCCGGCAGATGACGCCGACTGCCGTCTCACAGATCGCCGAGGGCTTCGGCAGAGTCGGCTGCGGACTGGCGCTCTGCTTTGCGGCACTTCGGTTTCCGCAGATATGGCAGCAGGTCCTTCCGCAAGGCACACAGTCTGCGGAGGCTGCCGCTGCGGCTGCGATCCTCGGCGTGACGCTCTCCGCTGCGATCGGGACGGCGGTCATGCTGCTGGCGCGCCGAAGGCTGATCTTCCCCGCGCCGACCGGAACGGAAGCACTGCCCGCCGACCGCGTCCTGCTCCGCGATCTGGTGCAGCTGCTCCTGCCGATCGCCGCAGCCTCGCTCGTGACGAATCTGACCACGCTGATCGACACCGCGACCGCGATCCGTCTGCTTTCGGCATTTGCAGCAAAGAACGCAGAAACGGAGCCGCCTGCCGATACAGCGAATTTCCTCTTCGGCGCATATTCCGGGCTTGCCGTGACCGTGTTCAATCTGGTGCCCTCCGTGACCAACATGCTCGGGAAGGGCGTTCTTCCGGCTTTTTCGCACGCCTGTGCGCAAAACCGCCTCGACGAGACGGCTCAGCACGCCGAGGCGGTTTTACGCAGAACGGCATTTCTTGCAGTGCCGTCGGGATTCGGCATCGCAGTGCTGGCAGAGCCGATTCTCCGGCTGCTGTTCTCCGGGCGCCCGGACGAGGCACAGGCTGCCGCCCTCCCGCTCGCAGTGCTCGGCGTCGCCGTGATCTTCACGGCACTGTCGTTTCCGCTGTTCAGCATGCTGCAGGCAGCCGGCGCAGCAGGCACGACCGTCACGGTCATGCTGGTCGGTGCCGCCGTGAAGCTCCTCGCCAATCTCCTGCTGATTCCGCGGCTGGGACCGGTCGGCGCCGCAGCCGCAACGGTTCTCTCCTACGCAGTCATTCTGGTCGGCGCCGCCTCGGTGTTCCGCCGTGTGACGGGCATCGCGGTGAAGCTGCTCCGCATCTGCGCGCTGCCGCTGCTCGGCGGCTGTGCGTGCGCCTTTGCGGCAAGAACTGTGTTCACGGCGCTGAACGGCAGCGTCTCCCCGGCTGCTGCACTGTTCGCAGCGGTCGCGGCTGGCGGGGCTTGCCATCTGACCGTCTGTCTGCCGCGCAGCCTTGTGCAGATGCTTGACAAAACCCGGCGAAGGGATTATAATAATGCAGGATAACAACAGAAATGAGGTTCAATATGGTCATACCGAATGCGATCGAGGAGTCTGTCGTCGGCAAATTCCGCAAGCCGATCTGGACGAAATTCTTAAAGGGCATCCGCGAATATCAGCTGATTCTGCCCGGCGACAAAATAGCCGTGTGCATCTCCGGCGGCAAGGATTCCATGCTCATGGGCAAATGTATGCAGCGGCTCCAGCGATACAGCAAGATCCCGTTTGAGGTTGAGTTCATCGTCATGGACCCGGGCTACAGCGAGATCAATCGCAGAAAAATCGAGGAGAACGCGGAGCGTCTCGGGCTGCCGGTCAGAATCTATGACACGCGCATCTTCGAGGCGGTCGACAAGATCACGCAGAACCCCTGCTATCTCTGTGCACGGATGCGGCGCGGGCATCTTTATCAGATCGCACAGAGCATCGGTTGCAACAAAATCGCGCTCGGCCATCACTACGACGACGTCATCGAGACAATCCTGATGGGCATGCTCTACGGCTCGCAGATTCAGACGATGATGCCGAAGATTCACAGCGAGAATTTTGCGGGCATGGAGCTCATCCGCCCGATGTATCTTGTCCGGGAGGATGCGATTCTGCACTGGATGCGCTACAATGAGCTTGAATTTATCCGCTGTGCCTGCCGCGTCACCGAGCGAATCGGCAATGATGCCAACGACTGCGGCGGCTCCAAGCGGCAGGAGATCAAGCTGCTGCTGCGGCAGCTCCGCGCGGTAAGCCCGGCGATCGACAAGAACATCTTCCGCAGTGTGGAAAATGTCAATCTGCAAACGATCATTTCCTATCACATCGGCGATGAATATCACCATTTCCTCGACGACTACGACAAGGGCAAAAGCATCCGCGGCACGGTTGCCGGGGATGATGAATAAACGAAAACGAACCATCCGCGCGGATGGTCCGTTTTTCGTTCAGAAGTTTGCGCCGTTCCAGCCCCAGTACGGCGTGGACGCATACGCAACGTAGATGCGGTCTGCCGGGATGCCGAGCGTATCGGTCAGCAGTGCGGTGATCCTTCCGGTCAGTACCGAGAGCACATTTGCCTGTGCGCTGCCGTAGATGCTGACGGAAACCATTGCAGCGGGCGCGTCGCTCCCCTTGAACCAGAGCATCTGCTCCCCTTCGATGCCGACCATCAGCCAGCCCTCGGATTTGCCCGGAATCGTGCTGATCGCCTGCCCGAGCCCGGATTTGATCGTTTCCGCCTGTGCAGCCGGAACCTTCGCGTTTGTTTTAACATTGATAAACGGCATAATGCCACCTCCGATTTCATGATAGCTCTATTATACCACAGGATTGCAAAAAGTGCAACGGAAATCTGAAAATTCCGGCGGATGCAATCAAATAATGCCCTTGATAAAAATCTCGATGCCGATGCCGATCAGAATCAGCCCGCCGAGGACATTGGCGCCGCCCGCGAGTCTCGTGCCGAATTTCTTCCCGATCGACACGCCGCCGATGCAGATGCCGAGCGTCACGACCGCGATGATCACGGAGCACAGGAACGCAGTCGGCAGCCTGTATTCCGCGATCGTGAACCCGACAGAGAGCGCGTCGATCGAGGTCGCGATCGCCTGCATGAGCAGAGCCGCCGGTGTCAGCCGGACAGGCTTGTCATCCTCCCCGCGGTGCCGGATGCCCTCGATGAGCATTTTTCCGCCGATCAGCAGGAGCAGGATCAGCGCGATCCACGGGATCAGCTTCTGAAACTGCGAAAACACCTGTACGACCGTGTGGATACAGACCCAGCCGACCATCGGCATCAGAAACTGAAAAAACGCAAACGCACCGGCAATGCCGAGCTGCTTTTTCAAGCGCATCTTCGGCTCCTGCAGCCCGTTTGCCAGCGAGACGGAAAAGGCATCCATCGCGAGCCCGACGCCGAGCAGCGCACTGTTCAGCAGAAACAAACCGAACTGATCCATAAAAGCTCCTCCCTGCATAAAAAAACGACTTCCGGCAGCAGCGCCGAAGCCGTTCCCGGGAAGAAACGTACACAGCAGCTCACCGCTCCGTGCACGAGTCTCACAATTCAAAGCCGCACCGGAATGCAGATGCATTCAGTATGTTGACACGGCTGCTCGCAATGAGCCTGTTACTCCCCCGTACCGTCCTATTATAGCAAAAGCAGCCCGAAAAGTCAAGCCTTTCGCTCCAAAAAGAAACAGACAGCCCCGCATTTTCTGCGATTGCTGTCTGTTTTTGCATTAATCCTCGCCGCCTGCCGCTGCGGTCGTCGCAACAGTTGCGGAGGTCGCGGGCGGCGCCGCAGTCGTTGCGGGCGGTGCCTGCGTCGTCGATGCGGGCGGCTGCGTGGTCCCGGCATTGCCCTCTGTGGTCGATGCCGTCGCGCCGGAAACCGACGTCGTGCCAGACGTGGTGTTCGTGCGGCTGGTCGATGCTGTCGTTACGACAGGGTTGTTCGCGTAGTACACGATGATCTCATAATCCTTGAGCACGTCGATCTGCGTGCCGACCTTCGGCTCTACGCTGCACACATTGCCGTTTGCAAACTTGTAGTTGACCGTTGCCTTATAGATAACGGACTGCTTCGCGCCGTTCGCATTGGTCGTTGTTGTCGTGGTCGTCGTCTCAGCTGCGGAGCTGTCTTTCTTATTCTTGTTGCCCTCTGCCTTCTTCGAGGTCGCACCGCCGTCGATGCCCTTGACAAAGCCGAGCTCCTCGAGCTTATCCAGATAGGTCTGCAGCTTGTAGCCGTGATAATCCGGAAGCACCTTCAGCGAGGTGCCGCGGCTGACCTGCACCTTCACCGTGCTGCCGCTCATGAACGGCGTACCGGGCTCCAGCTCCTGCCAGACGATCTGGTCCTTCGGCTCGGTTTCGCTGAACACATATTCGACGTCCATTTCGAGGAAGCCTGCCATCTCGTCGCGCTTGATCGGATAATTCATGCCGACCAGCTCGGGCATCACGGCGTCACTGACGGGACCGCGGGTCGTTTCAGCGGTCTGTGCCGTCACAACATTGTCCTGCACGGACGACCAGCCGGAGCTGCCTGCTGCTGTGCTGTTCCCGTTCTGGGCGCTCCAGATCTGCATGAATGCGAGCACCACGAGCGTCACGATCGCGATAAACAGAAATGCGATCAGCAGCGGCGCGCGGACGCGCTCGAGCACGGATGGCTCCTGCTGCTTCGGTCTGCTCTGCTGCTGCCGCGGCTGGTGCGGCTGCGCGACATGCTCGATACGGCGCTCCGAATCGGCTGCAGGCTGCTTTGTCTGCACATCCGGCACACGGAAGGGCATTGTCGCATCGGTGCGCTCCTCGCTCTCTGCGGGAGCGTCCTCGAAGAGCTGCGTCACCAGATCGGTCACGTTCTGGATGCGCTTTTCGTAATCGAGCGTCAGACCCTTCATGATGGCAGCGGAGACATTCTCCGGCACATGCGGGTTGACCTCTGCGGGCGGAATCAGGTCGTCGTAATCCTGTCTGGTGTTGGCATCCGTCGCCCGGCATCCCGTGAGGATGCGGTAGAGCACCGAGCAGATGCCGTAAACATCGGTCCATGTGCCCTGTCTGCGGTCGGCATAATACTGCTCCGGTGCGGCATAGCCGTCAAAGAGCTCGCTTGCAAGCTCGGTATCCTTCGTGCGCACCGAGGAGATGCAGAAGCCGCACAGCTTGAGCTCCCCCTTGTCGGTCACATAGATCGTTTCCGGGCTGATGCCGCGGTGCAGCACGCCTGCATTGTGCAGCAGGCTCAGGGATGTGAAAAACGGCGGAAAAATGCGCTTGACCGTCGTCCAGCTCAGCTCGCCGGCATTCTCCTTGAGATATTCGAGCAGCGTTCTGCCCTCGAGATACTCATAAACTGCGTAGGTCGTGTTATTTTCCGAGATCAGATCGAGAGCCGGATTCAGGTGGCTCAGGCTGCGCAGCCGCGCCAGCGCCTTATTCAGCTCGGTATATTCTGCCATCAGCGCCTTATACTGCGCCAGATGCTCACGCTCGACATTGATCAGTGTGCTGTCCTGAACACGGCTGCAGATCTGCTCGGGCATATACTCCCGCACCAGGACCTTGCATCCGACTGTCTGATCAAAGGCAAGATATGTGATACCCTCACCGTTGGACTCCAGGGCTTTTCCGATCAGGTACCGTTCACGCAGAACCGTGCCGGGCTTCAGCTGGCATGCCAGTATCGCAGCATCCTGCGAATAGCCGCAGTGCGGGCAGACCGTGCTGCCATCGAGCGGCTCCATGCAGCCGTAGCACAATTTCTGTTCACTCATTGCCCCATCTCCTTCCTTACCCGGGCATTCAAGCGGATTCCGCAGCGGAAACCGCGCACGGGTCACTTATCCGATTTACCAAAGTATATTTTATCAGGAAAACAGCCGTATGTCAATGATTTTGGCTCCGAAACACCGTTTTGCTTTCAAATTGTAGCAATTCTGTAACGATTTTCGGCAGTATGCACAAATCCGGTACGACGTTTTTGTGCAGCATCACGATGAGCTCCGCGGTGCCAGTACGCCGCTGATCATGTCGATGCGCGCTTCACTGATATTGGTCAGCACGCCGTTCTGATCCCATGTCGCCGTGATGACATAGCAGACCTGATCCTTGCTCTCGCCGTCCTTGTAGCAATAGCGATAATCGCGCACCTGCGTGTGATCGGAGCGATAGCTGATGCTGTAGGGCTCGAGCCCGAGTGCCTCCTCCGTGCGGACGATATCGGAGCCGTTGGGCGCCGTGTGCGGGTCGAGATAGGATTTGCGCTCCTTGCCGCAGACGTTCTTCTCCAGCTGCTCGTAATTATAATAGGTCACCGAGGAGAGCGTTTCGCCCTCTGCCGCACAGACGATCACCCACTCCGGCATATGCACGCCCTGCACCTTGCAGCTGCGGGGGCTCTCTGCGATATAGGCGTTCTGTGGGATCACCGCATTGACATAGCCGTTCTCCGAACGCCCGTGGAGCTTGACGCTGCCGGTGTTCTCCGCGGCAGCCATCGTGCCGCCGAGCGCCGCCGAGAGCTCCTGTGCAAAGCGCTTGCCGTCATTGCGCCTGTGCCGTATGACCAGCACGATCGCGAGCACAAGAATCAGAACCGCCGCTGCGGCAATGATCATCAGCACGCGCTTGAACTTGCCGCCGCTGCGCTCCTTTTTCGTCTTCGTGGGCTTTGCGGATTCCCTGACCTTCTCCTTCGCGCGGGAAGCCTCCCGATTCTTCTCGCCGCGCCCCTCCGGCTTTTCGCCGCCGTCGGGCAGCTCAGACAGCCCCTCAGAGAAATACCGCTCCATAGAATAGTCCTGCGTATCTTCAATCCGATCTGACATCGTAGCTTCCTCCCGTTTGTTAATCGGTCACAGCGTCAGCAGACCCGCATTGCACATGAACTGTGCCGCGGTCAGAACGCCGAGCTTGCCGCTGCCGTAGGTCAGCCCGCCCTGCAGGTAGACCGCATAGGGCTCGCGCATCGGTCCGTCGGCGGAGAGCTCGATCGACGCGCCGCCGGTAAAGGTTCCCGCTGCCATGATTACCTTGGATTCGTAGCCGGGCATATCCCAAGCCTCCGGCGTCACATAGGAATCGACCGGAGAGCCCGCCTGAATGCCCGCGCAGAATGCCTCCATCGCCTTCGGCTCGCGCAGCTTCAGCACGGTGATGATATCCCCTGCCGCACGGCTGGGATCGGGCAGGCATTCATAACCGAGCATTCCGAACAGTGATGCCGCAAACGCACCGGTCTTACGCGCATTCGCGACGACCTCGGGCGCCATGAACAGCCCGAGATACATCTCTCTGCACTGATTGAGCGAGCAGCCGACCTCCTTGCCCATGCCGACACAGGTCAGACGGTAGGCGCACTGCTCCACGAGCCAAGCCTTTCCGGCGATATAGCCGCCGGTCTGTGCGATGCCGCCGCCCGGATTTTTGATCAGAGATCCGATAATGAGATCGGCGCCGGCATCGGTCGGCTCGTCATAATCAACGAATTCGCCGTAGCAGTTGTCGACCATGATAATTGCATCGGTGTTGACCGCACGCACGGTCTTCACGATCTGTGCGATATCGGCAACAGACAGCGCCGGGCGGAGCGAATAACCGCGGGAGCGCTGCAGATAGACGACTCTCGCGCACTTGACCGCGTGCGGGATCGCGTCATAATCCGGCGTACCGTCCCCGGTCAGATCGCACTGCGCATAGGAGATGCCGAAATCCGCCAGAGAGCCGTTGCCCTTGCCGCGGATGCCGATGACCTCCTCAAGCGTATCATAGGGCGCGCCGGTAACGCTGACCATTTTGTCGCCGGTGCGCAGCACGCCGAAGAGCGCCGTCGAGAGCGCATGCGTCCCCGAGACGAACTGGTGCCGCACGAGGGCATCCTCCGTGTGAAACACGTCTGCCCAGACGCGGTCGAGCTTATCGCGCCCGACGTCGTCATAGCCGTAGCCGTTTGCGCCTGCAAAGCAAGCCGCAGAGACCTGATTGAGCTGGAATGCGCGCAGCACCTTCGCGCTTGCGTGCTGCGAGACCGCGTCGATCGCCGCAAACTGCTCTGCGGCGGCGGCTTCGGCCTCCTTTGCCGCCTGCAGCAGACGGGGGTCAAAATCAAATACCGAATTCAAAATGTCACTTCCTGTTCCCTTTATACAGAATACAGATTGATTGCTTTCAGATGCAGCGGGGCTTGGGATCTTTGCCGGTTCAGAAGCTGTCCGCGCAGCGGGATACTCTTACAGAATGCCCTTTCCGCCGTCGGGGTCGCCCGGATGCAGCCGTTCCCACACAAATTCCGATTCGAGGAGCGTGAAGCCGATCTCCTCATAGAAGCTCTTGCGGATATCGAGTGCATAGAGGATGCCGTCCTTGCCGCGTGCCGCAAGGTCGTTTGCGATCCAGTGCAGAAAGTCGCGGGCATAGCCCTTCCCGCGCGCAGAGCGCTTTGTCGCGACCTGCCCGATCAGCACATGGTTCTCGTAGTCGTAGATCGCAGTTGCGGCAGTCACGCCGAAATAGGTATAGCAGTGCCGCAGACCGCGCCGCACCATGTGCGAGGTGTCGGTCAGCCACATGTCATAGGCGATGATATTCGGAAAACCCTCCGAGAGAATCGTATACACATCGTCGAGCTTCGGGTCGCGGCAGACCTCTTCGTCGCGGAAGAGCGGCGAGACCGGTGCGGGATTGAGCCCGAACACATAGCGGGGCAGTGCCGAATAATTGCGGAGAACGAGCCCGGAGAGCAGTGTTCCGCTGCCCTCGATGCGAAACGGCTGGTGCATCTCCGCGAACAGAGACAGCTCCTGCGCGGCTTCCTCATCCCCGGAGAAATCCGCCTGCGTCGAGACCAGCAGTGTGCTGTTCTGCAGCATGAGCCATGCGGTCCTGCCGCATGATTTGAGCGTAAAAAAACGGCAGTAGGCAAAGTCTGTGCCGTATGCGGCGAGATTGCTCAGCATCTTGCGCCCGTAGTGGCATTTTGCCAGCATTTGCAGATCAAGCCGCCGCGGCTCTGTGACCTGTGTAATCATAGTTCGCCCTCAAAATCCGACCGCAGCGTCAGCATCAGCAGCTCCGCGAGCCTTTCGCACGCCTCCGCATCGGAGAGCCGGATGACTGACACCGGCGCATGAAGATACCGGCACGGCACCGAGACCGCGAGCACGCGCACACCGTTTCCGGCATGCTGAATCGCGCCTGCGTCATTGCCGCCCGCGATTTTTTTCTTCGTCTGCCACGGGATGCCGTTTTTCTCACAGCACGCGGTCGCGTGGTCATAGAGTGCCTTGTCGTAGATCGTGCGTCCGTCAATAAACGAGATCACCGCGCCATTCCCGAGCTCGCAGACGCGCTCTGTGCCGTGCGAATCGGGCAGATCGGCGGCAGTGGTCGCTTCAAAGATCACGGCGATCTCGGGCTGAACGGCATTCGCCGCAACGCCCGCGCCGCGCAGCCCGACCTCCTCCTGCACAACAAACGCAAAGTCCGTGTCATATTCCGCGTTCTCTGCATATTTGCGGATGAGAACGAGCAGGATCAGGCAGCCGAAGCGGTCGTCGATTGCCTTTGCCGCGTAGGAGCCGTCACCGAATGTCATCGGCTCGGTGTCGAAATAGATGATGTCCCCGGGCGAAACCAGCGCCGCGGTCTTTTCGCGGGATGCAGTGCCGATGTCGCAGTACAGCGCGGAAAAATCCGCGGGCTGCGTGCGCTCGGCTTTGCTCAGATGATGCACCGGCTTTGTGCCGATCACGCCGTGAATCTGATCGCTGCCGACCAGCACCTGCCGCCCGATCACCGCTGCCGCGCTGATGCCGCCGACTGCGCCGAAGGAGAGCGTGCCGTCGCCGTTCAGCTCCGTCACCATGAGCGCGACTTCATCTAAATGCGCAGAAAACATCACTTTATGCTTCGGGCGTTTTTCTCCGGTGATATGCACAAGCACATTGCCCAGCCGGTCAACCGTCACGGCACTGTCCGGCACGCCTGCTTTCTTCAGTTCATCGAGGATATATGCGCGCACCGCATGTTCTCTGCCGGAGGTCCCGCAGAGGGTGCAGAGCGTATTCAGTTCGTTGATATTCATGCCTTGCCGCACTCCTTTGCGTATTCTGCAAGCAGCCTTGCGGTTTGTTCAATATCTCTCATATCGGCGATCTCGACCGGTGTGTGCATATTTCGGATCGGGAATGAGACCGTGCCTGCCGCGCAGCCGTCCGGCGCCAGTGCGAGATTGTCGGCGTCGGTGCCGGTGCCCTCGGGCATCACCTCGATCTGATACGGGATGCCGCAGCGCACAGCAGTACCGATCAGCGCCTCCGAGAGCGCCTGATCGAGCATCGGCGAAACACCGATCGCAGGACCGCCGCCAATCTGAAAGCATTCGTCGGAATCGTCGTGCTGGACGGCGAAGGTCGAGTCCACCGCGATCGCGAAATCTGGGTGCTCGGTCTGTGCCGCGATGATCGCGCCGCGCCCGCCGCGCTCCTCCTGCCCGCTGAACACAAAGGTCACGTTACAGGGCAGCGCGGGTTCCTCGGCAAGCAGTTCTGCCGTGAGCAGCAGCGCCGCAGCGCCCGCACGGTCATCCAGCGCCGGACCGGTGATCAGACCGTTCCCGAGCGGCTTGCAGGTCTCCGCATAATATACGGCGTCTCCCTGCCGGACGAGCTGCCGCACGGCATCGCCGTCCGCAAAGCCGAGGTCGACGCAGAGCATGGATTCCTCCGGCACTGCCTGCTCGCCCTTCAGCAGATGCGGCGGCAGAATGGAGATCACGCCGGGCAGCACACGCTCCTTTGTGTGCACAGAGACAGCGCGTCCGAGCAGAATGCGCCGGTCAATGCCGCCGACCGCACCGATGCGCAGAAAGCCGTCTGCCGTGATATCGGTGACCAGAAAGCCGACCTGATCGAGATGCGCACAGAACAGCAGCACAGGCTTCTCCGGGTCGCTGCCCAGATGCGCCGTCACCGAGCCGCTGCGGAATGCCGCATCGGGAACATACCGCGAAAGCAGCGCCGCAGCCTCCTGCCCGACAGCATTCTCTCTGCCGGTCAGACCGCGGAGGTCGGCGAGCTGCCGGATCAGTGCAAAGGTTTTTTCGCTCATGCGATCATCTCCCCCTGATATCATTTCGCATAATCATACAATTATATTATATCAGAGCGACAGCCTAAAAGCAAGAGAACGCGCGGTTTTTGTATCGAATTGACAAAATCGGAGGAAACATGGCATATTTTCATGGTTTCTTTTCCGGCAAAGCGCGGCGCGCAACGCAAAAACAGTACAAATCCGCGGAAAATTCACAGAACCCCTTGCAAAATGCAGCAAATTCCGGTATAATAACATGGAAAGGAAGTGTCAGAATGAACATAGACCGTTCCGCAAACCCGATGTTTTTCAACGACTATCTGACGCATCTTGACGTGATCCGCGGCCGGTCGCAGCGGACCGTGGCGGAGTATTATCACGATAATGCGCTGTTTCTGCGCTGGATGCACTGCACGTTGAAGGGCATCCGCCCGACAGACGGCGAGGAGATCCCGCTGACGGATATCACGGTCGACGAGCTTTCACAGGTCACCGTTTCCATGCTCTATGATTATATCCGCTATCTGCGCGATACGCGCGGAAACACGCCGCGCTCCGTTTCAAGAAGGCTCAGCGCCGTGCGCAGTATGTTCAGATTCCTGACGAAGACGCGCGGCTATCTCAGCGCGGACCCCTGCCAGAGCCTTGAGCTGCCCGCCGTCAAGAAGGGACTGCCCCGGTTCCTGACCCTCGAGGAAAGCCAGCGGATGCTGGAGAGCACCGAGCAGATGCCCTCCCACGACACACTGCGCGATTACTGCATCGTCACGCTGTTTCTCAACTGCGGCTTCCGTCTGAGCGAGCTGGTGGGCATGAATGTCAGCGACATCGACTTCTTCAACCGGCAGGTGCGCGTACTCGGAAAGGGCAGCAAGGAACGCATCGTCTATCTGAATGACGCATGCCTGTCGGCGCTGCACGAATACATCCATTCCCGCGAAAACCCTCCGGAGGAGCCCAGAGCGCTCTTTCTCAGCCGCAATCACCGCCGGATCAGCCGCCGCAGAGTGCAGCAGATCGTCGAGGAGGCGCTGACGGCAGCCGGGCTATCCGGACGCGGGCTCTCCACGCACAAGCTGCGTCACACAGCGGCAACGCTGATGTATCAGTACGGGAAGGTCGATACACTGACGCTGAAGGAAATTCTCGGGCACGCCTCGATTGCGACGACCGAGATCTATACACATCTCGCGAGCGAGCAGCGGCAGGCTGCAATCGACAGCAACCCGCTCGCCGGAGAGCACCGCCGCACCAAAAACAAGCCGGAATGATCCGGCAGAAGGGAGCTGTTTCCTATGAGCACGAAGGAGATCATTGCCATCATTGCGGCGGTTGCCGCTGTCTGTCTGGTCGTTTGGATCGGGACGCTGCTCCGCGGCGAAAGCCCGGAGGAATCCGAACCGGGTTCGATCGTGACGACGACCTCTGTCACCACGACCTCAACCAACATCTGGGACAAGCTGCGCGCTGAGGAAACGACCACGGAGACGACCGATTATTTCTCGCAGGAGGGCTCTGTGCCCGGCGTGCTGACGACAGCGCCGAATCAAGGCGGCAATGTTTCGGGCAGCGATGTTCATGTCACGGAAGCATCCAATCCGATGGGCTCTATCTCGATCAGCAGCACCACGACGACTGTCACGACGGTCACAACAACAAAGCCGGTCACAACGACGGCGGAAACCGCCTACACCATCGTGATCGGCTGAGTCGGCGGCACATGTTGAAGCTGTTATTTTTCGGAGATGTGGTCGGCGAGGCGGGCACGGAGGTCTTCGCGAGAAAAGCACCGGTGCTGCGCCGGGAATACGGCGCTGACCTCATCATTGTCAACGGCGAGAACTCTGCGAGGGGCAACGGCATCACGCGCGAATCCGCCGATGCGCTCTTCTCTGCGGGCGCCGATCTGATCACAACAGGCAACCACTGCTTCCGGCGGCGCTGCGATTCGCTCTTTTCCGACCCGCGCATCCTGCGTCCGGCGAATTATCCGGAGGGCGTGCCCGGAACCGGCATCTGCACAGTCGACTGCGGCAGATTCTCGCTCACCGTCATCAACCTGATGGGCACTGCCTTCATGGAGCCGCTGGACAATCCGTTTTCTGTGATCGACCGGCTGCTGGAAACCGTCAGCATGCGCAATATTCTTGTGGATTTTCATGCGGAGGCGACTGCCGAGAAGCGCGCGATGGGCTGGTATCTCGCCGGGCGGGTCTCCGCAGTGATCGGGACGCACACGCATGTGCAGACCGCCGACGAGGAGATTCTGCGCGGACACACCGGTTATCTGACCGACGCGGGCATGACCGGTCCGTCGGAATCGGTGCTCGGGGTGCGCATCGAGGACGCTGTGACAAAGCAGCGGTTCCACACGCCGGTGCACTTTACGGAGGCAACCGGAAGCTGCATCATCAATGCGGCAGTGCTCGAAATTGATTCCATCTCCGGCAAATGTACCAAAATCGACCGCGTATTTATAAAAGATATCACAAAAAGTCGGTGAGCGCTTGACATTTTTCGTGTAATGTATTATACTAGTATCAGCGAGCAACCACATCCGCACCAAACAGCAAAGACAAAGATACAAAACAGAAACCGCAACGATCATTCATTTCAGGAGGTAATCATCATGGAAGTATTGAAGGTCTCGTCCCACTCCACGCCGAATTCCGTCGCCGGTGCAATCGCCGGTGTCATCCGCGAGCAGCATGTGGTCGAGGTGCAGGCAGTCGGCGCAGGCGCCGCCAATCAGGCGATCAAGTCCATCGCGATCGCGAGAGGCTATCTGGCTCCGATCGGCATTGACCTGATCTGCATTCCCGCGTTCGCAAGCATTGAGATCGACGGCGAGGAGCGCACAGCGATGAAGCTGATCTGCGAGCCGCGCTGAGCAACCGGTTATTTCAGCCGCATTCGGTAATTCGGATGCGGCTTTTTCTTGCTTTTCAGACAAATAGTTTTCGATCGCGCTGCGGCTTGACAGTGAAATGCTACAAGATTCCTGCAAATCATTGATTTTTCAGGAAAACTGTGATATGATATCGATTAGCAATAGCTAACACGAGGACATTCAGAAAGGACAGGTGCTTATCATGTTTCTTGAAATCAGCGGAATCCGGAAGAGCTTCGGCGAGGGCGAGAGCCGCGTCGAGGTGCTCAGGGGGATCGATGTCGGCATCGAAAAGGGCGAATTCTGTGTCCTGCTCGGACCGTCCGGCTCGGGCAAATCCACGCTGCTCAACATCATCGGCGGCATCGACAGCGCGGACAGCGGCTATATCGCGATCAACGGTGAGAAGACTGCGGATATGAACGACCGTGCCCTGACGCGCTACCGGCGCAGGCATCTCGGGTACATTTTCCAGATGTATAACCTGATCCCGAATCTCAATATCAAGGAGAATGTCGAGGTCGGCGCCTATCTCAGCGAAAAGCCGCTGAACACCGATGAAATCCTCAAAACCCTCGGGCTCTACGAGCACCGGCACAAGCTGCCGAATCAGCTCTCCGGCGGACAGCAGCAGCGCACCGCGATTGGGCGCGCGATCGTCAAGAACCCCGATATCCTGCTCTGTGATGAGCCGACCGGCGCCCTCGACTACAACACCTCCAAGGAGATCCTCAAGCTGATCGAGGAGGTCAATCAGAAATACGGCTGCACGGTCATCATGGTGACGCACAATGCGGCAATTGCGGGCATGGCAGACCGCGTCATCAAGCTGCGCGACGGGCAGATTCGCAAGAACACCCGCAACGAGCACAAGATTCCCGCTTCCGAGCTGGACTGGTAAGGAGGCTGCGCATGAGAAATCCCCTGACAAAACGCCTCCCCCGTGAGCTCAGAACAGGGCTGGGCAAATATGCGGTGATCTTCATCGCGATCACCGGCATGATCGCATTTGTCTCCGGCTTTCTGGTCGCGAGCAATTCGATGGTCACAGCCTATCACGACAGCTTTGAGACCTACCGCATCGAGGACGGCAATATTGAATTCTCTGAGATTCCCGACGAAGAGACGCTGAACGCCCTCGCGGACGGCAAGCTCGATTTCTATGAGAATTTCTACAAGGAGGAGCCGACTGCGGAGGTCGACAGCACGCTGCGCATCTTCCGCAAGCGCACACAGGTCGATCTGGAATGCCTGATGTCCGGCGCATTTCCCGCAAGTGCGGACGAAATCGCAATCGACCGGCTCTATGCGGAGAACAACGGGCTTTCCGTCGGCGACACACTGACGGTCGCGCGGCAGAAGCTGACCGTCTCCGGCTTTGTCGCACTGACGGATTACAGCGCACTGTTCTCGAGCGCTGCGGACATGATGTTCGATGCCAAGCGCTTCGGTGTCGCGATCATGACGGATGAAGGCTATGATGCCATCCGCGATACGCATCTGCATTTCAGCTATGCTTGGGTGTGGTGCGACAAGCCCGCCGACGACAGGGCTGCCAAAAAGCTGTCGGACGGTTTTCTTGAGCATGTCGCCGACACGCTCAAGGCAAAGGCGGAAGCGGATGCCGAAGCGGCGGTCAGGGCGGCGATGGAGCGCGGCGAGGACCCGGCAGCGGTCAGAATGCCCGATTTCCTCACTGTAGAAAACTATATCCCCGCCTTCTCCAATCAGGCGATCATCTTCGCGGGCGACGACATGAGCGGCGATGCGATGATGTTCACGATCTTCCTCTACATCCTCGTCGCGATCATTGCATTCATCATGGCTGTCACTGCCTCCAACACGATCACGGCGGAGGCAAATGTCATCGGCACGCTGCGCGCCACGGGCTATTCCCGCGCCGCACTGACACGGCATTATATGATCATGCCGGTCGCGGTCACGCTGGTCGCTGCGATCATCGGCAATGTGCTCGGCTATACGCTTCTGAAGGAGCACATGGCCGCGATGTACTACAACAGCTACTGCCTGACGACCTACAAAACCCTCTGGAATGCCGATGCGCTGATCGAGACGACCGTTATTCCGGTCATTCTCATGGTACTGATCAATTTCCTTGTCATCCGCTCGAAAATGCGCCTGTCGCCGCTGAAATTCATGCGCGGCGAGCTGAGCACCTCCAGACGCAGGAAGGCATTCCGGCTCAACACGAAAATCCCGATCATGCACCGCTTCCGCCTGCGCGTGCTGTTCCAGAATCTCCCGAATTATCTGGTGCTGGCATTCGGAATCTTTCTCGCGAATTTCGTTCTGCTGTTCGGCGTCATGTTCGAGCCGATGCTCGCGAACATCAGGGATACGATCGTTGATAACATGATCGCGGACTATCAGTATATGCTGAAAACGCCGGAGGAGGCAGAGGAGGAGAGCGCCGAGAAATTCCAGTTCTGCACGCTGCAGACGCCTGAGGGCAGACTTCCCGCCGAGGGTGTTTCGGTCTTCGGCTTCCCGCAGGACAGCCGCTACTGCCCCGCAAAGCCTGACGGCAGCGCGGTCGTCATCTCCAACTGCTACGCCGAAAAGCACAGGGTCTCCGTCGGCGACACGGTCACACTGGAGGAGCAGTATTCCGACGGCAGCTATCAGTTCAGAGTCTCCGACGTGGTCTACTACCCTGCCGGGCTTGCCGTGTTCATGACCGATACGCAGTTCTGCGAGGTCTTTGACAGGGAGCCGGACTATTACACCGGCTACTTCTCCGACAAACCGCTTTCCTCGCTCGACGAGGACAATGTTGCAGCGTGCATCACCGCAAGCGATATGACCAAGGTCTCCGACCAGCTCATGCGCTCGATGGGCTCGATTGCGCAGGGCTTTCAGGTGTTTGCGGTGATCATGTTCCTGCTGCTGATGTATCTGCTGGCGAAGATCATCATCGAGCGCAACAGTCAGGCGATCTCGATGACGAAGATCCTCGGCTACAGCAACCGCGAGATCAGCAGCCTCTACAGCACGGCGACCACTGTTGTGGTGCTGGTCTCAGTGGTCGGCACGGTTTTCCTCTGCAATTCGCTGATGGAATATGTGCTGCACGTTGCCATGTCGCGCTATCCGGGCTGGTATGAGTATATCGCGGACTACAGGCAGCTTGGGCTGATGATCGTGCTGGGGCTCTGCTCCTATCTGATCATTTCGGCACTGCTGATGCTCAAGATTCGCCGCATCCCGATGAGCGACGCGCTCAAGCATCAGGAATAAGCATCCGAAAGAAGGCTCTTTGTGAGCTCTCTTTCTGTATTATGCACAGAATTAAAGCTGTGAAACTGTGCAACACGACGAAAATCGCGAAAAATCATGAGGATTAAGAGGGTTTTTGCCGCCTTTTGCGGTATATTTGGATGAAAGCGAACGAAAATCGGGAGGGAATAGCATGACTGTCCGCGAACAGACCGAAGCCTACGAAAATCAATGGCTCAGTCCGCTTGCCTGCCGCGCAGATGCCGCCGTGCGGCTGCGGAAGGAGGAGCCCTGTCCGCTGCGCACGGAATTTCAGCGGGACCGCGACCGCATTCTGCACTGCTCTGCCTTTCGGCGCTTAAAGCGAAAAACGCAGGTGTTTCTGTCTCCGATCGGCGACCACTACCGCACCCGCCTGACGCACACACTGGAGGTCGCACAGATCGCGCGCACCATGTCGCGGGCACTGCGGCTCAATGAGGACCTGACCGAGGCAATCGCGCTCGGGCATGACCTCGGGCACTCCCCCTTCGGGCACGCCGGCGAGGCAGCGCTCAACAGCGTCTGCCCCTACGGCTACAAGCACTATATTCAGAGCGTCCGCGTCGTGCACTATATTGAGAAGGACGGGCGCGGGCTCAACCTCACCGCACAGGTCAAGAACGGCATCGCCTGCCACACCAACCGCATCGCATCGACGCTGGAGGGCAATATCGTGCGGCTCGCCGACCGCATCGCCTATATCAACCACGATATCGACGACGCCATCCGCGGCGGCATCCTCAGCGAGCACGACCTCCCCGCGGACTGCGTTGCAGTGCTCGGTGATACGAAATCCAAGCGCATCACCGCGATGATCAGCTCAGTCGTCGAGCACGGCTGCGGCGAGACCGTCGACATGATGCCGGAGATCCGTGCCGCGCACGACAAGCTCCATTCGTTCCTCTATGCCAATGTGTACTCTAACTCCAAAGCGAAATCGGAGGATCACAAGGCACAGGAGCTGATCGTCCGCCTCTACCGCCATTTCCGGGAGCACCCCGAGGAGCTCCCCGACCAATACAAGGATATCGCCAAGCGCTATGCGGTCGACCGCGCCGTCTGCGATTATATCGCAGGCATGAGCGATGACTACGCGATCTGGACCTATGAGAGACTGTTTGTCCCGCGTTCATGGGATGTGCGGTAAGCGATTCTGCGAGAAAGGAGGCAGCGGCTCATGCTGCCGCAGGATTTTCTCTATCAGCTGAAGGCTGCAAACCCGATCGAGCAGGTCATGGGCAGCTATGTACGGCTCATCCGTGCGGGCTCGGTCTACAAATGCAACTGTCCGTTCCACTCGGAAAAAACACCGTCCTGCGTGGTGTATGCGCAGTCGCAGGATCAACATTTTTACTGCTTCGGCTGCCATGTCGGCGGCGATGTGATCACCTTCATCATGAAGATCGAAAACGTCGGCTACATGGACGCGGTGCAGACGCTTGCCGACCGCGCCGGGCTGACCGTCCCGCGCGACAATTCCGACAACGGCGAGGCAAGGCGCCGCATGCGCCTGCTGGAGCTCAACCGGGAGGCTGCCCGGTATTACTATAAAATGCTGACCGGACCGGACAAGCGCGGGCTCGCCTACCTCAAAGGACGCGCACTCACGCCGGAAACGATCAAAAAATTCGGGCTGGGCTATGCCGGCGAGGGCTGGGACGGTCTGGCGGGAGCGATGCAGCAGAAGGGCTTCACCGAGGATGAGCTGGTCGCCGCGAATCTCTGCATGCGCGGCAAAAACGACCGCCTCCGTGACCGCTTCCACAGCCGCGTGATGTTTCCGATCTTCGATCAGCGCGGCAGTGTGATCGCATTCGGCGGGCGCACGCTCGAGCCCGACGGCAAGCCCAAATACCTCAACTCCACCGACACGGCGGTCTACAACAAGCGCCGCCACCTCTACAACATCAATATCGCCGCAAAAACGCAGTCCAAGCGCGTCATTCTGGCAGAGGGCTACATGGACGTGATCTCGATCTGTCAGGGCGGCTTCTCCAATGTGATCGCCTCGCTCGGCACCGCACTGACCGTTGAGCAGTGCCGTCTGCTGCAGCAGCACGGCTTTGAAGAGGTCATCATCGCCTATGACGATGACTTTGCCGGCAGAGACGCGACCATGCGTTCGCTGAAATCCATCCGCGCCGTCGGGCTCCGGGCATTCCGCCTGCTGCTCCACGATGCGAAGGACCCGGATGAATACATCAAGAAATTCGGCGCCGGACGCTTCCGCATTCTGCTGGAGGAAGCCCCCGATGCGATCGAATTCGAGCTCTCGCAGGCAAAAGCCGGCACTGACACCGACACAGAGGGCGGAACCGTGCAGGCGCTGCAGAATGCCGTTCAGGTGCTTGCCGAGATCGAAAACGATCTGGAGCGGGAGGTTTACCTGTCCCGCACGGCTGCCGAATACGGAATTTCGCAGGATATTCTGAAGGCACAGGTCGAGCAGGCGATCAAACGGAAACAGAAGACCCAAAAGCAGGAGCAGTGGCGCGCGCTGACCAATGCGCCGATGCTGCCCGACCCGGTCGCGCCGGACGCCGCCGGAAAAATGCGCTATTACAAGGCGGAGGAGCTGATTCTCGCATATCTCTTCCGGTTTCCGGACGAGCTGCCCCTCGTTGAGCAGATCATCCCGCCGGAGGAATTTGTCACCGATCTGCACCGCCGTATTTATCGGCATTTAGCGGGCAAACTGCATGAGGGGTATCCCTTTTCGATCTCTCTCTTTTCCGGGGATTTCACACCGGATGAGATGGGCAGAATCACCGGGATCGAGGCGGAATATTCGATGCTCAGAGAGTTTTCTGAGAAATCGGTCAGAGATTGTGCCGCCATTCTCCGCGAGGAGATCATCAATGCACAGGACGCAGACCGGCTCGGCGACGACGACTGGTCCGCGCAGATGGAGCAGCTTCGCAGGAAGAAGCTGTCAACATAAAGTAGGAGGATGTATCAACAATGGCAGATGAAGAAAAGCGCATGGAACGTCTTGAGCAGATTCTGGAAAAGGCAAAGGCTGCGAACGGCAAGATCACGATGACCGAGGTGCAGGACGCTGCAGAGACACTCGATCTGAATCTCGATCAGATCATGGAACGGTGCGCCGTGCTGCAGATTGAGCTGGTCGATGACCCGACCGTCGACGACATGGAGGACCCGACCGCCGCAATGTCCTCCGACGAGATCGCGAACGACGACTCTGTGAAAATCTACCTCAAGGAGATCGGGCGCGTGGCGCTGCTCTCTGCCGATGAGGAAACAGAGCTCGCAAAGCGCCTTGCCGCAAATCCGCACGACGAGCCCGCCAGACAGCGGCTTGCAGAGGCGAATCTGCGCCTTGTCGTCAGCATCGCGAAAAAGTACGTCGGGCGCGGCATGCAGTTCCTCGACCTCATTCAGGAGGGCAACATGGGTCTGCTCAAGGCGGTCGACAAGTTCGACTACACCAAGGGCTTCAAGTTCTCGACCTATGCGACGTGGTGGATCAGACAGGCGATCACCAGAGCACTGGCGGATCAGGCGCGCACCATCCGCATCCCCGTGCACATGGTCGAGAGCATCACGAAGGTGAAGAAAATCTCCAGCCAGATTCTGCACGAGACCGGTCAGGAGGCAAGCCCCGAGGAGATCGCAAGAAAGCTCGAGATGCCGGTCGAGAAGGTTCTGGAGATCATGCGCATCGCGCAGGACCCCGTATCGCTGGAAACACCGGTCGGCGAGGAGGAGGACAGCCATCTCGGCGATTTCATTCCGGACGATCAGGCACCCTCGCCGGATGAGGCAGCCTCCAACGCAATGCTCAAGGAGCAGCTCGACGAGGTGCTCGCGACGCTGACCGAGCGCGAGGCAAAGGTCATGCGCATGCGCTACGGGCTCGAGAACGGCAGACAGCAGACGCTCGAGGACGTCGGCAAGGCACTGGGCGTCACGAGAGAGCGCATCCGCCAGATCGAGGCAAAGGCGCTCCGCAAGCTCAAGCATTACAGCCGCAGCAAGAAGCTGCAGGGCTATATTGACTGATTCCGCATATGCAGTGCATTCCGAAAGGAGGACTTCAAATGGCAGAGATCAATCAGCAAAAGGTCGAACAGCTGCTGGAGCGCGTAAAGGCATCCGGCAAACTCGTGCAGCACGAAATCGACAACGCCTTTCTTGAACAGGAGTTTACCGACGAGGAGATCAGCCTGTTCTACGAGCGCTGCAATGCGCTGAATCTGGAAATGCCCGAGGAGGAGCTGCTGGACGACGAGATCGAGACCCGGCTCGACGCAGAGGATGCAATGGCACTCGACAGCGGGCAGTCGCCGGATGACCCGGTCAAGATTTACCTCAAGGAGATCGGGCGCATCCCGCTGCTCTCCGCTGAGGAGGAAACGGAGCTCGCAAGGCGTCTTGCCGAGAATCCCAACGACAAGGAGGCAAAGCAGCGGCTCTCTGAGGCGAATCTGCGCCTTGTCGTCAGCATCGCGAAGAAGTACGTCGGGCGCGGCATGCAGTTCCTCGACCTCATTCAGGAGGGCAACATGGGTCTGCTCAAGGCGGTCGACAAATTCGACTACACCAAGGGCTTCAAGTTCTCGACCTACGCGACATGGTGGATCCGTCAGTCGATCACCCGTGCGATTGCCGATCAGGCGCGCACCATCCGCATTCCGGTACATATGGTCGAGACGATCACCCGCGTGAAGAAGGCTTCGAGCCAGCTGCTGCACATCAACGGCAAGGAGCCGACCGAGGAGGAGATCGCGGATTTCCTCGGCATGTCCGTCGACAAGGTGCGCGAGGTCATGCGCATCGCACAGGAGCCGGTGTCGCTCGAAACGCCGATCGGCGAGGAGGACGACAGCCACCTCGGCGACTTTATCCCCGACGATCAGGCGCTCTCGCCGGACGAAGCCGCCGCAAAGGTGATGCTCCGTCAGCAGCTCGAAGCGGTGCTCTCGACGCTGAGCGAACGCGAGGCAGAGGTGCTCCGCATGCGCTACGGGCTCGACGACGACCCGCCCCGCACGCTGGAGGACGTCGGCAAGGCACTCGGCGTCACGAGAGAGCGCGTCCGGCAGATCGAGGTCAAGGCGCTGCGCAAGCTCCGCCACCCGAGCCGCAGCCGTCAGGTCAAGGATTTCCGCGAGACGTAATTTCACTGCAAAAAGCCGGGCGGCAAACGTCCGGCTTTGCCTGTCTGCTGTCATTTCTTGCATTTGCCTATTGCGTTTTTTGCGCTGATGTGGTATAATATAGAGTATACTGATTTTCAGAATCACAGAGGAGGCAGTTATCATGGAACACAAGCCCTATTATCTCACGACGGCGATCGCGTATACCTCGCGCAAGCCGCATATCGGCAACACCTATGAGATCGTTATGACCGACTCGCTCGCCCGTTTCCGCAGAATGCAGGGGCGCGACGTCTATTTTCTGACCGGAACCGACGAGCACGGGCAGAAAATCGAGGAGATTGCAAAGGAAGCCGGCATCACGCCGCAGCAGCATGTCGACAGGATCGCCGGCGAGATCCGCGCGATCTGCGATCTGCTCAACACCTCCTACAGCCAGTTTATCCGCACGACCGACCCGGAGCACACGAAGCGCGTACAGGATATCTTCCAGCGACTCTACGATCAGGGCGATATCTACAAAGGCGAATATGTCGGCAAATACTGCACGCCCTGCGAATCGTTCTGGACCGAGTCGCAGCTCGTCGACGGCAAATGCCCCGACTGCGGCAGAGAGGTGCGCGACGCGAAGGAGGAGGCATATTTCCTGCGCCTGTCCAAATATCAGGGCTGGATCGAGGAATATATCGAGTCCCACCCCGATTTCATCTATCCCGAAGCGCGCAAGAAGGAGATGCTCAACAATTTCATCAAGCCCGGTCTGCAGGACCTCTGCGTCTCCCGCACCACGGTGAAATGGGGCATTCCGGTACCGTTCGACGACAAGCATGTCATCTATATCTGGATTGACGCGCTCTCGAACTATATCACCGCGCTGGGCTATGACGCAAACGGCGATCACGGCGAGCTCTACAAAAAATACTGGCCCGCCGACGTGCACGTCATCGGCAAGGATATTGTGCGCTTCCACAGCATATACTGGGTCATCATGCTCCACATGCTCGGCGCACCGATCCCGAAGCAGATCTTCGGTCATCCGTGGATGCTCTTCGGCGCGGATAAGATGAGCAAATCCCGCGGCAATGTCATCTACGCTGACGAACTGGTCGCGCGCTTCGGCGTCGATGCCGTGCGCTACTATCTGCTCTCCGAGATGCCCTTTGCATCGGACGGCTCCATCACCTATGAGAGCATGATCGAGCGCTACAACTCCGACCTTGCCAACACACTGGGCAATCTCGTCAACCGCACGGTCGCGATGGTCAATCAGTATTTCGGCGGCGTGATCCCGTCGGCAGAGCTGATCGCATCGGCACCGGACGAGGAATTCGACGCCGATCTCAGGGCGGTCGCCGAGGGCACACTCCCCCGCCTGACCGAGCTGATCGACGGCTACCGCATCAGCGACGCGGTCGAATGCGTGCTGACGCTCGCAAGCCGCTGCAACAAGTATATCGACGAGACCGCACCGTGGGTGCTCGCAAAGGATCCCGAAAAGAAGGCGCGTCTGGCAAAGGTGCTCTACAACCTGCTCTGCGGCATCCGCATCATCGGCGGGCTGCTCAAGCCCTTCATGCCCGAGACCGCCGAAAAAATCCTCGCGCACACCCCCGAAACCGCTGAGCTTGCTGCGACCGAGCCCGAGACTGACCGCTATGCCGTCTTCGGCGGCGTGCAGCACGGCGCACAGGTCGGCGAGGCAAAGCCGCTCTTCGTCCGCATCAAGGCAGACGAGGTCTTGAAGGAGCTGCAGGCGATGCAGGAGGCTGCCGCCGCTCAGGCAGCAGCAGCTGAAGCGCCTGTTCAGCCCTTCGCTGAGCAGATCGGGATCGAAACCTTTGCACAGAGCGACATCCGCGTCTGTGAAGTGCGCGCCTGCGAGAAGGTCAAGAAATCAGGCAAGCTGCTCTGCTTCCGGCTGTTTGACGGCATCGGCGAGCGGCAGGTGCTCTCCGGCATCGCGAAATACTATCAGCCCGAGGAGCTAGTCGGGAAAAAGGTGCTCTGCGTGGTCAATCTCAAGCCCGTCAAACTCTGCGGGCTCGAGAGCTGCGGCATGATCTGCTCCGCAGAAGCGCCCGACGGCAGCATTCAGCTCATCTTCCCCGATCAGAGCATTCCCGCGGGCAGCCGCCTCTGCTGATTCCTGCATCCTGATGAGCTGCAGCAGCTCTTCCGCAGACCGTCTGCCGAAATGCAGCACGATCCGGCGTCTCGGCGTGCGCGGCATCTTCTCACCCCCTCTCCAAATGCTATGCCATAAGGAGGCGCATTTATGAAACACAGCATCCCGGCAAAATTCGCGGCGGCGGTACTCAGTGCATTGCTGCTGTCCGCGATTCCCGCATCTGCGGCTGAGAACATCATGACCTTCCGCCTGACAACGGCGCAGAAATACCTGACGGAATCCGCGCTCGCCGAACAGGATATCGTGCTGGACGGCGCGATGTATATCGACAGCTACTCCGGCATTACGGACATGCGGCTGCGGCTGATGACCGATGAACCGCTGATCATCGAAAACGGTGATTTCACGCGCGATCCCTCCCGCAAGGATATTGACGGCGGCGCCAAGCAGTGCTTCTTTGTCAGCCACGGCACGACCATCTTCACCGGCATCAACGATCAGGGCGAGCGCAAGAACATCGTGCTCTGGTACGGTCCCGGCGACATCGACACACCCGGCACCGTCGAGGACCCGGAAAGCTCGTTCCTGAGCTATCAGGTGCGTATCCCGAAGGGGACGAAGGCAGGTGTCTACCGCGGCTATATCAGTCAGAGCTCGGAGGTCAATATCGCCGGGCAGACCGTGCAGGACTTCTCCTGCAACAACCGCAGCGAAGCGGCTCAGGTCGAGCTGGAGGATTTTCAGATCGTTGTGGAGCCAGCGGCGCTCCGCGGCGATGTCAACTGCGACGGAGAGACCGACGTGCACGACGCACAGGCGATCATGATCTACTACAACTATTTCGGCATCCTCGAGCTCGATCAGACAGACGCGCTGACCGCAGAGGCGTTCAACACACCCTATATCCACACTGCCGCGGAGGCTGCCGATATCAACCGCAGCGGGGAGATCGATATCAAGGATGCACAGATGAGCCTGATCTATGCGAACCGGCTTCTGATCGGTGCCGATGCGGACTGGGATCATCTCTACGACTGAAACTCTGGGGCTGCTGCACCGAACAGCAGCCTCTCTGCATACCCGACCAACATCACGAAAGAGGCGTATCTATGAAGAAAACCATGATTGCAGCCTGCTGCGCGGCTCTGCTGCTGACCGGCTGTACCAGCGTCCGCGATCTGTTCGGCTCCAAATCGGACAGCCAGAAAGCACAGGAGAGCGCCGCTGCTGAGACGACCGTTACGACGACCTCTGCCCCGCCGCCGGAGCATGTGCTCGTCACGCTCGGCGATTCGATCTCTGCGGGCTACGGTCTCGCCGATGCCAAAAAAGAGCGCTATTCCGCGCTGCTCACCGAAAAGCTCACGATCCGCGACGGCATCGAGTGGGTCGACTGCAATTATGCGGTCAGCGGCGACGACAGCACCGACCTGCTCAAGCGCCTCAACGACGGCAAGGCGCTCCGTCTCCCCTCTGCTGACGCGGTCGTGATCTGCATCGGCGCCAACAATTTGCTCGGTCCGTACTCGGACTACCTCAAAAACGCCAAGGGCTCCTTCCAGATCAATCCCGAGGGGCTGACGAGCGACGCGATCGGCGAGCTGACCGGCATTCTTGAGAAGAACAAGCAGGCGATCGAAACGCTGAAGACCGACCTTGAAGCCGGCTTTGCGAAGATGCCGACCGATCTGCAGGCAGCTTACGAGTTCATCCGTGCGCGCAATGCCGACGCACCGATCTATCTGCTCAATATCTACGACCCCTACAGCAAGCTGAAAATCGACAACCCGGTCAATCCCGATCAGAGCTTCGGCGATTATTCCGGCGAGCTTCTGACTAGGATGAACAGGATCATAAAGGACTATGCCGACGCGCACAGCGACATCACCTATGTCGATATCGCGAAGCCCTTTGCCGCGACCGACCCGATCCCGATCCTCGGCAATGTCAACAATTACAGCATCACAAGCGGCACACTGCTCAATTTTGACCCGCACCCGAATCTCTCCGGGCAGAAGCTGATCGCAGACACGCTCTATCCGGTCATCGACGCTGCACAGTGATGCATCAGAGCGGCTCACGCAGGGCTGCCCCTGACCCGTCAAACTGAAAGGAATTCAAATGAAGCCTGATCAAATCCGCACTGTCATTTTCGATCTCGACGGCACGCTGCTGGACACGCTGGACGACCTTGCAGCGGCGCTCAATCACGCGCTTTCGGTCTATTCGGCGCCGCCGTGCTCCCGTGTCAATGTCCGCAGATTCGTCGGGAACGGCATCAACAAGCTGGTCGAGCGCGCACTCCCCGGCGGCACGGCTGAACCGCATTACGCGGAAATTGTGCAGGAAACCCGGCAATACTATGCGCAGCACTGCACCGATCACACGGCGCCCTATGCCGGAATTCCGGAGCTGCTCAGGGCGATTGCGCCCGGCAGACAGCTCGCCGTTGTTTCCAACAAGCCCGACCGTCAGGTGAAGGAGCTCTGTGCTGTGCATTTCGGTGATCTCATCACCGCTGCAGTCGGCAATCGCCCGGACTGCCGGCTGAAGCCTGCCCCCGACGCAATCTGGAATGTGATGATGCAGCTGCAGACCGATGCGCTGCATACGGTCTATATCGGCGATTCGGACGTCGATCTCGAAACGGCGCGAAACGCCGGAATCCCTTGCATCAGCGTGCTCTGGGGCTATCGCGACCGCGATCTGCTCGAGGAACGGGGCGGCAGCGTCTTTGCCGAGACGCCGCAAGACCTCGGTCTCCTGCTCACAGAGACCGGGATTTGACAAAATTCGCAGGATTTGGTATAATAAAGAAATAACAGTCAATCGGATGCATGACAGGAACGGAGGTGCCTTATGTGGAATCAGACCACGGATCAAAGCCTGCTGGAGCTGCGTGAGGATGCAGTGCTGATATTCAGAGAGCCGACAATGGAGCTGCTCTGCCTGAACGGTGCTGCGCGCAAGCTGTTCGGAAATGCCGAGGGAAAGCATTTTTCTGAGCTGATCCAGCTCCCTGCTGTTGAAAATCTGATGCGAAACACGACCGAAACCGGACGTCTGAGTGCCTCTGCGCTGGAGCAGGTGCCTTGGTTTACAGGACGTGCGGTGCTCCATGCCGTGCTGACCGAATGGGATGACGGCGACGCCATTGCGCTGGCGATTGATCACCGTGCCTACGGTCCGCCGCCCGAGGCACTGCAGCTGATGAAGGCGGTGCTCACCGCGTCCTATTTCACGGCGATTCGCGTCGATCTGCAGACGCTGCACGCTTCGATCATGAACAGCACACGTCCGCTGCTGAGCACACAGCCGGATTTCCGCTCCTATTCGGAATTCATCCGCATCTATGCAGAGGCGATGATCCACCCGGAGGACAGAGAGACCTTCCTCAGCACCTTCTCCGTTGAACAGCTGCATCTGTTCATGGAGGCGGATACCGCGCCGACCTGTATCGTGCGGCGGCAGTCCGAGGAGGAATACCGCTGGGCGAGCTTCACGCTTGCGGCGGTCAATTCCAACATCATTCTGATGCTCGGCAAGGACAGCAATGAGCAGCAGCTCCAGAAGGAGCGCTCTGACCGCTATCAGAGCGAGCTGCAGTCGGTCTCGCGCCGCAATTCGTATATTCTCTCCAGCATGCGGGATATCTTCCGGCTGATGCTTCACATCGACCTGCGTACCGGCGACACGGAAATCTGCTCGATGCACCCCGCATTTGAATCCATTTTCTCGTATGATACGATCTACCCCTATGAGGAGGTCTACGAAATTCTGGTCGGCATGGCGTATGAAGAGGACCGCGGGATGATGAAGCGCTTTGCGGATTTCACGCAGCTCGCTTCGCTGGTCGCCGACAGTGAAAATAAGATCACTATTGAATACCGCCGCGTTTCCCGGAATCAGGAGGACCCCAAATGGACGCGCTCGGTCATCACGCTGCTGCAGTTTGAAGACGGTGTCCCGACGGAGGCAGTGTACACCGTGCAGGATATCGACACCCAGCGCCGCCGCGATCTGGAATCCCAGCGACTGCAGGATACGCTGACCACACAGTTCCACACGCTGATCCGCAGCCGCTATATCTGGTTCATCGACAATGATTACAGCGCACAGGTCTCGCACTGCTTCCGCATCGCTGACCGCACCGTGACAGAGCCATTCGACGTGCCGTTCGGGCAGTTTTTCGAGCGGCTCATCATGCCCTACTGTCACCCCGACGACTTCAAGACCGTGCTCAAGGCGCTGTTTCCGGCTTCCGCGCTGGATGCCTACAACAAGGGCACACAGGAGATCTCGCTCGATTTCCGCCACAAATTTGACGGCGGATGGAAGGTTGTTCGGGCAGAGCTCTTCTTCCAGAAGGACGGTCTGGGGCATCTTCACGCGATGCTCTATATCTCCGATGTCGATCAGGCGGTGCAGCGCGCCGACAGGCAGACGCAGTTCGAGCACCAGCAGCTCATGCTCCGCAAGAAATTCTGTCTGACGATTCAGGATTCCTATATCCGCATCGGCGAGGTCGACCTCGATGCCGATACGATCTCGCATTACCGTCTGAAGGACGGCGATTTCGAGATCGAAACAGACCCAGTGCCGTTCAGCGTGCTCTGTCAGCAGTTCATCGAGCGCTGTGTCTATCAGGGACATGTCGCCGCCTTTACCGAGACATTCTCCTACCAGCAGATTCGCCGCGCCGCTCGCAGCCGCATCCCGCTGATCCGGCAGACCGTTCTGCTCGATCTCAGCGAAAACGGCGAATATCACTGGTGCAATGTCGCAGCGAGATTCTTCCACGACGATCAGGGCAAATCGCATCTGATGATGTATATTGAAGATGTCAATGACGATATCTGCCGCCGTGACGAGCAGGTCAAGGAGCTCGAACAAATCCGCAGCGAGCTGATCACCGAGCTGCGGCGCAAGGAGCATCACCGCATCCGCAAGGCGCATCTCTATCTCGATCTGGCGAGCAATTTCCAGCTCTCGCTGAATCATATCTATTCCGCGATCGAGACACTCCGCGACGCACCGGGTCAGCAGGAGACGTCGGAAACGGCTCTCTCCGAGCTCACCGCGGTCTATGAGCATCTGTCCGCGATGACAGCCCGTGCAAAGGATATTCTGCTGCTGGAAAACCACCAGCTCCCGATGCTCAGGGAGGAGGTCAGCATCTCGAAGCTGCTCCACCAGATCAAGAACAACCAGCTGTCCGTGTTCTACGGCAAGTCACTCAAGGTCATGGCATATACCAGCCATGTCACCGAGGAGGTCGTCTGCAGTGATTCGCGCCGCCTGACCGACCTGTTCGAGAGCGTTTTTATCAGCGTCATCCGCACGCTGCCCGAGGGCTGCCGTCTGACGCTTCAGCTCGCACAGCTCCCCTGCCCCGACCGCCGGAACACTGCCGTCTATGAATTCTCAATGATCACCTACGGCAATCAGTCCTCGGAGGAATTCCAGAGCGGAATCTGCGAACCGGTCGAGCACACCGAGGGTGCGCTGCGTGCGATCGCAGATGAGTTCCGCAAGGAAAACAAGCTCCAGCAGTACGGGCTCTACTTCTGCAGACGTCTGATCGACATGATGCAGGGTGACATGCAGTTCGTCAAGCTCCCCGACGGCGCCAGCGCGGTCATCATGCGGCTGCCGCTGCAGTATATCCCGCATCCGGTGCACTTCCCGCATATGTTTTGTCTGAAAAAGCGCGTATTTGTGTGGGATTCCGACCGGAAATACGCGATGGCGACGATGGAGATGCTCCGCGAGACCGGCATGCGCGTCGACTGGCAGGCGGACTACGACAATCTCTGCTCGAATCTCCGTGCGGCAGATGCACAGGGCGACCCCTGTGCGCTGATCGTGCTCAAACAGAGCGACCTCAATGAGGAATCCCGCGCATGTCTCTGGGAGCTCTTCGACCGCATGCCGCAGATTCCGATCCTGATCCTTGCAGATTCCATGCCGCTGCCGCACACCAAACCTGCCCCGGACCAGAAAAATGTCTACTACGTCACCACGCCGCTGTTCCGCTCGTATTTAGCGGAAAGCCTGTGGAAGATCGTCAAGGACACCGAGTTGGATAACTGAACAATAAAACAGGCACACCCCAAGCGCGGGTGTGCCTGTTCTGTTTATGCAGCAGCATCGGTTCCGGGAGCGACGGTCGTCTCCGCGGGCTGCCCGAAAGCGGCTTCAAGGAATTTCCGCATGTATTCCGGGCGCTTCTCCGCGAAATACTTGATCATATTCGTCTGATCCTGATATGCTTTGTACCAGATCCAGATATCGCTGTTGGTCTCCTTGAGCTTCTCCAGATAGTCAAAATACCGGCGCATTTCAATGAAGCGCTCGCCGTTCATCTCATCCAGAGTATTCTTGATGTTTTCCGTCGAGCATACGCCTTCGAGCAGCCGGTTCACCTCCTGAACGAATGCAGTCCGGCAGTCCTCACGCTGCATCAGCGCTGCAAAGAGCGGAGACCAGCGCTCTGATTCCGGGTCGAGAATCTGCGCAAGATTGTCATATTGTGCCTGCGTCTCGTCCTGCTCGTAGAGCCCCTCGGCGTAGTCCATGTCGTGGAACCAGAAGCGCCATCTGCCGTCCAGACGGTCCTCCCCTGTGCTCTGTCCCTCTGCGGGCACAAAGCGGTAGCATTTCTGATTGTTCTGCGGCCAGTCGCGGTTGTTTACCAGAATGTTGAGCGCATAGTATTTCAGGTAGTTGTCGATGTCGAGGAAATCACATAGCTGCGCATAATTTGCATCATCGTTCAGATCGAGCTGACTGAGTGCAGCGTAGGTGTCGTTGAATGCCGCAGCCGCCGCTGCCTCCTCCGCATCGGTCTCTGAGACGTTTTTTGCCTGCTCTCTGCCCTCAAGCACGATGAAGTCACCCTGCCCCTTGCCGCCGTATTTGTCCTTGAGCAGGTCGTCGCAGATCGACTCGTGCAGCCAGTAGAGCCCGTAATAACCGCCGTTGAGATAGACCACGATCGGCTGCACGCCTTCGCAGTCTGCTGCACCCGACTGCGCCGCAAGCCGCTGATTCAGCTCATCGCGGATAAACGCAAACTGAAAATCATTGCCGGCATTGCGCAGCACGAGCTTATCGTAGGAATCGACCGTTTCGCCGTCCGCACCGACTGTGCCGAAGCCGTCATAATCGAATTTTCCATATTCGGGGTCATATTCCTTCCGGGCGAAGAGCTTCATGGATTTCAGCGCGGCACCGCGGGAGGCAGCACCGAAGATGCGCATCCCGGCATCCTGCGCAAACAGCAGACTGCCGCTTTTGTCGACCATCTCCACCGAGATCGCGCGCTCGGATTCGCGTCCGCGCAGCTTGGTGTTATTCCCATAGAAAATGCCGTCGGGCGCCTCTGTGATCTCCTTCGGGTCGCCGACCACCGAGACCACCGGATTTGAGAATCGCGCATTGATATCCAATGCAGTCCAGAAGGTCTGCGTCGCGGTGCGCGATTCGCTGCCGTCAGCAAAAAACGCCTTCGCCCGCAGCACATAGCAGTTCGGAAAATCCCCGATGATCTGCTTGAGCCCGATCGGCTGCTCATAGATATCCGTATCGCTGCCGGGTACGCTGCCGTCGAGGGTATAGCGGATCACCGCTCCCTCGGGCGCGGTCATCGCAAGCTGCGAACGCTCCGGCAGAAAGCGCTGCTCCGCGTGCACGATCCGATCCGCCGTGAACTGAAATGCCGTGACCGTTTCTGCTTCACGCACCGTCTCGATCTGGCTTTCCTCCTGCACCGCGCTGCTCTCCGCACAGCCGCAGAGCACAGAGAGCAGCAGCATTGCAGCGGCGGCAATCCCGTATTTCCGATTCATGGCAACCCCCAATCACTGATTCCGCTTTTCCAGCAGGGTCGTCCGCAGAATCAGATATTGATAAGCCTCACCGGTTTCCGCATCGGTCGCATCTGCGATTTCCAGCTTTCCCTCCACGGTCACTGTTTCATAATCCTGAAAGCCGCTGTAATCCTGCCAGTCCAGCTCAAGCCCGATGCCGTGATCGCTGTCGCCGGGCTCAGCCGCATAGACCGAATAAAACTTGTCACCGTTCTCGTCTGTCGACGGATACAGCGTCCCGACCATGTGATAGACCCCGCCGACATAGCTGTCGGGATCGTTATACATCGCGGTGATGGTGTCATACAGAACGCTTGTCTTGATATACTGCATCTCCTGCGAGACGCTGACCTCCGAGGAATCCCCGCAGGCGGTCAGCAGGAGTGCCGCCAGAATGATCGCTGCCTGTTTTTTCATGTTACCCTCACTCAATCGTATATTTCCATTCTTCGTCGATTCGGACAGTTGCAGAATCGAAGAAAACGCGTCCTCCCGCAGGAGAGTCAACCCACTGATACAGACGGAGAATCAGCGTCTGAGTACACCCTTCAAAGGGACTTTCATGGTATCCAAGATCGACCGTGATCTGTACGGTGCCGTCAGAACCGGATTCCGGGTCGAGCTTCTCAATGCCGATCATGATCAGCTTGTTGTCCGGATCTTCGTTGATCGTTGTCTTCTGTGCGCAGGTCACGGCGACCGACGTCACAAAGCCCTCGTTCGCGCTGTAGTCGATCACAAGCTGATATTCGTCCTTTGCAGGCGGGTTTTCTGTCTGAGTCATCAAAAGACGCTTCAGCAAGGAAAGATCTGCTGCATTCAGTCTGCCGTTCCCGTCCATATCTGCCTGCGCAGGTGCAAAATCCGGTTTGCCGCCTGCAAGCCAATCGCTCAGCGTGTAGGCATCGGCGGGAGACAGCCTGCCGTCGTTATTTACGTCGCCCGCGATGCCGCTTGAAGCCTCCTGCGGCTTTTCGCTCAAAGGAAACAACTGCACATTGCCTGCGCTGATCGCCTGCTGAAATCCGGCACGGTAATCCTCCAGCCTGCCGTCCGGCACATATATCGCTGCAGAACCCGCAAATTCGTCAAACGCTGCTCCGTAATAATCGTCGTTCTCGCCGGGGATGCTCTGACCGAAAAACAGTTCATCCGTGCGCAGGAAGGTCACAGCCTCAAGCGCCTTGCAGCCGGCAAAGCACATTCCCCCGACTCTTGTATTCTCCGGGACCGTGAGCTTTTTCAGTGATTCGTTCCAGCCGAATGCACCCATGCCGATGCGTGCAACTGACTGCGGCAGCGTGACAGTCGGCAACTGACAGCCGAGAAGCGCATAATCCGCAATCGTCTGCAGCGTGAGCGGGAGATTGAGCTCCTGCAGATGCTGAACGCCCCGGAAGGACATCATGCCGAGCGTCTCTGTTCCGCTCGGGACGGAATAGACCGCATCCGCCTTCGCCTGCGGATAGCGCAGAAGCGTCCTGCCGGATTTGTCAAACAGCACGCCGTCGATGCTCTGATAGTTCGGGTTCTCTTCTGCGACCTCAAAGCGGAACAGATGCGGGAAATAGCCCGATGCTCCGTTTTCATCTGCCAGATTGATCGCGGTGATGCCGGACGGAATGCGAAGCACCTCCCACTCGGGCTGCTCGTTTTCCGTCGACGGAACCAGATTCAGGGTTTCCACAGGCATGCCGTCAAAGCTGTCGGGCACATCGACCTCCTTCAGCGACAGGTCGGAAACCGAAACCGCCCATCCATCCGGCGCAGCGGAAAATGTGAAGCCGTTTTCTTCATGCTGCTCTGCGGAGACAGGAAAAGCACAGCACATGCACATGAATATCGCACTTGCTCCGGCGGTAAGAATTCGCTTAACCTGTGATTTCATCCTAAACCCTCCTTATATTCAGCGTTGATTTCGCCGCGAACCGACGCAAGAAATGCAGCAAAGCCCTTCTGACCGTCCGGCGTCCGCGCGAACACGCCGCACTGCGTCAGCACCTGCATGAACACCCTGCCGACCTCGTCGCGCAGCACCTGCTCCCAGTCCGCGTCATCCGGATAAAGCCCGCGCCACTGCCGCACCCACGCCGCATGGGGCGTGACAGCGGGGTCATCGGTCTGCGGCATACCTGCAATGATCCACTGCCGCACGGATTCCAGCTCGGCCTTGAGGCGCGCCGGCAGGATCGCTCTGCCCATGACCTCGATCAAGCCGATGTTCTCCTTCTTGATGTGATGCAGCTCTGAATGCGGATGATAGAGCCCGAGCGGATGCTCTGCCGTTGCGGAATTGTCGCGGAGCACGAGATCCAGCTCATATTTGCCGTCGCGCAGCCGGGCGATCGGCGTGACCGTGTGATGCGGCACACCGTCGGTCTCGGCAAAGAGCATGCGCGCAGCATCGGTATAACCGCGCCAAGCCCTGAGAACCGCGTCTGCCAGATCGGTCAGGCGCTCCTTGTCCTCCGAGATCACGCGAAGCACGGACATGGGCCACTTCACGATACCGCAGGTGACGTCCTCAAAGCCCTCGATCTGCACGGGCGTCTCGATCGGTGCCTCAGCCATCGGAAAGCGGTCTGCGCCGCCCTGAAAATGCGCATGACTGAGAATCGAACCGCCGACGACCGGCAGATCGGCATTTGAGCCGACAAAATAATGCGGATACTGCGCAACAAAATCCAGCAGCTGCGCAAAACACAGCCGGTCGATCTTCATCGGCACATGGCGCTCGTCGAGCACGATGCAGTGCTCGTTGTAATAGGCATAGGGCGAATACTGAAAGAACCACTGCTCGCCGCACAGGCGTACCGGCACAACACGGAGATTCTGCCGGGCGGGGTGATCGGGTCGTCCGGCATAGCCCTCGTTCTCCCGGCAGAGCTGACATTTCGGATATGCGGCAGCCTTTGCCCTCGCAGCAGCCGCGATGTCCTTCGGGTCCTTCTCGGGCTTGGAGAGGTTGATCGTGAGGTCGAGCGCTCCGTATTCGGTTTCGGTCTGCCAGTGCACATTTTTCGCAATGCGCTCCTTCTGGATATAGCCGTTCGCCAGACAGAGGTGATAAAACCAGTCTGTCGCCTGCTTGGGGCTCTGCATGCCGCGGAACTGGAACTCCAGACAGACATGCGAGGGCAGCGGCGTAAAAATGCCCATCAGCCGCGCCGCAAACAGATCACACTGTGTCACGCTGTCATCCGGAATCACGCCTCGCTCTGCGGCGATCGCGGAATACGCCTGCAGCAGCTGCGGCAGCGTCGGATATTCGGGGAGCCCGGGCACAGGGAGCTCCTCCGGCGAGTCGGCGCGGAACAGCGCCAGAATACTGTTTTCAAGAAAGCAGGCATCCTCCGGGGCACAGAGATTCTGTGCAAGTGCATAATCAATCAGCGGCTGGGCAAACATATCTGCTTCGCTCCCTTTCCAATCACTGCTTTTGCAGCTTTTTTTCAATTATACCATATTCCGGCGAAAAGCGCAATGGGTAAAAACAGAGGGGACTGTCCAAAACAGACAGCCCCGCCCGAAATCAGGAGTGAAACACAAACGCATGGGTCAGACCGAACCATTCCCGCACCACATAGGTTGGCATCAGATACCATGAGGTATATGCTGATGCTGCAGCGGTCTGCGGCAAGCCCTCATATTTCGCGAGCAGCTGTGCACGCCGCTCGTGAAAGCCGTCCGTCACAATCAGTATTTCCCCTGTAATGCCGCGTTCCTCAAGCAGTGCCTTGGAGAACCGCAGATTCTCGGAGGTCGAGGTCGATTTGTCCTCGCGCACGATCCGTTCAGCCGGAATGCCGCGGCGCTTCAGCTCGACTGCCATGCACTCCGCCTCGGAGATATCCTCATTGCTCCCCTGCCCGCCGGAAACGACCGCGATCATTTCCGGGTACTGCATGAGCATCTCGTATGCCTTTTCGATCCGTCTGGAAAGCATCAGGCTCGGCACGGTACCGCGCACCTTGCAGCCGAGCACGACCGCAGCCTTCGGGCTGCCGCCGGGCTTTTTCGCTGCGCCGAGCAGCATCATGCCGGAGAGCACAGCACACCAGCAGATACCGAGCAGCAGAACCGCGGTCAGGATGCCGACCGTCACGCGCCCGGCAGTATGCCCGTTCACATTGCGCAGCCGGTCCGCGAGACTGCGGCTGCATGCCGCAAAGCATAGCAGCAGCAGACTGACCGCAAAGCCGAACACGTTGCCGATATTGACAATGCCGAACGCGACAGGCAGCAGGAAGAAGCAGATCCCGACCGCGCCGAGAAAAATCAGCAGATACCGCAGCACGGCATGTGCAGAGACAGCCTCTGCAAACGCCGGAATCAGTCTGTGCATACGGAGAGTCTCGCAACGCCGTCTTCAAACGCGGCACGGCTGACAGCCTTTGCGACACGCTCTGCGACCGTCGCGTCAAACGGATTCGGAATGACGCACGCAGGGCTGAGGTCCGCATCCGAAACGGATTCCGCAAGAGCGATCGCTGCCGCGCGCTTCATGCCCTCGGTGATATCCGATGCACGGACCGCAAGCGCGCCCTTGAAGATGCCCGGAAACGCGAGCACATTGTTGATCTGGTTGGGAAAGTCGCTTCTGCCGGTGCCGACCACGAATGCGCCGGCTTCCTTTGCGAGATCGGGCATGATTTCCGGCGTCGGGTTTGCCATTGCGAAGATGAAGGGCTTCTCATTCATCGACTTCACCATCTCCGGTGTGACAAGACCGGGCTTCGACACACCGATGAAGACGTCTGCGCCCTGCATGGCATCGGCAAGACCGCCGTGCCTGTGCGCGAGATTGGTGCGCTTCGAGAGCTCTGTCAGCGCCTCGGAGGAGAGCTTGTCGCCCTCGCAGACTATGCCCTTGGAATTGAGCATCGTGATGTCCTTCACGCCGATCGAGAGCAGCATATTTGCGATGGCGACGCCGGCTGCGCCCGCACCGTTGATGACCGTTTTCAGCTCGGAGAGCTGCTTGCCGGCGAGCTTTGCCGCATTGATGATCGCGGCGGAGGCAACAACTGCCGTACCGTGCTGATCGTCGTGAAACACCGGGATATCGACCATCGTCTTGAGCTTCTTCTCGATCTCGAAGCAGCGCGGTGCGGAGATATCCTCGAGGTTGATCCCGCCGAAGCTGCCTGCGATCCGTGCGACGGTCTCGCAGAATTCATCCGGGTCCTTCGTGC
Organism: Oscillospiraceae bacterium; assembly: GCA_016288755.1. Taxonomy (GTDB): domain Bacteria; phylum Bacillota; class Clostridia; order Oscillospirales; family Ruminococcaceae; genus Firm-04. The sequence goes on from JAEELE010000137.1 coordinate 105,712, forward strand.
TGACGCAGAGCGGGATCGCATTCACGCCGCCGAACTCGATGAACAGCGCACATTTGCCCTCCATGACAGGCATCGCAGCGAGCGGACCGATATCGCCGAGCCCGAGCACTGCCGTGCCGTCCGTGATGACTGCGACCAGATTCTGCCGTCCGGTCAGCTCATAGGAGAGCGCAGGGTCCTTCTGAATCTCGAGGCAGGGCTGCGCGACGCCCGGCGTATAGGCAGTCGACAGCGCATCGCGGTTGTCGATGCGGACCCGCGACCGGATGTCGAGCTTGCCGTGCCATGCGCGGTGTGCCTGCAGTGCCTTTTCCATAATATCCATGTTCAGTACCGTCCTTTTCATTTGATTTGGCTGCCTGTTCTATTATATCACATGTTCGCGAAAAATGCAATGGGCATATGCAGGTTGATGATGCAGTGATGCTCAATCTGTCAGCGAAAAGCCGAAAACCGGCAGTATCACAGAGCGGATACTGCCGGTTTGATCTGTTTTGTCACGGCTCCAGTGCGATGCTGAGCAGCAGCCTGACATCAAGCAGCGTGGCGGCGCCGTCCAGATCGAGGTCAGGGTCCGCGAGCAGCAATGCATCGGTCTCCGCATCGGAGAGCGCCGCATCCTCGGTGACAAACCGCGTGAGCAGCACGGCATCTGCGATCGTGATATCGCCGTCGCCGTTGTAATCGCCGGCAAGATGCTGCTGCGATATTCCGACGAAGGTCAGTCCCCTTTCCTGCGCGTAAATCTCGAGCGCTGTGCCGGTCAGACCGGTGATCTCCGTCAGTGCGGTCGCATCAAACGCCAGTGTGCCGATCTCCGTGATCTCCCCCTTCGCGGTCAGCGTTTCGAGAGCCGCGCAGCCGTAGAACAGACGCTCCGAAATCTCCGTCAATCCGCTTCCGAGCACGGCAGAGGTCATCTGCTTGCAGTCCCAGAAGGCTTCGCGGTCGATCGCGGTCACACTGTCGGGAATCGTGACCGTTTGCAGCGCGGTGAAGTAGAATGCGCGCTTGCCGATCTGCTGCAGCCCCTTGTGCAGCGTCACCGTTTCGAGAGCGCCGCACTCATAGAACGCATCATCGCCGATCTCCTGCACGCTCTCGGGTATGTCCGCGGCGGTCAGTCCGGCGTGGAAAAACGCCTGCACACCGATCGACTCCAGCCCGCTCCCGAGGCTGATCTGCTCCAGCGCCGTGCACTGGTAAAACGCCTGATTGCCGATACTGACAACGCTGTCCGGAACGGTGAGCTCCTTCAGCGATGCGCAGTTCTGGAATGCGCTCGGACCGATCTCCGTCACACCCGCGCCGATCTGCACGGAAGTAAGGTTGTAGCAGTCATTGAAGGCGTTTTTGATGATATCGGTGATGCCGTCTTCAATCACCAAATGCTCCACCTGACTTTTACTGATATCCGGGAACATCCTGTCAATATCTGCCATGCTCCCCTCACCTGCTACGGTCAGTGTCCGGGTCTCCGCATCGAATACCGCATGCGGGCTGCGGTCGGGCGTCGTGGTTTCCGTCGTCGTGGTCTCGGTCGTTTCTGTGGTCGTTGTATATGTCGTGGTTTCCGCGGTTGTCGTTTCGGTTGTTGTCGTTTCGGTTGTTGTCGTTTCGGTTGTCGTTGTGGTTTCCGTCACGCTCGTTGACGTGTATTCTGCCGGGTCGATCTCCTCAAACGAATACCCGTTTTTCTGCGCAAAGATATCCGCCGTCGAGCCTGTATATCCGACGATGATGATGCGTTTCTTGTGATCGTCAGAGTAGTCGCTTTTGTAGCTGTCCTCGAGCACGCATTCTGGATTGAGAATGCAGAAGCGCTTGTAGCCGCTGTCTGAGATCTGTGAGAAGAAATCCGTATTGGCGTATGTCATCTCTGCCGGACAGACGACCTTCTGCACAGCGCTGTAGCAGAATATCCTGTTTCCGACCGTGCAGCTGCTGTGCGGCAGCGTGATCTCATAGAGCGACTTCGTATTGTAGAAGGCAGACGCCCTGATCCAGGTGACGCTGTCGGGCAGCGAGAGGGCACGGAGGCTCACACAGCCGGAAAATGCAGACTCTCCGATTGTTGTCAGCGTGCCCGGAAGCGTAATGTCCATGAGATTTTTGCACTGATAGAAGAGCTTGTCACCGAGCTCGGTGATGCCCTCGCCGACCGATACCGTGACGACCCTGTCCGTCTGCCACGGCGCAGAATAGGTCGTGTCATATGTAGCCGCGCCCGTTCCCGTGAGCGTCAGCATGCCGTCGCTGGTCAGCTTCCAGCGCACGCCGTCGCCGAGCGAACCGCTGCCGAGAACAGTCAGCTCCTCGAGCAGGCGGTACGGATTCCCGTTCCTGATCGCGAAGAGCTGCGCCTGCGAGTCCTCGTGGCAGACGATCACTGCCGTTTTCGGGAATCTGCCTTTGAATGCGGTGTCTGCGTTCAGTACAGTCAGCTCCTCGAGTGCAGTGCAGCCGTCAAGGGCGTAATCAATGCTTGTGATGCCCTCCGGCACTGTGAAGGCGGTCAGTGATGTGCAGTCGCAGAAGGTGTGATCGAATGTGCCGTACAGCGCTTCAGGCAGCACGATATTTTCAAGCGACGCGCACCCGTAAAACGCACCGGAACCGATCTCGGTAACGCCTTCGGGAATCACGATCTCCCTGAGTGCTCTGCACGATTCAAACGCGCTTGCACCGATCTCTGTGAGGTTTTCCGGGAAAATGACCGTTTTCAGTGCGCTGCACCCGCTGAACAGTGACTTTGGCAGCGCCAGCAGTTCGCCGTTGAAGACCGCAGCGGTGATCGACCTGCAGCCCATGAAAGCACCCTCGCCGAGCTCGGTGACCCCGGCGGGAATCGTGATCTCCGGCAGTGCACCGCATCCGTCAAATGCGTTCTTCCCGATTGCCGTCAGAGCTTCCGGCAGCGTGACAGCTTCCAGCTGAGAGCAGCCTGCAAACGCATTTTCCCCGATCACCGTGATCGAGGACGGCAGCGTCACCGAGGTCAGTTTTTCGCAATCCTGAAAGGCATTGTCCCCGATACTGGTGACGCCCTGAGAGACCGTCACCGATGTGATGATGCTGCGGTAATCGATCCACGGAACGCCGTCCCAGCGAAAGCCGCTCATGCCTCCGTTGCCGCTGATGATCAGCCTGCCGTCGTTATAGAGCGTATATGACACATAGCTGTCGTATACGGAAATATCGCCGGATTGCAGAATGAATGCCGATTCAAAGGGCACAAATGATGCACCGTATTTCTTTGCCCAAGCATCTGCGGTCGAGTTGACGAAGCCGCGCACCGTGGATGTCCTGTCAATGGAGTCGTTGAGGACACAGTCGAAATTCCGGACGGTCACGGTCAACCCGGTGCACCCCGGAAGGGAATCAGTCTCCACCGTCTCGACTGTTTCGGGCAGATCGATCTCATCCAGCGCATAGCAATGCGTAAAGGCGTATTTCGGAATCGTTTTCACGCCCGCAGGGATATTGATGCGCTCCAGCGCCTTGCAGTTCTGAAACGTACCCTGCCCAATGATGACGAGGCTGTCGGGCAGCGTGACCCGCTCGAGCGTATCGCAGTCCTTGAACAGACCGCTCAGCAGCTCGGTGACGCCCTCGGGGATCACGAGCTCCGTAAAGCTGCCGGTCGTCCAGAGCTCATACAGCTTATCGTCCTCGCCGGTGCACCAGACATTTTCGCCGCATGCATAGAGAATGCCGTATTTCGTATCTGCTTCCAGCCCGTATTTCTCCGCATAGGCTTGCGCGGTGCTGTTTTCAAAGCATTCGATGATTCCGCCGGGGATCGTGTCCGGCGAATCGGCGATCTCGCAGATCGGATTCTCAAAATAGAAGCGCTGCAGTGCCGTGCAGCCCGAGAATGCCCCTGTCCCGATCGATTGGATGCTGTGACCGTACACACACAGCCCGAGCAAAGATGTGCAGTCGGCAAAGGCATAGTCCCCGATTCGCTCCAGACTGCGCGGCAGCGTGACCGACGTGAGCGCCGTGCAGCCGCGGAACATCTCCGCGGGGATCACCGTGACGCCGTCCGCGACCGTGAGATATCGGATCTGCCCGCAGAGATCGCGCCAGCCCGCGGGATCGGCGCCTGCGTCCGTGACGGTCAGGCGTCTGCTGTCGCTGTCATAGCTCCAGCCGTAGGCACCGGGCGTCAGCAGCTCGAGCGTGTAATGCTTGGTTTTCGATGCGAAATTGACCAGCCATGTGAAGGTGTCGTAGCAGGTGACCGTGCGCTCGAGCTCCGATTCCGTGCTGAACCCGAAGATGCAATCCTTCGAGGCGGTCGGCACGGTACAGTCATAGCAGTTCGCGCGGATGTCTGTGAGCGCGGTGCAGTCGTAGAATGCCTGACTGCCGATGCGCTGTATTTCCGCAGGCAGCGTGATCGACTTCAGCCGGTTGCAGTTGGAAAATGCCTCTGCGCCGATCTCCTGCAGCCCCGACGGGAACCGGACAGACGACAGGCTGATGCAGAATTTGAATGCCCGGTCGCCGATGATGCGCAGCCCCGACGGCAGCGACAGCGACGTGATGCCAGTCCCTCTGAACGCATCGGCGCCGATCGCGATGAGCGAATCGGGCATGGTGACCGAAGTCAGCTCCTTGTGCGAATTGAGCAGTCCGCCTGCGATGCCCTTTGTCCCCGCCGGAATGCTCCAGCTCGTGAGCGAGCCGCCCTCGGACGTCTGCCAGTCACCGTTTTCGTCGCGGCTCGGCAGGTCGCCCAGTGCGATCGCCCATTTGCCCGCGTACTGTACGCCGTCGGTGACACTGACGCATTGGGCGCCGAGAAAGGCGTCCTGTGCGACGTCGTTGACGCTGTCTGGGATCGAGACCGAGCTCAGCGAGATACAGCCGTAAAACGCGCGCGATTGGATCTCCTGCAAGCCCTCCTGCAGCGTAACGCTTTTCAGCGCGGTACAGTCAGCGAACATCACGCCGCTGACAGCGGTCAGTCCGGCAGGCAGTGTGATGCTTTTCAGCGCATAGCATTCCGAAAAGATGCTGTCATCGCAGGTCGTCAGAGATTCCGGCAGTGTGATGCCGGTCAGCGCGGAGCACTTCCAGAACGCCGAGAGACCGAACTTTTTGATCTGATTTGGCAGCGAGACTGCGGTCAGCGCGGAGCAGCCCATAAAGCACTGGGAAGGAAGCGCCTCCAGCACGGTGCTGTTGATTTTGACGTCCGTCAGATAGACACAGCGCTGGAAGGCGCCGGTGCAGAGCGATTTCACGTCCTTGTCGACAATGACCTTGCGGATAACGGTATCCGGCAGCGGTGTATCGTCGTCCTTTGCGCGGTAGCCGGTATATTTGCCCCACGGTGCAGATGTCATGTCGTCGTTGCCGGAGATCGTCAGTGTGCCGTCACTCTCGAGCCACCACTGCAGCTGCGTGCCGCAATACCCGGAATCCACCACGGCATTCACCGCAGCCGACACATTTGCGCGCGCTGCCGCTTCGCTGTAAAGTGCAAGGGCTGTGCTGTCCGTCGGCATCAGCGCGAGCATTGCTGCCGATAATACCGCGAAAATCCTGAATTTGCGCATATCGTTCACGTTCCCTTCTGCGAGGATGTTTGTTCCATTATACCACAGGATACGCTGAAAATCAAGCATGCACGATATCGCGAATGATCTGCACGCACAAAAAGGAGGAGCCCGAAGCTCCCCCTTTTCATGATTCGCGCAACGGCAGCCGTTCCGTGTATGGAGTGATCCGTGTGAAGGCTGTTCACTGCTGCAGGAGCATCCGCTTGAGTACCGTCGCGTCCTTTGCATTGACCGTGCCGTCGCCGCTGAAATCGAAGCGCATGGCAGTCTCCTCCGAATCGAACGGCTGAATATTGAGCAGATATTTCATCAGCCGCACCAGATGCGACATCGAATAGGTCACCGAGGGCTGCGTGCCGTCCGGCTCCGTGCCGCCGACGAGTTTTCCGTCCGCATACACACAGATATTCGGGCATTTTTCCGCAAGCTCCACACCGCCGGTGATATTGTCATATTCCTCGCCGAGCACCTTCATCCCCTTGTGGCTCCAGTCGTTCTCCGGGTCCCAGTTATCGCCGTAGAACATCCCGAGAATGAGCTGTACCTTCTTGTTGGAATTGGCGATCGCGTAATCGGGCCACGCGACCTCAACATAATATATATCGTCCTGATACTGCACGGGCTTTGAGACGACCGCCGCCTTCCCGCTGACCTCCGTCTGCACCTGATCGTAGGGCACCTGCAGCACAAAGCTCCCCGGAATGCCGTCGTTGTTTTCAAATTCCGCAATGCTGAAATAATACCGCACCGACAGATCGGTGTGCGGCTCCAGCGAATCGGTGTTGACAAACATCGTCAGCTTGGTCGTGCCCGCGCCGGTCGATTCAGGCGCCTCAGCGCAGTAGCCCGAGACCCAGAAGCCGCTGCCGGAAAACAGCTCCTCGTCGGACTGCTTTTCCGCCGGCGGGAAATCCGGGGTCGGCTGCATTCTGTCATCGCCGTAGCGGAGATACAGCCCGGCAGCCGCACCGACAAACGCCGCATTGTAGTCGATCGTGACCTCATTGTAGACCCAGTCCGCGGTCGTGTCGTTGTGCAGATCGTCATTGCCCGGACCGCCGACCAGCGCGCCCCAGAGCACATGCTTCTGCTCTGCGGTGTCCTCACACTTCGTCAGACCGGAGGCTGCACGGTGATGCGGAAATTTCGCGGAATTCTCGGCATACCCGACGACATAGCAGCGGTTGAGCGGATTGTCGCCGAGGAGATACTCCATCTGCCCGAGCGCCCACTCCGAGAAATAATAATCGCTGTGCTCCGGCTGGTAAACATCCTTGCCCTTCTGATACTTGTCATAGACCAGCGCGCAGAACTGTGCTGCGGTGTTATATCTGGCGGAGCCCCATTCATCCATCCAGAGATATCCCGCGGGCGTGATCATGCCGACCTCGCCGTCGATGCGCGCATTGATCGCCTTTGCCTCCATATACCAGAAATCGAGCACCTCGTATTCGCCGCGCCCGATCGCGACTCTGCATTCCTCACAGACCGCCGGATACTGATCCTGAATCCGCCCGAGCAGAATGGAGACGCCGTTCCACATGTCATTCCAGCAGAGCACATAGCCCGGCGGCGCATAGTAGTCCACATAGGGCAAAAATGCGTCCAGATAGCTGTGATCCTGCGTGATCAGATAGAGCCATGCGCCCGCAAAGCTGTAGTCGTCCTCCCACTTGCTCGAGGTGTAAAAGCTCATCGGACCGTCTCCGCCGGCACCGACCTTTTTCTCATTCTTCTCCGCAAATGCAAACAGTGCCTTTGCATAATCCAGACACTGCGCTGCGTATTCCGCGTCGCTCTCCTTGAAAATGCAGTAGTTGATCGCCAGTGCGGCAGCTGCTTCTGAGACATCGTCCGTTGTCGGCAGATCGGCGGTCGCGAAGAACGCCGGACGCGCCATCGCATCGATCTCAGGCGACTGCCAGTAGAGATGATCCACACTGCCGTCGCCGACCTGATAGCAGAACGCGATCACGTCGCCGCTTTTGTCGCGGAAGGTCGCGCGCATGAAATAGTCGCAGAAATGGCGGCAGATCGTCTCGGTGTGCTCCGCCTCCCCGATCGCCTCGTAGGCTTCCCGGAATTCATAATAGCCCCATGCAACGATCGAAGCCGCATAAGCCTCGGGCAGACCGAACTTCACATGGTCACCTGCATCGTGAAACCCGCCGGAGACATCGACCGTGCCGTCGCCGTCGGGGTCAAGCACCGCTTTGTTCGCTTTGATGAACGCCTCCGACAGATTGGTCCCGACGCCGTCCTCATCCGCAGGACGGAGCGGAACGGCGGCGTCATAGACATGGCAGTCCCCGCGCCACGGGAGCAGGCTCTGCTCGGTGACTTCGGTGCCGCACATATTGGCATCGTAGAAATACAGCGAATATTGCAGGAGCCTGGCAAAATTACACTCGACGCTCTCATAGTCCGCCGTATGCGGGTTCGCCTCTGCCGATGCCGTCAGCGGCAGTGCAGAGCAGATCACTGCCGCTGCCAGCAGCAGGGCGGTCAGGCGTTTTGCTTGCATATGATTCCCCTCCACAGAGTTTTGCGGCAAATCTGCCGCGCTGTATTCAGTATACCACATTTTTCCGGAGAAATCAATATATCAGCGTCGCTTTTGCGTGTATTGCGCGCTCAGGCAGATTCACCGGAAATCAGCTTCTCCAGCAGAGAAGCATCCTTCTCATCGATCTGACCGTCCCCGTTGACATCGGCAAGCTCCAGCTGTTCATCCGTGAGCGTGATCTCCCCGCCATCAGATAATGCCTTGATGCACGCGCGAATCAACTTCGCGTCTTCCGTTGAAAGTGTTCCGTCCGAGTTCACATCGCCCTTCAACGGCTCAGCCGGCGGTGCAGGCGGCACCAGCAGCTTCAGAATCAGCTTTGCGTCCGTGACCGTCAGCAGATCATCCTCATCCATGTCGGCTGCTGTGAGACCGTCCTCTGTGATTGCAGTGCCTTCTGTTTCCGTAATGTATTTGCAAAGCAGCACGGCATCTGCAACGGATACTTCGCCGTCCTGATTCACGTCGCCGAAGAGAATGCTGCCCTCTGCCCGCACAAAGACAAACGAATCCACATTCATGATGTATTCGCTTTCGCCCCTGAACAGCAGGCAGAGATCGTGTACGCCGTCAACCGGTGTGATCGCAGTCTCAAGCTGCCGGTATTTCATCCAGTCGCCGGTCGGCTCGCAGACCTGACTGCCGAGCAGAATGCCGTCTGCGCTGTCCAGATGCAGCTCGACCGTTCCGACAAACGGGCCCGCCGTCAGCAGCATGCACTTCACAGCGCCGCTGCCGAAATCAACATTTTTGTAGACCGCATAGCTGCCGTCCTGAATATACCCGATGCAGATGATGCTGTCAGACTGCTCCTCCGCCAGCATGCCTGAGAGCTCATCGGCGCTTTCCGCCTCAATGGTCCTGAACGCATTGCGGTTGCCGGGCGGGACCGTCGTTGTCGTCGTCGTTGTGATCACAGTCGTCGTTGTGATCTCAGTCGTTGTCGTGGCAGTAGTCGTTTCTGTTGTTGTCGTGACCGTTGTCGTTTCCTCGGGTATCTCCGTGATCGCGACAAAATTGATATTGTAGCTCTGAGCAAAGGATTCCGCATAGGAGCCTGCAAAGCCCATGATCGTCAGGCTTTCCGTATGGGAAAACGCAGTATTGTCAATCTCGGTGACACTTTCCGGGATGATGATCTCCGTCAGATTCGGGCAGCCGTAGAATGCCTGATGACCGAAGCTTGTCAGATTGCCGCGAACGGTCACTTTGCACAGCTCAGAGCACCACGCAAATGCATAATCGTCCATGAATGTGACGCTCTCCGGGATATTGACATAGGTCAGCGCATCGCAGTCACCGAAGGCACTGTAGCCGATGCTTGTCACATGCTCCGGGATGTGAACCGCACGCAGGCTCTTGCACCCGTCGAAGGCGCCGTTGCCGATCTCTGTCACGCCGTCCGGGATCGTTATGGAGGTCAGAAACTCGCAGCGGGAGAATGCGGCGTTGACGATTTTGGTGACGCTGTCCGGGATATGTACGGTTGTTAATCTTGTGCAGCCGCTGAACCATCCGTCCAGCTTCTGATTGGTAATGCCGTCCGGGATGCTGATCTCCGTCAGAAAGCTGCAGCCGGAGAATGCGTTTGCGCCGATATATGTGACACTGTCAGGTAAATCCAGAGAGATCAGGGATTCGCATCCGCAGAAGGCGCCGTTCCCGATGCAGGTCACACTGTCCGGGATCACGATATGCTCCAGATATTGGCAGCCGTTAAACGCATAATTGCCGATCTTTGTCACGGTGTCCGGGATCCGGTAGGTCCCGGTCTTCATGGTCGGGAACCGGATGAGCTCCGTGCAGTCCTTATTGAACAAAATGCCGTCGATGCTGCTGAAGGCGGGGTTGTCCGGCGAAACCCGAATTCTCTCCAGTTCATTTACACCGAATGCGTTTTTGCCGATGTATGTCACGCTCTCGGGAATATCAAACGTGCGGATGTTGTCGCAGTTTGCGAAAGCTGAGGTACCGATCGTTGTGACGCTGTTCGGGATCGTGATGCTGCGCAGACCTTTGCAGTCCTGAAATGCGTTGTTGCCGATGAATGTCACGCTGTCCGGTATGGTCACCTCATGCAGTGTACGACAGTCATAAAATGCGGATTCCCCGATGCTTGTCACGCCGAACGGAATGGTGACCGTGCTCAGTGAAAAGGTGTTGCCGGAAAACGCATGATCACCAATCGCCGTCACGCCGTCCGGAATGATCACATCGTCCTTGCACTCCGCGTGAATCAGAACGCCGTCTTCGATCTCAAATATGTTTTGACCTGCGGAATTGTTTTTCCACGGGGTTTCGTCAAACGCCCCCTCGCCGATGCTTGTCACGCTGTCGGGAATCGTGACGGAGCGCAGATTTTCGCATAATCTGAACGCATTGTCGCCGATGGTCGTGACGCCGTCAGGAATGATGATCTCAGACAGCAGGCGGAAGTCTTCAAATGCGCCGTTGCCGATGATCTTCAGGGTGGACGGCAGGTGAACCTCCTGCAAAAAGCTGTAATTATGAAAGACACCGTCGCCGATGGCGGTCACGCCCTCCGGTATCTCTGCAACAATTCCGCCGGAATCCAGCTCATTGGAGTCCGTGCCGATCAGAACGCCGTTTATGATGCAGTACGGACTGTCTCCCATTGTTTCATGCTGCCACGCTGTACCGGAAAAAGCATCGCCTCCGATGCTCGTCAGACCTTCCGGGATCGAGATGTCAGTCAGCTCGGAGCAGCTGCAGAATGCATCCTCTCCGATCCGGACCGTGCTGCCCGATATTTTGACCTCGCGCAGACCCTTGCAGGCATAAAATGCACAGTTGCCGATCTCGGTCATGTCCTTCGGGAATGTGAGAGCGGTCAGACCGTTGCAGCCGTGAAAAGCATTCTCGCCGACGGTCTCCATGCTCTCCGGAATCGTGAAATCGGTCAGTGCAGTGCAGTCATAAAATGCACGCTCTCCGATGCTTTTCACGCCGTCTGACAAGGTGAGCTGCGTCAGCTTGCTGCATTGGTAAAATGCAAGCTCGCCGATATGCTCCACGCTGCCCGGAACGGTAAATGCAGTCAGAGCTGTCGAGTAAAATGCTTCCCTTCCGATTTCTTTCAAGCCCTCCGGTACGGATATTCTGCTCAGATGATAGGCTTGTCTGAATGCGTAATCACCGATCGTTTTCAGACCGTCCGGCAGGATGATCTCTTGCAGACCGGTGCAGCTGTTGAATGCAGAGCGGCAGATGCTTGTCACAGTGTCAGGAAAGGTGACGGAGGTCAGCTTCTCATTGCTGTAAAAAGCGAGCTCACCGATGCATGTCACGCCGTCCGGAATCACCAGATCGCCCTCGCAGTCATATCCGCTGAGCAGGATATGATTGACGATCAGGGGCTCTCCTTTTGTTTTGATATCCTGCATCCACGGCGTACCGGAAAACGCATTGCCGCCGATGCTTGTCACACTGTCCGGAATTGAGATTTCCGTCAGGCTGCTGCATCCTCTGAACGCATTTTCACCGATCGCTGTCACGCTGTCGGGAATCTGAACAGCGGTCAGTCCCCTGCATCCGTCAAATGCGCCCTTGCCGATCACGGTCACACCGTCCGGAATGCTGACAGAGGTCATGCTCCGGCATTCTTCAAACGCGCTTTCTCCGATGCCTGTCACACTGTCGGGAATGCTGACAGAAGTCAGACCTGTGCACTGATAAAAGGAATATTCCTCAATGGCTGGCACGCCGTCCGGAATGTTGATTGCAGAAAGGCTTTCACAGCCCCAGAACGCGAATGAGCCGATTGCGGTCACCGAATCGGGAATGTTGATCTCGGTCAGGCTCCCGCACTGGTAAAACGCGTAGTCTCCGATGCTTGTCACGGTGGACGGAATCGTGACGGAGGTCAGGTTTTTGTCTCCGAAGAACATAAAATCGCCGATATTCGTCACGCCCTCCGCAATGACGACACGGGTGATATCCGCTTTCTCTCTGAACGGGCTCCCGATGAAGTATTCATAATCCCGCATCGCGCCCGTGCCGGTGATCGTCAGCGTGCCGTCATCATCGAGTGTATAGTACAGATTCTGACCGAAGAGACCTTCGTCCGCGGCGCAGGCTGTCAGCGCGGTCTCAGACAGCAGCTCCGGCACAAGCGGCACACCGGAGAGCAGCACGCAGGCGGCTGTCAGCAGGGAAAGCAGTCTTTGCTGTTTCATGATACATCCTCCTTTTGATCGGGTGCAGATTCCGGTATAGTCACTTCAAAATTTTCGATGGCAGCACAGAGACTCCTGTGCCGGATGACAAACTGGATCATCGGGTGCTTTGTTTTGGTGATGAGCACATAGCCGCCCAGCAGAATACTGATCTGAATATTGCGGAATGCGGCGCGCGGCGAACAAACCAGTGAATAGCCGGTATGCGTCCGCTCAAATTCATGTGTCAGCTTCAGATGCGCCTGATATTCCGCATAGGTGTACCGGAGCTCGTCCGGGCAGAACATTCCCGCAAGCGGCAGCGACAGCGGATATTGCCCGAATTCCGCCTCTGTCAGCTCCGGCAGCTCATCTGTGATCGGGCTGTGCTGCAGAATCTTTTCTGTGTTGATGCGCTGGCGGTTTACATACTGCCTGATCTGTAATTGCCTGACCGCCGGCACTGCGCTCCGCTCCATGATGCTTTGCAGCAGACCGTCCGAGAGCGTAAACACCGGCGGAACGGAGAGCAGCCGCCGCCGCGAACCGCTGTGCTCGCTTTCTCTGTCCTCGAATTTGCGGAAAGCAGCAGCGGAATCCTCGCGGTAGATATCCATAAGCGGCGCAGCCTTCCGGAACAGCTCCTTTGCACGCTTCCGGCAGTAGGCAACATCCTGCGCATCGGTCACAAGCTCGTACATGCCGTCCCCGTGAAAGCCGGTCAGACATTCCGCACGCAGCGCTGAATGCTCCGCCGAATACAGCAGATGCCGGTAAATGCCGTTGTGCACGGCTCTGAAATAATAGGGGCTGACCTGCCCGGTCATATACAGCGGGATCCAGCTCTCCAGCCCGTACATCATTTCCTCAAAGGGGCGGTCAAGGTCGTGAATGACCTCCAGCCGAATCCCCTTTTTCATCAGCATTGCAAGTCCGTTCATCCATTTTCTGCCGAAATCCAGATCGACTGCCATATCGCTGATCGGCATATCCGAGCACATCTTCACCGGCTGTGTCGTATCGGAATGCAGCACGGCGGTCAGAAAATCGAGCTCCGCCTGCTTGAATGCCGCTATGCCGTAATACCGCTGTGCAGCAGGCATGTCCGGCAGACCGGCAGGCACCTCCGCAGAGCCGAAGGAGATCGCACGGATGTATTCCGCGAGATCGAAGTTGTCCAGATTCGTCAGAAACTGCTCCGCCGAATCTGTCTTCATTTCGCCGGAATGGTCTGTGTAGAGCCACTCGCTGAGCGCGTCGTAAAGCTGCCGGTCATCGGTAATCTCTTTGCCGGTCAGGCGCGAAAGGATCGTCTTTTCCGTGTCGCTGTTGTGATACCGCGCGACAAATTTGCAGATGCTGTCCCGCAGATTGTCGGTTTTATGGGGCTTTCGCTCCCCGTTTCGGATTCTGTAGAGATAGGACAAATGAAAATTGGAGAACTCCGAAAGCGCGGTCAGGCTGATATTCAGCCGGTTGACCAGAATATTGAAATTTGCGGCAAGCAGGCTGCCGATATCCGCCGGGAGACGGCAGCTCTCCTGCAGTTCGTGCAGCACGGCTTCCTCAGACAGCCTGAGGTCCTGTCTGCGGGATAATTCCGCGATCCCCTTCGCGATCTTCTCAATGCTTTTGTTTCCGGGCTTCGGCGAATGCGCGCCGGAGCAGTAACGGCTGACGGTTGCGGGCGAGACGGCAGATGCCTCAGACAGCTCCTGTGCGCTGCAGCCCAGCAGATTCAGGTAGTATTCCAGCGTTTCAGCGATCGTCATAGTATCACGCTCCTCCCGTACAGTATACCACAGACCCGGTGATTCCGCAAGAGAATTTCACATTTTGGCGAATTATTTTAGATTTGACAGTTCCGGAAAGAGCATTGACAAAAGCCGACCTTTGTGCTAAAATTATAGTATCATGCACAGAAAGTGCGGATTTCCGCATGTGCTTTTGGGAATCTTGCTCTATTTCAATCAGAATGCAGCAACATCATTTTGCGAAAAGAGGTATAAACTATGAAACTGAAACGAATCGTCTCATGGCTGACGGCTGCGGGCATGCTGCTCGCGAATGTGCCGCTGCTGCCGGAAGCCGCCGTGACCGCCTGTGCGGCGGAGGTGACGGAAAGCGGAAACCTCGGAGAATTCAAGGAGCTGACATGGACGCTGGATGCGGAAGGCACGCTGACGATCAGCGGCAGCGGTGCAATGAGCCCTTACTACGATGATGCTGCCTTTCGCCGCAAATCGGAGATCAAGAGGGTTGTCATCGAGGAGGGTGTGACCAACATTGCCGTCGAGCTGTTTTACGGCTGCTCTAACCTGACCTCCGTGACCCTTCCGGACAGCGTGACGAGCATCGGGGTCGAAGCGTTTGCATACAATGAGAATCTGACCTCTGTCATCATCCCGGACAGTGTCACGGAAATCGAACAGGCAGCCTTCGCAAACTGCGAAAACCTGACGATCAGGGGCAGTGCCGGGTCCTATGCGGAGACCTACGCGAAAGAGCACAGCATTCCGTTTGAGATCGGCAGCTATGTGCCGCAGCAGATCAAGGGCGACTTTACCGGCGACGGCAAGGTCACGGTCGCGGATGCAGTGCTGCTGGCGCGGTTTGTCGGCGAGGAGGCGGCACTGACAGATGCGCAGATCAGCGGCATTCTGGATGCAGAGCCCGATTATGACGGCGACGGAATCGTGACCGTGCTTGATGTTGCGGCGCTGCTCAGATGGCTGGCATCCGAATCCGAACCGAAGGTGATCGCATCGGGAGACTTCGGCGAGCAGGGCGACAACCTCACATGGACGCTCGACAGCGAGGGCACACTGACGATCTCCGGCGCTGGCGATATGCTGCATGCCGCTGATTATCTGTTATACGAAACACCGTGGCATGATTACAAGAGACAGATCAAGGCTGTCAGCCTGCCGGACGGCATTACCTACATCGGCGATTATGCCTTTCAGGATTGCTCCAAGCTCACTGAGATCACCATTCCGGGAGGCGTGACCGGCATCGGCGTGGATGCATTTTACGGCTGCACTGCGCTCGCGGATATCACGTTCCCGGACAGCGTGACAGGCATCGGTGAAAACGCATTTACCGATACGCCGTGGCTTGCCTCCAGACGGGAGGAAGACCCGCTGGTCATTGTCAATCAAATTGTGCTTGACGGCAAAAGCTGCTCCGGCGAGGTCTCGATCCCGGACGGTATCACGACTGTCGCTCCGTACGCATTTTACGGCTGCGAGGAGCTGACCGGCATCACCGTTTCCGAAACTGTCACAGACATCGGCGACTGCGCATTTGAAAACTGCACCGGTCTGACGGAGATCACGGTTCCGGGCAGCGTGCGCAGCATGGGCTTCGGCGTGTTCTATAGCTGCAGCGGTCTGACCGCGGTCACGCTTTCGGAGGGCATTCCGGTCATCGGCAGCAGTGCGTTCAACAAATGTACCGGGCTGACCGAGATCACCGTTCCCGACAGCGTGACAAGCATCGGAGATTACGCATTTGCGAACTGCTCCGCGCTGACCGAGGTCACGATCCCGGAGAGTGTGACCAGCTTCGGCGGAAATGCATTTCGGAGCACACAGTGGATGTATCTGCAGAAGATGCACACCTCAATGGTCGTTGTCAACGGTATCCTGATCGACGGACAGAACAGCATCGGCACTGTGAAGATCCCGGACGGTGTCAGGCGCATCGGCGACAATGCATTTGAGTATTGCTCCAACCTGACCGGCGTCAAGATCCCGGACAGCGTCACGGAGATCGGCAAAATGGCATTCTATAACTGCACCAGACTGCCGGAGATCACGATCCCGGACAGCGTGACAAGCATCGGCTCTCATGCGTTTTATAAATGCGAGAGCCTGACGGAGATCACGATCCCGGACAGTGTCACCGAAATCAGCGGCCATGCCTTCAATTACTGCAAATCGCTGACCTCTGTTGTGCTCCCCAATCACATCACAAGCATAGAATGGGGAATCTTCTCCGATTGCTCCGCACTGACTGATATCACCATTCCGGACAGCGTCACAAGCATCGGGCAGGATGCTTTCTCAGACTGCACCGCGCTGACGGAGATCACGATCCCGGAGCGCGTGACAAGCATCGGCAGCAATGCATTTTATTCCTGCACCGGATTGACTTCCGTTGTCATACCGGAAAGCACGGAGAGCATCGGCTGGCTGGCATTCCATACGTGTACCGGTCTGACTGACATGACGGTCATGAACCCGGACTGCGCGATCTACGATGACGAACGGACCATCCCGGACAGCGCAGTGATTCACGGCTGCACCGGCTCGACGGCAGAAGCCTTTGCGCAGAAATACGGACGCACCTTTGAAGCACTTGCATCATGATCGGAGCACAACCCGGATATTTCACGATCTGGCGAATTTCAGTTTTTTTGCCACTTTGCGAAAGAGCATTGACAAAACTGCGCTGTTGTGCTACAATGATGATATGATGCACAGAAACCGCCTGTATCTGCGCATTCTTTTGGGAAACCTGTTCAATTACAGCTGAAGTATTGTTACGAGGAAAAGAGGTAGTCATGATGAAACGCAAACGAATTGTCTCTCTGCTGACGGCTGCGGGCGTCCTGCTTGCGAATGTGCCGCTGATGCCGGCGGTCATGCCGGTGTCCGTCCTGACGGCAAGCGCCGAGGACGACTTGGAAGCATTCAACAACGGCGGATACGGCTTCACAAGAAAATTCAACGAGAAAACCGGCACGCTGACGCTTTCGGGCGAGGGCGAGATGTATGACGGCTATCAGCTGGCAGCAGTCCCGTTTTTTGATATCAGCGGCTTTAAAAAGCTGGTGATCTCAGACGGCATCACGAATATCAGCGATTTTGCGTTTTCCTGCTGCAGAGAGCTGACGGACGTCTCACTGCCGGAGAGCGTGACAAGCATCGGAATCTGCGGCTTCGGCTTCTGTCAGGCTCTGACCGGTATTGTGCTGCCGGACAGCCTGACGGACATCGGCGTAGGTGCGTTTGACGGCTGCACGGCGCTGACTGCGGTCACAATCCCGGACGGCGTGACAAGCATCAGCGCGAACACATTCCGCAACTGCACCGCCCTGACCGAGATCACGATCCCGGACAGCGTGACGGAAATCGATGCAAATGCGTTTGTGGGCTGCGACAATGTGACGATCAAGTGCAGCGCGGGCTCTTTTGCACACAGCTATGCCAAGCAGAACAGCATCGCCTACGAGGCAGCCGGCGCGGGTGAGCCTGAAACCGGCTCCTGCGGCGATCAGGTGACATGGGAGCTCGACCCGGCAACCGGCACGCTGACGGTCTCCGGCAAGGGCGCGATGACCGATTATAACTGGGACAGTCCGTTTTCCGATCTGGATTTCTCCAGGCTCGTTATCGCGGACGGCGTGACGAGCATCGGCGCATATGCGTTCTGTGACAACGGGCATTTCAGCGCTGTCTCCATTGCGGACAGTGTGACAAGCATCGGCGAAAGAGCGTTTTTTAACAACAGTAATCTGAAATCAGTCGTCATTCCTGACAGCGTGACGAGCATCGGTATCGGCGCATTCCAGACCTGCACCGGTCTGACCGCTGTCACCCTGCCGGGCGGCATCACAAGCATCCCTGAGTCTGCATTCCGCGAATGCTACAGCCTGCTCTCTGTCACCGTACCGGAGGGCGTCACAAGCATTGAGAAGCGTGCGTTTGAGGACTGCCATAGCCTGTCTGCCGTGATCCTGCCCGAGAGCGTCACGGAGATCGGCGAGGATGTGTTTAGCGGAAGCCAAAATGTGACGGTATACGGCGCTAAGGGGTCTGCGGCTGAGACCTATGCGAATGAGAATTCGATCACGTTTGACACCATGAAAGCAACCGGTTCCTGCGGCAAGAGTGTGATCTGGGTTCTGAACGATTCCGGCAAACTGCGAATCTGCGGCAACGGCAAAATGGCGGATTATGACACCACAGTGCCTTCGCCCTTCAAGGAACTGGAATTTGACACAGCCGTCATTGAGAAAGGCGTGGAATACCTCGGTGACTCGGCATTCCTCGGCTGCGGCTTGACCTCCCTCACACTTCCGCAGGGCTTGACTGAGATCGGCGCGATGGTGTGCTTCAACTGTGAAGCACTGGAATCCGTCACGATCCCTGCCGATGTCACGGTCATCAGCCCCGGAACATTCTACGGCTGCTCCAACCTGACGATCAGGGGCTATGCGGGCACGTACCCGGAAACCTACGCAGAGGAGGAGAATATCCCCTTTGAAGCACTCGACTATGAAATGATCACCGGCGACTGCGGCGATTCCCTCACATGGGAATATGACCCGGTATTCGGCATTCTGACAATCTCCGGCGAGGGCGCCATGCCCGACTGGGACCTGACCTTCGGCAGACCGATGCCGTGGTATCAGTACCGTTCGGATATCAAGAAGGTCATCATTGCAGACGGCGTGACGAACATCGGATCATACGCTTTTCCTCAGTGTATAAAGCTGCGCGACATCTCCGTTCCGGACAGCGTGACAAGCATCGGCATGTGGGCATTTTTCGCTACGCCGTGGCTGGCTGCGCGTCAGGATGAGAATGCGATGGTGACAATAAACGGGATTTTGGTTGACGGAACAGCCTGTGAAGGTGATGTTACGATTCCGGATGGCACCAAGAGCATCGCAAGCTATGCGTTTTACAATTGTGAAGCGCTGACCGGAGTGACGGTACCGAACAGTGTGAAAAGCATCGGCGGCTATGCATTCTGCGGATGCACCGCTCTGACGCATATCAACATTCCGGACGGCGTGACAAAAATCGAAGAAGGCTTTTGCAACGCCTGTACTGCTTTGACAGGCATCACGCTTCCGGCAAGTGTTATAAGTATTGATGATAATGCATTCTGGGCCTGCGAGGCGATGACCGAAGTCACAATTCTGAACCCCGACTGTGAATTCCCGGATTCGCGTCAGGCATTCGGCTATATTGATTCTGAAACATGGGAGAAAGTCTTTGACGGCGTCATCCGCGGCTATGAAGGCTCCACCGCGCAGGCATATGCCGAGAAATACGAGTATTCCTTTGAGGCGATCGGCGATGCACCGGAGGATTCGGTCTATGAGGGTCTGAAATACAGAATCGAGGACGACGAGATCGTCATTACCGGCTACACCGACGATCTGCCCGGCGAATATGAGATTCCTTCCGAAATCGACGGAATCCCCGTCTCGGAGATCGCCGCGAATGCGTTCAAGGACTGCACCGTGCTGACAAGGCTCACGCTGCCCGAGGGCATTTATCCGATCGGCGAGAACGCCTTCTCCGGCTGCACGAATCTGACGCTCGTGGGCTACAGGGATTCCTATGCGGAGGTCTACGCCAATGAGAACAACATCCCGTTTGAGCGTATCCCTGACCTGACCTTTAACGGAATGATCTATACCGTGTCGGGCGGCGAGATCCGAATCACCGGCTTTACCGAGGAACTGCCCGCCGTGCTGGAAATCCCCGCAGAGATCGACGGGTTGCCCGTGACCGGCATCGGACAGATGGCATTCTACGGCTGCGAAAAGCTCACGGAGGTCACGATTCCGGAATCGATCACGATGTTCGGCTTCCAGAATTTCCTCAACTGCGTCAATCTCGAGACCGTGCATCTGCCGGAGGGGCTGACCGCGATCCATGAGGCGGCATTCGCAGGCTGCACAGCGCTGAAATCCATTTCGCTCCCGGAGGGGCTCACAACGATCGGCAATCTCGTGTTCTCCGGCTGCTCTGCGCTGGAGGAGATCGACATTCCCGCCACCGTGACCGAGTACTGGGAGCCTGCATTCGGAGGAACACCGTGGCTCGAGGCAAAGCGTGCGGAAAATCCGCTCGTGATCGTTCACGGCATCCTGATCGACGGTCAGACCGCTTCGGGCGATGTCACGATCCCGGACAGTGTCTGGAAGATCGCGCCGTTCGCATTCTCCGCAAGCGGGGTCGAGGGCAGCACAACTGCTCCACTGACCTCCGTCACAATCCCCGCAAGTGTCAAGGAGATCGGGCAGGCAGCCTTCAACTGTGAACAGCTGGAAACCGTCAATTTCCCGGATTCGCTGATCCGCTTCACCGGTCCCGATGTGTTCAGCAGCACACCGTGGCTGGAAGCCGAGCGCGCCAAAAATCCGCTCGTGGTCGCCGCCGGCAGCCTGATCGACGCCAAAACGGCAGAGGGCGCAGTCACCGTTCCGGACGGCGTGAAATACATCAGCCCGAGCGCCTTCTTCGCAAACGAGAACGTGACAGAGATCACCCTGCCTGCCAGCGTGACCGAAATTCAGGACCGCGCAATGCAGAACGTCCCGGGGCTCACCTCCGTGACGGTTCTGAATCCGAGCTGCAAATTCTCCGGCACCGGCAATTCCGTTTCCAACGACTGGGACGACAAATACAACGGCACGATCAACGGCTATACCGGCTCGACGGCGGAGGCATTTGCACAGAAATACGGCTATACCTTTGAATCCCTCGGCGATGCGCCTGCGGTTTCTGAGAGCGACTGGAATGAGAAATATGTGAGCGCCAGAAATACCGAGGAGGCAGAGCTGGTCGTGCGCGTCGGAGATATTGACGCATGCAATGATGAATCCGCTGTTTCCGATAACGGTTATGACCCGTTCACTGCAAAAAGTCAGTATGCGCACAGTTATCCGTGGCTGAAGGACGAGACCGATCCGGACGGAACCGACCGCATCTATGTCGGCTCCAAATGGAACGGGGAAAGCAACGACGGTTATTCCTCCAATTATTCTGCATACAAAGACGGAGACGACACAGAGAACGCATACGGCGACGGCGCGCTGACTATTACGATGGAGTACGATGCCTCTGACATCGATATCGAAAACGTGCTCCTCCAGCTCTGCATCGACGATTTCCAGGCAGTCACACATGAAAGCAATTTCACCGTCACGCTGAACGGAAAGGATGCGCCGTTTATTGCGGAGTTGCTGAACCATACCGATCAGACGGGTCCGACCGCGTATATTGTTTCCGCGATGATCCCTTCCGGATTCTTTGCGGATATCGCATCCGGAAAGCTGACCGTTGTGATCAACGAGACAACAGGGATCGGCGACGGCTATGCGGTCGACTTCGCAAGGCTTCTGATCAACTATGATCAGCAGATCTTTACGGGTACATTCAGCGGAAAGACAGAGCCCGGCGCGACCGTCCGTCTGCTCGGCACATCCACGACTGTCACTGCATCCTCCACCGGCGACTTCTCCTTCGAGGCGATTCCCGGAATCAATGCGGTGCGCGCATCAAAAACCGGTTTCACAGAAAACTACGACAGCGGAATCGTGCTCAGCTCCGGCACTGAGTGGAGCCCGGAGGTGCCGCTGGTGAAGGGTACCGGCAACCCTGATATTGATTTCTCGAAATTTGAAGCAACCGGTCTCCCGATTCAGGGCGACTTCAACGTCGATGGCGAGGTCACGATCGCGGATGCTGTTCTGCTCGCACGGTTTATCAACGAGGACAATACACTGACTGACGAGCAGGTCGCAGGAATCCTGAATCACGAGCCCGATCTGAACAGCGACGGTCTGGTCACGATCACGGACCTTGCAGCCATCCTCAGAAAGCTCGAATCCGATCAGTCCTGATCATCAACAAAAAAAGGCAGCACCGGGGGCAAACCCTCGGTGCTGCTTTTCGTTTTGTCGGTTCACCCTTGCGAAGCGCCAAAATCATGCAGCAGAAGACCGACCCCGGTCAGCCCGATCTCCTCCGCAAAACCGATATCAAGAATCTCATCCGTGGCGTTCAGCATTGCTTTCATATTGGATATCGCCGTGTGCAGATGGGTCAGCATCTCCTTCTCCGGAGAAAATGTCTGATAGTGAACAAAATACTTATGGGCGAGACCCTTCTTCAAAGCACGGCAATTATCGCTTTCGATGCGGCTGCCGGCAACGATATATTGCTTTGCAAACCTTCCGAATGTGACTGCTTTCAGGTTGGAAACGGTCTGCATTTTGATGTATGCTGCTTTGCCGTTTGCATCCTGCGAGACTGCTACGATCACCTTTGCTTTTTCCGTACCGCGCCCTCGTTTCTTACCGCGCGTAGCCGTGCCGACATAGGTATCGTCCAGCTCGACAACAGCTTGCAGCACATACTGATCGTCGCGCGAACGCATTGCTTTCCGAAGCCGCTGGAGAAGGTACAGTGCCGTATCGTAATTGACCTTCAGATTTCGCTGAATCTGCACCGCCGAGCAACCTCTTTTGTCGTTTGCGAACAGATACATTGCCCAGATGATCTGCAGCAGAGAGAGGTGTGTCCGATTGTTCTGAACGCAGACTGAAAAACAAAGAGACAGCATAACAGTGAAGCAGCGCAGAGGGCATCAGCTCTCTGCGCTTTCTTGTTCATGTGCATTCACCCTCAATGACCGTCAGGCATAAAGCATGACCGCCTGAAATTCCCCCATAAAGTACTGCCCGCCTGAAGCAGCAATTCAGGCGGGCAGCAGCTTGAGAGGAAAGGATAGAGGGGAGGAAACTTATAAGGAATTCTTATTCCTTGACACCGCCGAGCGCGACACCCGCAATGATATACTTTGAGAGGAGGAAGTATACCACGAAGATCGGGAGAACGGTCAGCAGAAGTCCAAGATAAACTGCGCCATACTCAGTCTTATAGGCGTCGCCGCTGAGCTGGCTGACCATCATCGGCATGGTCCACTTTTCCTTGTCGGAAAGGAGGATCATCGGCATGAAGAGGTTGTTCCACTGGGAAACGAAGATGAAGATCGCCTGTGTTGCCATTGCCGGCTTACAGAGCGGGAGCACAATCTGGTTGAAGATGCGGAATTCACCGGCACCGTCGATACGCGCGGACTGCACGATCTCCATCGGCAGCGAAGGGATCATGTACTGTCTCATGAAGAACACGGTCGCAGGAGCAGCAATGCTCGGAAGAATCAGCGCTGCAAAGTTGTTGTTCAGACCGATCTTGTACATGAACTGATAGAAGCCGATCGAATAGACGGTTGCGGGAAGCATCAGAACTGCCATGATGACAGTGAAGAATGCCTTTTTCACCTTCCAGTCATAGGCGACAATCGAATATGCCGTCAGCGTGGAAAAATAGACGGCAAGTGCGGTCGCAGAGACAGAGATGATCGCGGAGTTGCGGAATGAGATCAGCGGGTGGAAGGTCTTCGTCTTCAGAAATTCCAGATTGCTGAACAGATAATGCGACGGGATCAGCGAAATGGAATGCTGCTGAATCTGCGAGGAACTTCGCGTTGCATTGACGATCATGACAACGAAGGGAAAGAGGCTCATCACCGTCAGGAGGATGCAGACAAAATACTGAAAGATCTTGAACGCAAAAGAACCGCCTCTGCTGGAGACTTTACTCATGAGAATCCGCCTCCCTTCAGCTTCTCCTTGCGTGCCTGCTTTTTCAGCTTTTCCAGCTCAATCGCGTCCTTATCACGCATGATATAGAACAACAATGCCGAGCAGAGCGCAATAACAATGAACATGAAGATACTTGCAGCTGCCGCCTGCGCATAGAGCTGCTTGCCGGTAAACGCCTTGTCGTAAATGAAGACGCTGGCTGTACTGGTCGCCATATCCGGACCGCCCTTGTTGAGGAGCTTCGGGATATCGAACACGTTCAGACCGCCGATCAGGCTCGTGACCAGCGTATACAGCAGAACGGTCTTCAGATTCGGGAGTGTGATGCGGAAGAAAATCTGTCTGCCGCTTGCGCCGTCGATATCTGCCGCTTCGTAGATATCGGGACTGATGCCGAGCACACCGGAGATCAGGACGATCATGGTGTTGCCGTACCAGATCCAGAACTGAATGAACGCGACCAGAAGCCGCGAGGCAGTCTTATTGATGAAGAAGTTATAATAGGACGAGCGCAGATGCAGTGCCACCAGAATCTCATTGACAGGGCTCTTCGGATACTGGAACAGTGCGTTGAAGAGCAGTGCAACGGTTGCCGCCGTGATGATATTCGGCATATAGAACATGACCTTGAAAAAGCCCTGTCCCTTGATGGTCACACGGCGCGCAGTAAACCACGCAGTCAGAACCATTGCAAGTGTGATCTGCGGGATAAAATTCAAAATCCAGATGACAACAGTGTTTTTGACACAGGTGATGAAGGTTTGGTTATGAAGAATTTTCGTGAAATTCCCAAACGGCTCCTCCAGGAATTTGGTCTCGTTGCCGACACCGTGGGCATCGGTGAACGCGAGAACGATCGTATAGATCGTCGGGTAAAGGGTAAATAACAGGAATGCGATGATGAACGGAAGTGCAAATAGATAGCCGTATTTGGCGTATGACATTTCTTTGAGATGTCTTTGGCTTTTGTTTACCAAGGAAAAGCCCCCTTTTTTATGCTGCTCCCGGAGCGAAGTGCCTTTTGGGGCACTTCACTCCGTGCAGCGAAATAATGCCAAGGGTTTCTGCGTGCGGAATAAGCGGAATGCGGGTGCTCAGGTGAAAGACTATGCTGCGACGGAAAGGAAATCTATGCCGGATTCAGCGGGAAGATCAGTCAGTTGCGATATCGAGCTTGTCA
Organism: Oscillospiraceae bacterium; assembly: GCA_016288755.1. Classification (GTDB taxonomy): domain Bacteria; phylum Bacillota; class Clostridia; order Oscillospirales; family Ruminococcaceae; genus Firm-04. The sequence continues at coordinate 130,625 of JAEELE010000137.1, forward strand.
GCAACGGCCTGCTTGAAGTCCTTCAGAGCATCTTCGCGGGACTTCTTACCTGCGCTGTACTGACGGACCTGGTCACGCCACAGCTTGTTGATGTCCTCATCGTACGGAGTGAGGTTCTTACCGTTTGCATAGGTGTTCGCCGGGATGAACACGTCAAACATGTTCTGACCGCCGAGGATGTCGACCTTACCGTCAGACTTCTTCATGACGACGCCGGATGCGACGCAGTCCTTGGTTGCCTTCTTCTCATCGAAGGTGCCGTTTGCCCACATGTACTGGAGACCGGTCTCAGAGGTGTCGAGGGTGATCCACTCGATGATTCTGCCGACAACGTCCTTCACCTGGCTGTCCTTGGTGCCGAGCACCCAGGTGCCGCCCCAGAAGAAGCCGACAGGCGGTTCGCAGACTGCCCAGTCGCCGTAGGTACCTTCGCCGACCTTGGTGCCGCCGACGTTCTCACTCATGGTGTAGTTGATGAGCCATGCCGGACCGAAGAAGCCGAGAATGCCCTTCTCGCCCTTGCCACCCATGTCAGCCTTCCAGTTGTCAGACCAGTCTTCGGTATCGTTGTGATAGCCGCCGTCCATGAGTTTCTTGGAGAGATCGAGGAACTCCTCGCGCTTCGGGTCGATGACGAGCTTGTCGTCGACGACCCAGCCCGACTGAGAGCTGTTCTCGATTGCGTGCCAGATGTCGCCGTCGCCGGAAACGATGCCGTAGCCCTTTGCCTTCAGCTTCTCAGCTGCCTTGAAGAACTGAACCCAGCCCGGGCCGACTTCCTTCTGGACTGTTGCCGGATCGTCGGTGCCGAACACGTCCTGCGCGATGGAGCGGCGATAGATGAACGCGCCGCCGGTTGCCTGATAGCCCAGACCGACCAGCTTGCCGTCCGGATTGGTGCCGATATCGACGGTGTACTGTGCAATCTCGGCGCTCGTGACCTTGGAGAGGTCAATGCCCAGATCCTCGTATGCTGCTGCATACTTGGAGCCCTCGCCCTTGGTGTACTTCAGGACGAATGCAGCCTCAGCCGCGAACATGTCAACGCCCTTGTCTTCCAGTGCCTTATCCAGTGCCGGCTGATACAGACCATCGGTGGTCGGAACCTGCGTGTCATTCATGTAGTACTTTGCAGCATCTTCCGGGTGGGTGTCGAGGTACTTCGTGACCATCTTCGGCACCTCATCGGTGAACGCATACACGTTAATGGCAGTCTTGCCCTCGGTGTCTGCCTTGGACTCCTCAGCCTTGGATTCAGCTGCCTTGCTGTCTGTGCTGCCGGCATTGCCGGTGCTCGAGGAATCGCCGCATGCTGTGAAGCTGAGCATCATGCCCAGTGCAGCGACCAGAGACAACGTTTTCTTCAGTGTGTTCATTGTGAAATCCTCCTTAAAAACTACTTCGTTCTGGTTTTCCCGCCGGTCAGGTCAACGGGTATTTGCACAGTCTGTTCTTCACAGACTGAACAATACATTATTGATGATGGATTCGAGCATTTCCTGTCTGCCGCTGGTCAGCGAATCGGTGACCTCGCCCTTGGCGATCGCGTATTCGCTGAGGGAGCGCAGATCGGCTTTGCCCTCGATGATATCCTTGCCGATGCCGGTCTTCCAGCTTGCATAGCGCTCGGCGACGAACTGATCGACTCTGCCGTCTGCGATGATCGCGCGTGCTGCCAAAAAGCCCAGGGCGAAGCTGTCCATGCCCGCGATGTAGCTGAGGAAGATATCCTCCGGCGTGAAGCTGCCGCGGCGTGCCTTTGCGTCGAAATTCAGACCGCCGTTGGTGAAGCCGCCCGCCTTGAGCACCTCCAGCATGCAAAGCGTTGTGTCGTAGACATTGGTCGGGAACTGGTCGGTATCCCAGCCAAGCAGTGTGTCGCCCTGATTTGCGTCGATCGAGCCGAAGAAGCCGTTGGTGCGTGCAACATTGAGCTCATGCTGGAAGGTGTGCATCGCAAGCGTCGCGTGGTTCGCCTCGATATTCATCTTGAAGTCCTTGTCGAGCCCGTATTTCCGCAGGAATCCGAGCACGGTCGCGGTGTCGAAATCATACTGATGCTTGGTCGGCTCCTTCGGCTTCGGCTCGATGTAGAAATCGCCCGTGAAGCCGATGCTTCTGCCGTAGTCGACTGCCATGCGCATGAGTCTTGCCATGTTGTCGAGCTCCAGACCCATGTCTGTGTTGAGCAGCGTCTCATAGCCTTCTCTGCCGCCCCAGAAGACATAACCCATGCCGCCGAGGCGCACGGTCGCGTCGATCGCCTCCTTGATCTGTGCCGCCGCATAGGCAAACACGTCAGCAGAGGGGGAAGTGCCGGCACCGTGCATATAGCGCGGATGATCGAAGCACTTTGCGGTGCCCCAGAGGAGCTTTTTGCCCGTCTCCTTCTGCTTCTGCTCCAGATAGGCGACCACCTCTGCGAGCTTTGCGTTCGATTCTGCCAGCGTCGGATACTCCGGCGAAAGATCGCGGTCATGGAAGCAATAGTAGTCGATCGAGAGCTTCTCCATAATCTCAAATGCCGCATCGACCTTTGCCCTTGCGCGTGCTGCCGGGTCGGTCTCGCCCCAGGACTTGTCAGCCGTGCCGACACCGAACATGTCGGTACCGTCGCCGCCCATCGTGTGCCACCAGCTCAGCGCGAATTTGAGATGCTCGCGCATCGGCTTGCCGTCGATGATCTCGTCCGGGTTGTAATACTTGAATGCGAAGGGGTTTTTGCTGGTTTTCCCCTCATAGGGGATCTTCTGGATACTGCTGAAAAATTCACTCATTGTAATACCTCCGGTTCTGATGCAATTTCTATGCTCCGGCTCAATACCTTTGTGCCGGTGAGCTGCTCACTCAGCGGGTCCGGCTGATGGGTCCCGGCGAAGATCGTGAAAGACCTTCCGCGGACCGCCCGCACACCGCTTTCGTCTACGGATTCATATGCAGAAGCAGGAATCTCTGCCGAAACGGTCTTCCGCTCGCCCGCTTTGAGATGCACGCGCACAAAGCCGCAGAGCTTCGGATACGGTTCAGAGCAACCGCTGTCGTCCTGCATGTAGAACTGAACAACCTCGTCGGAATCCATGCTGCCAACGTTCTCAACGGTCACACGGACAGATTCCTTATCCGCAGTGAGATCACTGCAAACGGTCGTTGTATAGGTCAGCCCGTAGCCGAACGGATAGCGGATATTGTCGCGGGTGTAGCGATAGGTGCGGCCATGCATGCTGTAATCGGTGAACGCAGGGAGCAGGCTGCTGTCGCGATAGAATGTGACCGGCAGCTTGCCCGAGGGAGAGACCCTGCCGAACAGGATATCTGCCAGCGCCCTTCCGCCGGACTGCCCCGGATACCACGCATGGATTTCGGCATCGGCGTCGGCGAGCGTGTTGATCGCGCTGCCCGCTGCCGTCACGATGATGACCGGCTTGCCCTTCTCCATGACCTTCTTGACAAGAAGCTGCTGCGACTGCGGCAGATACAGGTCAATCTTATCGCCCGAGGAGAACTCGTTTCCGGCGTCGCCCTCTTCGCCCTCGATCCCGGCATCCAACCCGACGCAGAGAATGATCAAATCGGATTGCTCCGCAACGGTCTCGGCTTCTGCAAGGCGGTCGTTTGCTCTCGCAAGACCGCTTGTACGGTCCTCATAGAGGTGGCAGCCCTGCGAATAGAGCACTCTGCCGGGGAAGGCGTCCTGAATGCCCTCGAGGAACGTGATATAACGGTCTGCCGTTCCGCAGTAGTTGCCCTCCAGCGCGGTGCGGCTGTCCGCGTTCGGACCAATCACGCCGATCGTGCTGTACTTGCCCGGTTCCAGCGGCAGAATGCCGTTGTTCCGCAGCAGGACCATCGACTTCCGTGCCGCCTCCAGTGCGAGCGCCTTATGCTGTTCGCAGGCGACGACTGAATACGGGATGCTGTCATAGGGCGTTTCCGCATCGAGCATGCCCAGCCGGATGCGCGTCTGCATCACCTGAATGCACGCCTTGCGGATGTCCGCAGCAGTGATCAGACCGTCCCGCAGTGCCTCCATCAAATGCTGATAGGTGAAACCGGCGTTGAGATCGCAGCCGCTTTTCAGTGCCTTTGCACAGGTTTCCGCCGGGCTCCCGGTCAGACCGTGATGCTCGTGGAAATCGTCCAGTGCGCCGTAATCGGAAACGAAATGCCCGTCGAAGCCCCATTCCTTCAGCTTCTCCATGAGAAATTTGCTTGCACAGGCGCCCTCGCCGTTCACGCGGTTGTAAGCACCCATCACGGATTCCACACCTGCTTCCTGAACCAATGCCCGGAATGCCGGCAGGTAAGTCTCTTCCATGTCCTTCGGCGTCGCTTTGGCATCAAAGGAATGCCGCCCCGCCTCGGGTCCGCTGTGCACGGCGAAATGCTTTGCGCACGCCGCGGTTTTCAGGTGTTCCTTGTCATCGCCCTGCAGCCCGCGGACAAACGCCTTGCCGAGCGAGGCGGTCAGGAAGGGGTCTTCCCCGTAGGTCTCCTGTCCCCTGCCCCAGCGCGGGTCGCGGAAAATGTTGATATTCGGCGACCAGATTGAAAGTCCTTTATAGATATCGTAGTCGCCGTGCTTTGAGAATTCGTTGTATTTTGCGCGGATCTCTGTGGAAATCACATCAGCGATCTTCTTCAGGGCACCGTCATCAAACATAGCAGCAAGTGCGATCGCCTGCGGGAACATCGTTGCGACACCTGCACGGGCTGAGCCGTGAAGTGCCTCGTTCCACCAGTTGTAAGCCGGAATGCCGAGCCGTTCGATCGCCGGCGCATCAAAAATGAGCTGTGCTGCCTGTTCTTCGGTTGCCAGACGGTCAGTGAGGTCTCTCGCGCGTTCCGCCGCGCTCAATGAGGAATCCTTGTATGCTTCCAAACGGCAGCCTCCTTTACTTTCAGATTTTTTGGCAGCGAATCCGCCGCGTCACTCCGCCAGGGTAGCGATGAACTGCTCCGGGGTCATGTCGGTATCCGTGATCTCCCATGTTTCCTCGATCACAGCCGATTCACCGGGCGCATAGTCGCGCTCCTCGCCGAGCGTTTCGCATTCGATAAAATGCTGATTGGTGTAGGTCTCAAAATTGCAGCAGAAGTCGGGATATCGCACATCGCGGTGCGGTGTGACTGACTTGCGGAACATCTGCCCGTTCGCGAAATAGACAGCGTAGCCGTCGGTCACATTGAAGCCGACCTTGAACGGATGATCTGCGTGGACATCGTGCCGGAGCGCGGCGTAAGTGTTCGTCATCCGGAAGCGCTCATCGTTCACATCGGTGTAGCTCCAGATGGACATCACACGATTGGGAAGAAACCCGGTCTTTGCGCGGCACATCGGGATGATCTCCGTCCCGCCGCCGGAAAGACTCGTGATCGACCACGGTGCAAAGCGCTGCGGCTGATCGCTCAGATTGGTGATGCGGTTGACGATCCGCACCGAATTCTGCTCAGACATCTCGATCTCGAGGCTGAACTGCTTGCCGAACGGCGTCGGCTTCGGCTGCACCGTCAGAATTCCGTCCGAAAAGCTGCATTCGACCTTTCCGTGATCGGGGCAGTAGGTCTCCGGCATCACCTCGGGAGCTTTCCAGAGCCGGTGTCCGCCGTATGCATACCATGTGCCGTAGCCCTTGTTCAGCTCGCAGAATTCCCGGTCAACATCCTCAAACAGAATGTTTTTTCCGTTCCGGGTGCTGAAGGAAATAATCCGCGGTCCAAGATCGAGTGTTACAATCATCCGAATACTGTCATTTTCCAGACAGGCGCAGTTCCCGTAATTCTGATAAAACAACTTGCTATAATTTGCTTTCATGGCGGGCTCCTTTCGACCTTGATTTGATTATATCGCAAGATTAAGGGAATAACTACTCAAAAATTGCTCCGTTCTGCCGATTCATTGCTCAGTTTCTACAAAAACACTGAAAATCCTTTACAATCTTTTTGCTTTGCAGTATAATATATATCAGAAGGATGCTGTTCCGTTCAGCGCGGAGCCGCAAATTTCAGTATTCAGATATCAATTCAGGAGGTACGGTATGATCAAGAATCTGTCAGGCGAGTTTGAAACCGTCGAATACGAAAACAAGCGTTTCGTGATGCTGTATGACAATAACGAGATCGAGAATTATCCGACGCACTGGCACAACGCCGTGGAGATCATCATGCCGATCGTCGGGAGCTTTAACGTCCGCACCGGCGCGGACGAATACCACCTGCGCGAGCGCGATATCCTGATCATCCCGCCGGGAGAGCTGCACACACTTCCCCCGCAGGAGGGCAGGAGGATCATTTTCCAGTGCAACAACACCGTTCTTGCGAATGTTCCTGCGCTGGATGCGGTCATGCCTGTTTTCCGCGCCCCGATGCTGATTCAGCCGGAGCAGGAACGCAATCTTTACATGCTGGCGAAAAAGCAGATTCTCGATATCTACTCTGAATACTACGAGAATTCTGACATTTCCGACATCCGCATCTATATCAATCTGATCAGCCTGCTGGTCGCAGTGCGCGAATATCAGCTGGACCTCGAGCAGAAATCCTACGAGGGCTCTGCCGATACGCTCCGGAAATACAGCGAGACGATCAAGCATGTGCTGAAATATATCGACCAGAACTACATGAACGAGATCACGCTGGAAAAGCTCGCGGCGATCGCAGGCTACAGCAAATATCATTTTTCGCGCATCTTCAACCAGTATCAGTCCATGTCCTATATCCAGTACATCAATCTGCGCAGGACCCGCGCCGCCGAAATGCTCCTGCTCGACCCCTCCATTCCGATCACAGAGGTCGCGATGCGCGCCGGGTTCAGCAGCCTGTCCACCTTCAACCGCATTTTCAAGGAAATCAAGCACTGCACGCCGTCCAGCTATCAGCGCTTCTACTGCTCGACCGGTGAGCTGCCGATCGCAGAATGATGCGCAAAAAGTGAGAAGTGCAGTTTCTCAGAATTCGTCACGGAATGAAATCCGGGCTCATGACCTGTGACTGCTCCGGCAGCGGCGGTCTGACGGTCGGCGTACCGCCAACAGAGCCGGATCAGGTGCCGGTGAACAAATCATCAGACAGCGGAGGGGCAGCAGTGCTCCTCCGCTTTGCTGTGGTAACGGCTCCGCTGAGGCATGAAGGAGGACTGACCGAACCCGGCAGAGTAAAGAAGCTCGTTTTGCAGCACCGGAGTTTCTCAAATAAAACACCTGCTCTGGGAAAAAAATCGGCAGAATATAAAAATCTGAACATCTGAAATGCTAGAATAGGAGAAAATGAAGGAGAGGTGCTGCAGTATCATGGACGAAAAGAAAATCATCCGTCGCTTTATCGAGGAGCAGCTTGGCGTGAGCAAGGATTCTACATCCGGTGAAATCATAAATGCGATCAAACAGCTCGTTCGGCTGTCTTCATATTACCCTGTCGAAATCATTCTGGAAATCAAGCATGGCTTTGAGGAAATGTCTCAGGCAGCGCTTCAGCGGGAGCAAAAGGCGCGGGAGGAAGAACAGCATGCGCATGAGGCACATATCGAAGAGGTCACCTCGATGGAGCTGCCGCTTGAATGGGAAAATGTCTTTGCAGGTGATGAACGCGCACAGGGCAAACACTTCGAGCACATTTCCGATGCGCTTGTCAGCAGCCTGACCACGCTCGGCAGGGTCGATATCGAATACATCGCGTCGGTCACGGGACAGGACTGCAAAACGGTCATTCTCGCGCTGAAAGGCTCGATCTATCAGAATCCCGAGACATGGGAGGAGTGCTTTTACAAGGGCTGGGAGCTCTCCGACGAATATCTCTCGGGCAACCTCATGCGCAAATGGAAGATCGCAAAAGCTGCAAACGAGACCTATCACGGCTATTTTGCGGACAACCTCAAAGCACTCGAATCGGCGCTGCCGCCCGCAGTCGCCGCAGAGGATATCTATATCACACTCGGGTCCCCGTGGGTGCCGCCCGATGTGATCGACAGCTTCATCAGGGAGGTGTTCGGAAAGCCGCGGTTCTGTCATCCGGATACCCCAGCTCTGCGCACGTTATATGACGAGCTGACCGGCACATGGGAGATCCCGGAGAAGGGGCGCTATTACCACAGCGCCCGCGTATCCAACACCTACGGCACGGAGCGCATCGAGGCACTGCACATTCTCGAGCGCACGCTGAACATGAAAACTGTCTGTGTCACCGATGAGATCGATTCGCCCGATACCAAATCGGGAAAGAAGCGCATCATCAACGAGGAGGAGACCGCCGCCGCGCTCGAAAAGCAGCAGAAGCTCATCCGGAAATTCCGGAAGTGGGTGTGGGAGGACCCTGCCCGGAAAAAGCGCCTCGAGCAGATTTTTGAGGAGCGCTACAGCTCCGTGCGGCGGCGCATCTTCGACGGCTCGTTCCTCGGATTTCCCGGCATGTCGCCCGATGTGCAGCTCTATCCCTATCAGAAGGACGCGGTCGCTCGCATCATCTTCACGCCGAACACCCTCCTTGCGCACGACGTCGGCGCGGGCAAAACCTATGTCATGATCGCGGCAGGACAGGAGCTGCGCAGAATGCGGCTCTCGCAGAAGAATCTCTATGTCGTGCCGAACAATCTGGTCGGGCAGTGGGCACAGATTTTCCGGGAGATGTACCCGGACGCCAATGTGCTCTGCGTCGAGCCGAAGAGCTTCCCGCTGAATAAGCGGCAGGAAGTCCTGCGCAGAATCTGCGATGAGGACTTCGACGGCATCATCATGGCATACAGCTGCTTCAGCCTGATTCCCCTCTCGAAGGATTACGTTGTCTGCGAGCTGCGGGAGCGCATCGAAGCGCTCAAGGAGCAGTACGCCAAAACCGGCTGGACGATCACCCGGCTGCGGCGCGAGATCGACAAGCTGGAGAAGCAGGTGGAGGAGATTCTTGCCGGGGTGACGGAACCCGCGGCGGATATCTTCTTTGACGAGCTCGGCATCACGCGGATTTTCGTGGATGAAGCACACAATTTCAAGAATGTGCCGCTCCGCACAAAGATCAGCAATGTGCTCGGCATCAGCGGAGGCGGTTCGATGAAATGCCAGGACATGATGGACAAAATCCGAATGGTGCAGAAACAGAATGACGGGAAGGGCGCGGTCCTTGCAACCGGCACGCCCTACGCATCACCTTATCAACACTAAAAAATACCGAAATTCCGCACTTTTTCAAATGCTGAATTTCACCTCAATACCTGTTTCATCGGATATAAGCACGACATCGATCATAGTTGCCGCTACATCGTGCTTTTCCTGAACCGTCAGTTTATCCCACTGCTTCATAGGTTCTTCCAAAGGCTTTGTGTCGATTGCTTTACGCTTACGGCACATAGTCTGCATTTTTTTATCAAGCTCCGACTTCTGTTCGTGCAGGGCGCTCACACGCTTCTGAATGTAGTCAAAGAGTACGCTGTCCGCATCAGCGAGCTTTTCCATGAGCTTCTGTATCTCACTGTCAATGCGAATGATCTCCGTCTTGATACTCTCCGTTTCGGTGTCGGGCTTGCTGTCCTCACGCTTTGCGATCTTGAGCTGTTCGATACGTTTCTGCATTTCTTTCAGCACAGCGTCCTCGACCTGTCTCGGCTTTAACTGAATGGGTGGAGTGGGACAGCCGTTCAGCGTGAACTTGCCGTAGTCGATGAAGCGATGATACACCACACCTTTTCTGTTCGCACAGTGATTGAAGTGCATCGCATAGCCACAGCAGGCACATTTCACCATACCCACAAGCCAAGAGTTCATAGCCTTGCCGTTTGTCGGGAACTTGCTCTGGTGCGACTTCCTGTCCTGCACTCTCAGCCACGTTTCCGCAGGCACAAGCCCCTCATGGTAGGCTACCTGGACGAAATGCGTATCATCAAGCCCGGCGTGGACAAACAAGCCGTGAATGCCGTCATAGGCTTCGATCTCATCAAGCATTTCATATCCTTTGGAAAGAAAATAGCGGTAAACCTCTTTGTCCGCACGAACATACAGCGGA
>JAEELE010000138.1 GCA_016288755.1 Oscillospiraceae bacterium
AAACAGAAGCGGTCATTTGTCGTCTGACGAACGACCACTTTTCTTTTGCAATGTGCTATCATAGAATCATCAAAGGAAAGGAGGTCTTCGATATGATCGGAGCATTATTAGGTGATATGATCGGCGCGCCCTACGAGTTTGACAGAGGCAGAAAAACCAAGATCTTTCCGCTGTTCTGCCCGATATCCAGATTCACGGACGACTCCGTGATGACGGTCGCGGTCGCGGAGGCGCTGCTGAACAGCATGGGACAGGACGACGATACGGTCAGGGCAGAGCTGATACAGACCATGCAGCGCTGGGGCAGACGCTATCCGCGTGCGGGCTACGGATGCAAATTCGTTCGCTGGGTACACGCGCAGGACCCGAAGCCCTACGGCAGCTACGGCAACGGTTCTGCGATGCGCGTGTCGTCGGCGGGATGGCTGTTTGACGATCTCGAAACCACGCGGCATATGGCTGCGCTGACGGCAGAGGTCTCGCACAATCACCCGGAGGGCATCAAGGGCGCAGAATCAACTGCAGCGGCGATTTTCCTTTCCAGAACCGGCAGCAGCAAGGCTGAGATCAAAAAATACATCATCCGCGAATTCGGTTATGACCTCTCGCGCAGCTGTGCCGAGCTCCGCACAACAAACCGCCACGACGAGACCTGTCAGGTGACGATGCCGCTGGTGTTTGCGGCGTCCCTCGAGAGCACGGACTTCGAGGACGCGGTGCGCAATGCGGTCTCACTCGGCGGCGACACGGATACCATCGCCTGTATCACCGGCAGCATTGCCGAGGCGTTCTACGGCGTACCGGAGAAGATCGCTGCAAAAGGCAAAAAGCGTCTGCCGGAGGATATGCTTGCGGTGCTGGAACGCTTTGAGACTGTGACCGGCAGGACAAAAGAGCCTCCGAACAGCGCCGATGTCCGCTTCCGTGCCGAAGATCACATTGCAATCGAAATCGGTGACATCACCCAAATGAGAACCGAAGCGATCGTCAACGCGGCGAATGAATCGCTGCTCGGCGGCGGCGGGGTGGACGGCGCCATTCACAGAGCCGCAGGTCCGGAGCTGCTGGAGGAATGCCGGAAGCTGCACGGCTGCAGGACCGGCGAAGCGAAGATCACCGGCGGCTGCCGGCTGAAGGCGAAGTATATCATCCACACGGTCGGTCCGGTCTACGACAAAAACGACCCGCAGTGCAGCGCACTTCTGAGCGCCTGCTACCGCAATTCGCTGGAGCTTGCAAAACAGCATGAGATTCACTCGATCGCATTTCCCGCGATCTCTGCCGGTATTTTCGGCTACCCGAAAGACGGTGCCGCAGTCATTGCGCTGAGAACCATATCCCAATGGCTCTATGAGAATCAGGACTATGATATGGAGGTTGCCGTGGTGTGCTTTGACCGGGAGATGCGGGCGTGCTATCAGCGTGCTGCTGATATGCTTTCATAAAGCAGAAAAACACTCAGAAAGCGGTGATCTGACATGATGATCAGTCCGGGGATGTATATTTCGGAGCATGAGAACGATTCATTTTCGCAGCTCATAAAAGAACGGGACAGCCTGCTGCGTGAAATACGAAGACTGGAAAAAATTGTATTCCGTGAAGACAGAACCGCAGAGGAATGGTGTTTTAAGCCGGGACCGGATGTGCGTTATCAGATGGATCTGGAATATCTTTCAGAGCTCTGCCGATTCATCAGCAGAAAATATAACAGGGAGATCGTACATCGGGAAGACAGATGATCATACAAACCACGGGAGCAATCCGGGAACGGGCTGTTCCCGTGATTTTTGATACATATTTCCTGCGGGGCTGCTTGTCTGTTCATTGCAAAAAATATACCGCCGGTTTACTTGACATTTCCGTTCTGGTGTGCTATAATGCAGATAACATCAGATATGGACAGCCGGAAGCCGGCTGCCGCACTTGAATCTTTTATGAAAGGAGATGCCGAAAATGACACGTTTCACTATGAACAATCTGTACAGCCTCGAATATTACCTGTTGAGCCTCTATCTGGAAGAGACTCTAATTGTGCTGCGTACAGATCGTTGTGAACGTGTCGGAAATACCGGCATAGGGTTTTCAGGATAGCCTTCCTGTATGATATCCCTGAAACGAAACACCGTCTGTATGCAGCGATACAGGCGGTGTTTTTGTTATGTCCGCGTGATGGAATCCGGCATACATACTTGTCTCAGACACAAGGTTTTGGGAGTTCAAATCTCCCCGCGGACATTTTGCAGGATTGATGGAACGGAATACATGACAGCCTCAAAAGCTGTATTCTGAGGGTTCAAATCCCTTATCCTGCATATGCTCTTGTAGCCCAATGGCAGAGGCAGCGGATTTAAACCCCGCGCAGTATGAGTTCGACTCTCATCAGGAGCATCAGGGATTTTACAGGGAAGGAGATGTTCTCAATGCCGATTATTGATGTTGCTGCGACCGGTGCGAATATCAAAGCCATGATGCGCACGAAGGGCTTTCATGTGGCGGATGTGCAGGCAAGGTGCGGCTTCAATACCCCGCAGGCGATCTTCAAATGGATGCGCGGAGATTCTGTGCCCACCATCGACAACATGATCATCATTGCAGATATGTTTGGCGTGACGATCGATCAGATCATTGTGATCAAACGAATCTGACTGCTTTGCGCAGTCACATGGCCGCATCGTCTAACGGTCAGGATGCCGGATTCTCAGTCCGGCGATACGGGTTCAAGTCCCGTTGCGGTTATTGATGTCCGTGTGGTGGAATGGCAGACACACCCGGCTAAGAACCGGCACACTGAGGGTTCGACTCCCTCCACGGATACTACGGCGGATTCGTCTGGCGGGCAGTGCCTGCCTCCGTTTTGATTCTCCGGAGGAAATCCGCATAATATGGGCAAGTAAGCATAGCGGCGATTGCAGCGGACTGTAAATCCGCCACCCATGCGGTAAACACCGTAGGTTCGAGTCCTACCTTGCCCATCGGCAGTGCCGCAGCCATTTTTGTTCTCCGGCAGCATGATCGGTAACCAACGATTATATTGCTCCGGAGAATGTCGGCATTCCACTTCTTTATTTGGTCGCATAAGCCTGATCTGGTATGGCAGCTGTTTGCGAAACAGTGAGCAGCCGTGTGATCCGCGGTGTCTGGGTTCAGCTCCCGGTGTGAACGTGATTTGCAAGAGACCACGCCGCTGCAGCACTTTTTCTGCAACGGAAGGACAGCATAAAGCTTGACTTTTGGCAGATCAATATGATATACTTTACAAAGACAGAAACAGATTCCGGATCATTCGAAAAAGGGAAGCTATGGAGGTGTCATGATGTCGGGTGATTTCATCATCAGAGATCACTATCTGAAAGGACGCTGTCGCCGCGATTCGCTTGTACCGGTCCTGGAGGAATACAGAGGCAGCGATTCGCATGTGCAGATTCCGTCCGGTGTGATAGGGATCGGTGTGCAGGCGTTCTCCCGCTGCGAATGCGTGGAGCGCATTACGCTCCCCGGCGGGATTCAGTTTATCGAAGCCGGTGCATTTGAATACTGCACCAATCTTCGCACTGTCATCATGGCGCGCGGGCTGAAGCGGATCGATGAGCAGGCGTTTTACGGCTGCACGCAGCTCAGCGATGTCACGTTTCCGCACAGTCTGGAACGGATCGGTGCGTATGCCTTTGCGGAATGCCGCAGTCTGGTTTCCTGCACACTGCCCGCCGGTCTGCGTGCCATCGAACACAACGCATTTGAAAACTGCATCATGCTCGAACAGATCAGTCTGCCGGAAACCCTGACGTTCATCGGCGAGGATGCGTTTGCGGGCTGCGACAAGCTCATCGAAAAGCCGCAGCCGCTCGGGATTCACGCTTCCGGAGACGGCTTCACGGTCAATCTGGGCGTACTGGAGGAATATACCGGGACCGATGCGCATCCGGTCATCCCGGACGGTGTCACGGTCATCAGCGCCAATTTTGTCAAGCGGCGTGCAGACATCCGAAGTGTTGTGATCCCTGACAGTGTGCGTGTGATCGCACACGATGCCTTTTCAGGCTGTGAAAAACTGGAAGAGGTCACAATCCCTGAAAGTGTGCGCGTGATCGCAAACAAAGCCTTTTTTGGCTGTCAAAAACTGGAAGAGGTCACAATCCCTGACAGCGTGACGCATATCGGCGAATCTGCCTTTGCGAATTGCAGCGCGCTGCGGAATATCCGACTGCCGGAATCGATCACATCCATCAGCAAAGGACTCTTTTCAGGCTGCAGGAATCTGAAACGGATCGAGCTGCCGGACAGTATCACGGACATTTCTGATTATGCATTTGAAAAGTGCGAAGCGCTGGAGCAGTTCTTCTGCCCGCCGCGTGTGACAACAATCGCGAAAAGCACCTTTCAGTATTGCGCGTCCCTGACAGATGTCCGGCTGCCGGACGGCTTGCAGGAGATCGGAGGCTCGGCGTTTCAGAATTGCACGTCCCTGGCTTATATCCGCCTACCGGACGGTTTGCAGAAGATTGGAGATGCGGCTTTTTCCGGCTGCGGCAAACTCCGGAGCATTTTGATCCCGGACAGCGTCAGGGAAATCGGCAGCGGAGCATTCAGCTCCTGCAGCGGATTGGAGCAGGTCAGACTTCCGGCAAATCTGACGGTCATTCGCTCAGACATATTGAAAGCCTGCACCGGCCTTCGTCAGATCGTCATTCCGAACCGTGTGAAAAGCATCGAGTCCGGCGCGTTTTACGGCTGCGTATCACTGACGGATGTGCAGATGCCGCCCGGCATTTCGATTGCCCGCCCGTCACAGAGGGAAGACTTCTGCAATCCTCCGATGGAGATGGAACCGTTCAGATATACGATCCATATCCACGGCGCATTCGATGATACGCCGTTCGGCAAGCGGCACGGGTTTGCGTAATACATCGCATGACCGCAAAGCCCCTCTGCGAAAGCAAGCAGAGGGGCTGTTTTCAGCGATTCTTCCGGATGTATCACACGCCAAACTGTTCGAGAAGATGATAAATGCCGTCCTCAGAAAGCACCCCGCGCCGGAGCTCCTTCGGCAGTAGTCCGGCTTCATCCGCGGCGAAATCGCGTTTCCATGCGGGGCTGCCGTAATAGTCAGAAAGCTGCCGCAGAAGCTCCGGTGCGCCGTTCGCAGCCTGCTGCATGAGATTCTCATAATATGTGATACGCCTGATCTGTGCCTGTATGGATTCCGGCGTGTCCGGCAGTATCTTCTCAAAGCGGAACATCTCCGACAATTCGCCGTCTTCGTCATGCGGATCACGGTGATGTGCATGATAGAATTCCACGATATGAAACCCGCAGCGGTTGACATAGAAATGAATATTGCGTTTTTCAAAATACGGCGTGACCGTCTCCCAGACGGTGACCTCCGGGTGCATTGCTTCGATCGCGCACCATGCGGCATAGCCGATGCCCTTGCTGTGAACGGCAGGCGAGACAAACAGCAGCTCCAGCTCGCCGTGATCGTATTCTGTGCGGATCACTGCACCGCCGACCGGCTTGCCGTCCTGCATGATGCGGTATGCCGTGCCCTCGTCGATGGCACGCGCGATCGTGTCATAAGAGATGATCTCGCCGTCCTCTTCAAAGTGATCGTCGCGCTGACCGAATTCCTCCAGTGCGCCGTAATTGAACGCTTCCTGATTATCCCGGATGAACTGCCCGCGGTCTGATTCCGCAAGCGGAACGAGCGAAACCTCTGCATTCCGGCGGCTGCCGATCATATCGCGTGCTTTTGCGATGATCTCATCATAGGATTCCGCTCGGATCACGGTGAAATCCTTTTCGATCTCAGCCGTCCACAGATCGATCTCGCCCTCGATGTCTGATACTTCCGGCAGGATAAAGCCCCATATTCTGCAGCCGGTCTTTTTCAGCTCGGGCAGGAAAACCCGAAAGCCCCATTCCACATCCTCCGGGACATCCTCAAACCCGTTTCTCGCATCCACAATGAACAGACTGCCCGGATGCGCACGGAGCATTTCGAGCGAAGCGGTCACAGGCTGTCTGTAATCGTCGAAGTGCGCTTCCTTCTTCCAGACATGGAAAACAGCGTTGTCTTCTGCGATGTATTCGGTTTTTGCAAATTCACTTTCATACATGACCGGATTCCTTTCTGTGCCAACCGGCAGATTATCAGCTTTATTCTACCGCACACGGCCTTGTTCATTATGCAGATCCAGTGTATCGGCAGTGCGTTTATTCACACACAGAAACCGTCCCGTCCGCATGCGGAATGACGGTTTCCTCGAGGTATATCTCTCCGCCGAGAAATGCCACCACAGAAACGGTCGTTTCCTTTTCCGCATCAATGACGAAAGCCTCGGAGACCAGCGCGGTCTCATCCGGCTGCACATATCCCAGCAGATGATTCTCCCGCGCAGGGTCGCCCGCAGTCTGCCGGCACGACTCGCCCTCCTGCTCGACCGTGATATGAAAGCCCGTCAGGAAGCATTCCTGCGTATCCGCCAGATTGGTATAATCGACGTCTACATACAGGACCGTCTCGCCGCGGAGATTCGTTTCGACCGCATAGCCAGCAAATGCAAAATCCGCAGGCGGCGGCTCCGGCAGACGGATCTCCGGAAAAGAAAAGTCGGGCATGCTGAAATCCGGAAGGCTGATCTGCGGATGCGTGCGTTCCTTTTCGCGGCGCTGCTCGTCGATCTGATCTTCACGGTGCCGCGAGCGTGCGTTCTCGGTCATTTTTGTCACGAAAAAAGCGGTAAACAGCATTGTCAGGAATGCGATGAAAAAGACGGCAACGACCACCAGTGCGCGCCGATCGGTCTGCTGTTTGCTCAGCATCTTCCTGACCTGCCGCTGCGGATTGATCTGTTCCCGCGAAAGCTGCGGCATCACATAGGGCTGCGGGTCCTTCTGCGCAGACAGATCCTGATTCGCGCCGCATTCCGGGCAGATCTTCACTTTGCGCGGAATGGGCATGCCGCAATACATACAGTAACGGGTTTCCATACGAAGTGACTCCTTTGGGCTTTCATTTACCCATATTATACTATACAACGACAAAAAAAGCAAGAGCAAACACCCGCAGCACATCCAAATATTACGCAGATACGTTATATATCATCAAAATGGGATTCTTAAGGGACAGTGTCCCACCGCTTCGCTAGGCGGGGTTTGAGGTGAGTTTGCCTGCAAACTCATAGCGAAGCGTGCGAGAGCTCCTCAATATCAATCCATCGGAGATACCTTTATTATTTTAGCAGAATGCGCTTGAGCAGCGTGAGGTCGGCGGCGTTCAGACGGCCGTTGCCGTCCAGATCGGCATTTTCGGGCGACGTGACACTGCCCGCGCCGAGCAGATACTTCACGAGCATGACCGCATCCGCAACATTGCAGACACCGTCGGCGTTGACATCGCCGCGCACAGCCTCCTGAAATGCGGCAGTCAGATTCACATTGCCGCTGACCGTGATGCTGACAGTCTGCTCCGTTTCCGATGAGGCGCCCGACCAGCCCGCAAACGACGCGCCGCGCTCCGGCACCGCCGTGACCGTGATGACCGTGCCCGCCGGATACTGACAGGTGAAGCCGCCGCCTGCGTCCTGCACGGGCAGACCGTTGACCAGCAGCGAGCCGCTCCCCTCTGTGCGCAGCGTCACGGTCTGCATGTCGCCGCTGACGCCGGTGTACTGCTTCATATACCGGATCGCAGGCTCGGGGCGCTTCTCGAAAAATGTCTCAAAGACGCCGATCTCCTTCTGCCATGTGCCCTTGTACTGGCTCTCAAGCGTGCTGTAATCCGATCTGCCGCCGCTCGACCAGCGCACGCGGCTGTCCGTCATATAGTCAAGGCAGCTGTCCTGCATCTCCGCGATCAGCGCCTGCATGCGCGCCGGACGGTACACGATATTCGCCATGTCGCAGTAGCGTGTCACGAACATCTGCCGGAACGCCGCGTTTTTCAGCAGGCTGTCGAGCACGGGCTTCATCGCGGATTTCTGCAGGCGGTTGAAGCTGTCGTAGTCATAGCCCTGCCCGCCGTTGAACGCATTGCCCTCATAGCTCAGACCGGCGGTGTAGTCAAAATCAAAGGTGCCGAAGCGCCATCTGCCGTCCGAATAGGGATTCCCGTCAATCGGCGTGCCGGTGTACCGCCATGCGATGTAATTGTGCTCGGGCCAGTCCACCATGCCCGTATACAGGCAGACCGCATAGTGGTCGATCATCGACAGCAGATCGAGCTGCGCCGTCACCGCCTGATACTGCTTAGGGTCGGTCATATCACCCTTCCGCGATCTGCTCCAGAAGCCCCTGATAGGCGTCACCGTCTGCCTCAGTGCCCTCCTTGACCTCGTCGTCCTTGATATAGACGATCTGCTCCTCCGGCACGCCGTAATTGCTCTGGAAGAAGAACGACGAGAACTTTTCAGAGAGGTCGTAGGTTCCCCAGTATTCGCCGTCCAGAAAGACGACGCAGCGCTCCTCGTCGAGCGTCGCCATTTCCGGCAGATCGGAGAGCGGCGCCTGCACGGTCATGTCGCGCATCTTGTCGCAGTAGTTGACCGGACGGAGCGAGAAGGAATCGTAGGTCTTGATCGCCTTGCCGTTGTCTGCGGCGTCGTTGCCGTCGATCAGCCTGAAGTTGAGCTTGGTGTCGCCGTATTCGCCGCGCGCAAAAAGATTGAAGCCCTTCTGCGCCAGCGCACAGGTCGAAGCGCCCTTGATGCGGATGCCGAGCTTCTGCGACACCGCGGGAACATTCTCCGCAAACAGCATGAATTCCACGGGGCGCTCCCACTCTTTGCCGCTGCTGAAAAAATTGGCTCGGTTCAGGGCGCTGTATTCGCTCCGGCGCGAATCGTAGGGGTCATCGGGGAATTTGTTTGCCTTCCAGTCCAGATACTGCTGTCCGCAGACATAGATGCCGCGCTCGGGGTCGTTGAGATTCTCCGGCGGCGTGACCAGAGAGAGCACCTTGATATTTTTATAGTATGCGCAGCGGTCTGCCGGCAGGACGAAATAGGTATTCGTCACGGTGCGGCTCCAGCTCCCTTCCGATTTCGCGGCGGCGCGGATGACATGCGCCTTTTCGACCGCAAAGCCAGGCGCGCGGTAATTGGTTTTCAGCATGATCGACTGCGGGCTGTCGTTTTCAAACTGCATGGCGGCGAGCTGATTGGGCTCGGAGGAGCGGTCACGGAGCGTGAGCGGCGCCTGATAGCGCACCGCCGTATCGGAAACGGAGGGGTCAGAGCCGTCCGTCGTATAGTAGATCTCGCCGGACGCGGAAAGCGTCAGCTCGTGTGATTGGGCGGCGTCATAAAAGCCGGAGGCAAGCGAAAACTGCGGCTCCGCGACCGCCCTGAAATTTGCCTTGCCCGGAGATGGCTGCATCACTGCCCATTCGCCGCTGTCCGGCAGCATGCCGTAGGTCTCGTCCTCCGAGAGCGGCGGGATCTCCAGCGCCTGCACGACCGCGCCCGATGCGTCCTTAAGCGTCAGGGTCTCGCCGCTTTTGCTCAGCGCAAAGCCCGTGTGCAGCTCGTTTCCCGCAGCTTCCTGCTTGTCCGCGAAAATCACACAATAGCCGCCCGCAGGCACTTTGCTGCCCTGCGGAAACGTGAACGCCGCGCCGCTGTCCGAAAGCGTCCACCCGGAGATGTCCGCGTCCTTGCCGCCCGGACAGCAAAGCTCGATCCAGTCCGGCGCGTTTCCGCTGCCGTCTGCCAGCGACGCGCGGTTCTGCGTACAGACCTCGCTGATGAACACCGCACTCTCCGGCACTGCCGCAAAAGCCGGCATGCTCTGTGTGAGCAGTACAGCCGCAGCAGTCAGCGCCGCCGCGCGCTTCTTCCCTCTTTTCATGTGTTTTACCCTCTCATTCATGTTTGTATATCCCGAAACGGAGCGGCTCTTTCGCTCCGTTTTCATTATAGCACAGGCATCTGCAAAATGATAGAGGGAGAAATGTAAGTTTTCTGTGAACAGCGTCAAGGGGGAAATCATACTCCGGGGAACGCGGCACAGGAGGAAAAGGGAATGGGCGGTATATAAGCTGAATTTTCACTCTTGCAAATGAAAATTCACTCTTTGCGGTGAAAAAGAGAAAAAAGAGCAGGCATTCCGGTTATCAAAAATCAGAACAGCTGCCATGTGATTTTCTGATCGATAATCGTATGCAGCTCTTCCATCAGCTTGCAGCAGCCGCTCCGAATGCCGCCTTGCATCATCCCCGAAGCTGTGATATAATAAGAGAAAAAATTTTTTTCGGAATATCCAACACATCGGGACCCTCAATCGTATTATGTGTGAAGGGAGGTCAGGGCAATGTCAAAATCTTTGTTGCGTACGGACAAGGAAATTGCAGAAATCTACGGGCGGCACAGTCAGACCGTATACCGCGTATGCTATGCCTACATGAAAAACCCGATGGACACCGAGGACGCCGTGCAGGAGACCTTCTTCCGGCTTATCGACAAAAATCCGGTGCTGGAATCGGTCGAGCACGAAAAGGCATGGCTGATCCGGACGGCGACCAATATCTGCAAGGATGAGCTCAGGCACTGGTGGCGCAGGCATGAGGATATTGACGATCATCCTGAGATCGAGGCGGCGGACACGGCCGAGACCGACGAGGTGCTCCGCGCCGTGACCGAGCTTCCCGACAAGTACAAAACGGTGATCTACCTGTACTACTACGAGGGATACAACAGCGCGGAGATCGCCGCAATCCTAAGAAAGCCGAAGGCGACCATACGGTATCATCTGTCTGAAGCCCGCAAACTGCTGAAAGAAAGGTTGGGTGCGTTTTATGAAACATGATAAGCTGATCGAATCATGGGATAAAATACTGCCTGATGAAGCCGCAGACGCGCGCATGCGCTCGAAGATCATGGCGTATCAGCGCGAACACACGAAAAAAGGAAAGGTGATTTCTATGACAAAAGCAATGAAAATGGTCATTCCGGTCGCAGCCTGTCTCGCACTTGCGGTCACCGGAACTGCATATCTCGGCATGCGCAATCAGTGGTTCGGCGCGCGCGGGACCTCGGAACCCCAGAGCACTGCGGATTCGCACAAAACGGTCGCAGGCGGGGAGGAAGCCGGCGTATTCAGCGTGGAGTGCTTCCCGGCAAGCCGCACGGCGGACGAGGTCGCAGACGCGCATGTCACGGGTGTGACCGCAGCGGATGCCGCGAAGCTCGGCGGTCTGTGCGATTATCTGCCGACAGCGGTTCCCTCGGGCTATCAATGGGAAACGGCGGGTCTCTATGAGACCGAAATGAAGGACGGCACGGTTTACAGAACGCTGAAAATCACATACAGCAGCTTTACGGCGGAGGTCGGAGACGACTGTGCATCTGTGGCAGCAGCCGACATGGGCGGAAATTTCTACCTCACCGTCAGCGATTTCAAGCTCGGCACGGGGGAAGCGATCCCCGCTGACAGCGTGAACGCATCGGTCCTGTCCGACAAGTGGGATGACGGCGTGTTCTGCATCGGGTACGGCGATTATTATGTCACGCTCGAGCCGACCTCACTCACGCAGAATGAGGCACTCACAGTCATTCAGTCGATCGGGAAATGAGCAGAAAGAACACGAGGAGCCGGGCAACTGCCCGGCTCCGCTTTATCCGTTTCCCATTCCTTTGCCCAATTCGCTGAACCACCAGAAGACATAGACCACGCTCAGCATCCCGAGCAGACAGCAGACTGCAGGAACGGTCTGCATGATCGGTCCGCCGGATGAAAAGCAGCAGAGCAGCGTGCTGATGACAGCGATCAGAACATTCACTGCTGCACCTGCCTTCATCTTTGTATCGTTTGTCCTGATCGCTTCCCGGATTCCCCGGACTGCCAGAAGGAGCACGGCAAGGCACAGGAGCGCAATGATGACCGCAGGTATCATATAGCCGCGGGCGATACACCATAAGCCAAGCACAGGAACCAGATTCAGGGCAGCTGCGTAAAGCAGCACTTCAAAGCAGCCGAGACCGAAGAAGAACGCAATAAAAATCAGTGCCAGCGCCAGCAGATACGGCAGCCAGATATGAGATAACAGAAACGGCATTCGGTTTCCTCCGTTCATCGCGGTCAGAGCGCGCGAAGCATCTGTGTTTTATTCAGGCAGCTGCACATGACCCTGTTGGATTTCATCGGGCGTGAAGGGGATGTTCTCGTCGATCACGACCTGCCCGTAGATATCGGTGATGCGGAAGGTGAAGGGACCCTCGCCGAGCCCGGACTGCGCCTCGAAATAGTTGAAATTGCGCCGCGGAAGCGCGACAAATTCACCGTCGCTGTTTAAGTATTCGAGCGTTTCGATCGGGTAGCGGTGATTGCGCACCTGCACCGCGCACCAGAAGGGCGAGCTGCCGTCCTTGTATTTGTAGCTGACCGGTGCATCCTCCGCAGAATCGAGCGGAATGATCTTCCATGTGACCGGCACTCTGCCCTTTTCGGCGGGCGCGATCAGCGGAAATGCGTCGGTGTAGAGGTCGAGATCACCCTTTTTGCCCTCGGGCAGCAGGTCGGTGACGAGCACATGAATCGAACCCAATTCGCCGGTGACCTCAAGATACGCACCCGCAAGCTCCGCGTTGTTGTAGTCGGGCAGATTCATCGCGGTGATCCAGTAATCTGTTGAAACGGGGTCGAGCATCGCGCAGCCGCCCTCGTAGCCGCCGCCGTAGAAGGTCGCCTCTCCGCTGTGCACGGTGCCCTTCGGCTCTAAAATCCATGTGTGTTCCGGGAGCATGGAACGCTTGAGCCAAGTCAGGTCGCGCGCATCGAGATGCCCGTCGCCGTTGAGATCGCCCGCAGCCGCATCGCCGGTGACCGGAAGCCCGAGCAGCCAGTCGCGCAGCAGATGTACGTCGGTGCTGTCACAGACGCCGTCTGCGTTGATGTCACCGGGGAGCGGCTCCGCTTCAGCCGACGAGACCGGCGCGAAGAGCATCGGCACACAGACCGCTGCGGACAGCATGATACACAGCATTTGTTTCATAACACCCCGCCTTTCTGAACCTTGTTTTCATTATAGCACAGACTGTCCCGGAAATCAAGGGCATCCGTTTTTTGTTCCTGATCGCTGTGCTTGTATGTTTTTTCGCCGAAAACAGCCCCTCTGCTTCCGCAAAGGGGCATTGTGGGCAGACTGAGGAGCCGGGCAGTGCCGGGCATTTCCTGCGATTCCGCGCGTCAGAATGCATCGTCCTCCGTGGACGCGAACAGGCGTTCAAATTCGCTCTCGCCTCACACTTCTGTCTTGAAATTGATTTGGAGACGCAGACAATGCCCGAACAGGACTGGAGCGGCTTCTTGGAAAACCTTCCCCCAATCACCGTTCTTTCATTTGGCAACGATGCGGTCCGGAAGGCACACCGGCTGAGCGATATCCTGCCTGCAAACCTCTTTGCGTATAAGCAATACGCCCGATCTGAACGCTTCACGGCAGTCATCGACGAGATCGAGGACATGTGGTTGGACGAAAAAGCACCGCTTGGGATGATATTGCGAAAAGCTCCCTTCGGCGGCATGCGCATCGACAAGATCAAGACCTCGGATGCAAAGCTGTGGCTGATCAAGCTGCAGCACGAGGACGGCAAGGGCTACAGCTCCATCCACACAATCAGGGGCGTGCTTCGCCCGGCGTTTCAGATGGCGGAGGAAGACGACCTCATCCGCAAGAACCCCTTCGGCTTTGAACTGTGTACCGTGGTCGAAAACGACAGCGTGAAGCGCGAGGCGATCACCGAGCACCAGGAACAGGAATACCTTGATTTCATCCGGTCGGACAAGCAGTACCGGCAGTACTGCGACGCCATTTTCATTCTGTTCAACACGGGGCTGAGAATTTCGGAGTTCTGCGGTCTGACCGTATCAGACATCGACTTTGAAAACAGGTGCGATCCGTGTTTGCATCAGGAATCCGCACCGTGATCTGACATGATGGCTTCAAACGCCTGCAGGTATTCCGGATACTTGCCGCTGATCCTCTGGAAATACCGGCGGCAGTATCTGCTGTGATTTTTCAGAAAAATATAGTACATGTCAACCGGCGGTTCATGGCTGAGACGGTCACTTCGCAGCACATCTACGGCAATGAGCGCCTTGATCGTATTG
>JAEELE010000016.1 GCA_016288755.1 Oscillospiraceae bacterium
GCGGAGCAGAATAAGCCGTCAAGGTCGCAGACCTTGCCCAATGAACGAAGCGCCGCTTCGTGCTCCTGTTCTGATGAGCCGGAAACGGCTTGTCAGAACGGATATTGGGTAGCACTTATCCGGAGGGGCACGTTTTTCGCGTTTTCACACAATTTTCACATCGGGGTTACCGGCTGAAAAGGAAAAAGGGAGGTCAGCATGGAACAATTCAGTATCAGCTTCACGCTCGGAAAGGCAGCAGCACCGCACGGTGCGAATCCGAATCACAACAACCGGCGGTTTACCGCATCGAATGTGGATGAAAAACGAATTATTGACAACATCATATTCCGGCAGCAGGATGTGCGCGATGCGTACCGACAGTTGTTCGACCGGGCATTGCAGGAGTATAACGCCAAGCAGAAACGCCGCGACCGGATCATACCGGACTACTATTTACATATCGCCGAAAGCAAACGGGAGGAAGCGTTCTATGAGATTGTTGTGCAGTTCGGCGACAGTGAAACATCGCCCTGCGGATCGGCGCGGGGCGATCAGGCAAAGCAGATGCTGCTAAGCTATATGCGCGACTTTCAGCGGCGCAATCCGAATCTTTTTGTTTTCAATGCGGTGCTTCACATGGACGAGGCATCACCGCATCTGCACATCGACTTCATACCTTTTTATACGAAAGGCAGGAAAAACGGATTGCGCAAAGGTGTGTCGATGAAAGCCGCATTGATCGAGCAGGGATTCCGTCCGCGCAGCCCGAAGGAGAATCAGCTGGTGATGTGGGAGTTTTCAGAGCGAGCAGAGATGGAGCGTGTCCTGCGGGTACACGGATGCGAACGTGATGACAGAGAAGTGCATCGAAAGCATTTGTCAGTCGATGTGTACAAGATGCACAAGGAGTCGGAGAAGATAAAGCGGTCGGTTGATGCACTGCTGTCTGTTTCCGCCGATGCAAAGACTCAGGTACGGCAGCTGCAAATTGAAATTGCCGAAAGCCGGCGGCGCATTCTGGAATTGGAGGCAGCGCCCCTCGACTGGCCCAGGCACGAAAATCACGTAAATACGCAAATTCCAGCAGACACGTTCTTTGCGTCACAATGCGGATTGCAGCGAATTGCAGAATCCTGCAGCGAAATGCGCTATTTTGCAGCATTTTGCACCCCGAGTTCCCCGTCAGGTTCCCGTATCGAGTTCCCACAAACTGCATACACCCGCCCTCACACCGATACGGAAACCACGCAGATGCGAACAAATAGCGCCATATAACAAAGAAGTGAGCAGTTCCCGCAAATGAAGCCTTATCAATCGCAGCACAAACGAATCCGCATGGCTTGACTGCCGTGCGGGTTCTTTTATTTGTCCGTTCTCATCGTCAATAAACCTTGACAATTCCCGCACGAGTTGCTATAATGAACAAAAACCGGAAAGGAGGATCGCTGTGAAACGGGACGATCTCTGCGAACGCATCATCGAAAAACACTATTCAGCGGTCCTCCGCTTTTGCAGCGCGCGGCTGCCCGGTGACCGCTTCGGTGCGGAGGAGTGTACGCAGGAGGTGTTTCTGCTGTTTTTGCAGAAGCAGCATACGCTCGATCTGAGCGGCGAGATCGGGAAATGGCTGCTCGCCGCCGCCTTCCGCATCACGAAAAAGTATCTGCGGGAAAAAGCACTGCGCGCCGGGCTGGAAACGGACGGCGCCGAGGAAATCCCGGACAGCACGCCGCAGAACGCTGCCCGCGCACCGGCATTTGCGGCGCTGACCGACGAAGAATACGAGCTGCTGTTGAGCTATTATTCGGCGGACGGAACCGAGCGCTGTGCGATTGCCTCGGAGCTCGGCATCTCCGTCAACGCGCTCTATCAGCGCATTTACGCAATCAAATCGAAGATAGATTACACAAAGCGATAGCGCGGTACAACCGATATTTGTGCAATTTTCACGAATCTGCAAAATCCGCCTAAGAAATCGCACCGAAAAAAGCATATACAGACAGGAGGGCATGAAAATGACCGATCAGGAATTGCTGCGGGCAATCCGGGAAGAAGAACAGCAGCTTGCCATACTGCGGCAAAAGCTCGATGCCGAGCTGGAAAAGCCGGAGAATGAGTGGAATCCGGAAGCAATCGACGCGCTGACCGCAGAAATCGACTGGCTCACCGGCGGCGAACAGCACACCGCCGAGGCGTCAGCGCGCGGCATCCGCTGCATCAATGCGGAGCTGCACCGCAGAAAGCGGCGGAAAACGATTCGCCGGACAGTCTGTGCGGCTGCCTGTGCCTGTGCGGCATTTGCAGGCGCCGTGCTTTGGGCAAAGCATCCGTCCGTGACGGAAAAGGAATCCCTCATCTGCAAAATCAGCATTTCCGCGCCTGCGCAGCCTGCCGCATTCATCACCCGGACGGCTGCTGCGGGATACCGGCTGGTCACGCGCGGCGAAACCGAAAGCCGCAGCACCGGCGCGCTGCTCGGTCACTGCATGATGCAGACCGATGCCTCCGCCGCTGAAATACAGCTTTCGCCGGCGCCGGATACCGACGCGCAGATCGCCGCATACGGCGTGCATGAGGCGCGGGATTCGTCCGGCAGCACATGGGTCGTGCTCACCTGTGCTGACGGTTCGGGGGTGTGACGGGATGAGAAAGCTTTCAGCGCTCCTGCTTTCGCTGCTGCTCTGCCTTTTGCTGCCCGGCTGCACGGACGGCGGGAAAATCAGCACGGAGGCGCCGGAGCATCCATACAGCACGGAAGTATATGACCCGTTTGCGCAGGTGCAGACCGATGCGCAGACGGAATTGCAGGGCAATTTCGGATTCGGGCTTGTGAATCCGCCGGACGGCAACCGCTTTGCGTATCAGGCGAGCATGACGCTGGATTTCTGGCTTGAAAATGCCGCACAGGCGGTTGATTTCGGCTTTCTGCTCTTTGTCAATGGGGTACAGCAGACCTACCGGTTCGCGGACGAGCCGCAGCAGCAGACCGTGAAAATCATCCGCGTCGGGGCGGGCGAACGGCGCGTCTTTTCTGTGACCTTTTCGCCGGCTGCCGCAGAGCATGACGGGAGCTTCGTGCTCTCGTGGGGATTCCTGTTTCATCCGGAATTTGTGCCGGATTCGCCGACGGCGGCGTTCGGGCACAGCTGCCGGCTGAATGCGGCATCTCTGCCGCTGGACGGCGCATCGGAACAGATTGCCGTGCAGAAAACGGTGCAGTGCGGCGCGCCGAAGCCCGTACCGGAGGCTCTGCTTGACGAAATGCACGCATACTACGACATCGGCAGCAGCGCATCCGTTGCGCCGGATATCCGCACAATCAAAATCGACCGGCATCAGAGCACCGATACGCCGAATGCGCTGTATGCCGACGATGCGGTGCAGATTCGCGTGCTCGGCGCACAGCGGGAGAGCACATGGCGCATTTCGATGTACTGCAACCATGAGATTGTCCCTGCGTTTGACGGTGCGTATTATCTCGATGTGCAGGCGGTCCCGGAGATGCTCTCCGAATACACCGTGCCGATGTCGGTTGTGCAGAATGCGGATCAGCCCTGTAACTGTGTGTATTTCATTGCGGCGGAGGTCGGTGCGGACGCGGCGCATGACCCCTTCGGCACGCATCCGCTTGTGATGATAGCGAATCCCGTTCCGGTCAGTGAGTGAGGTGAAATCGGATGAAGCGTCTTTTTATTTGTGCGGCGGCAGCGCTTGCTCTCTGCGGATGCACGGGCAGAACAGGCGCTTCTTCTGTGTCCTCTGCTCCGGCTGACTATGATCCGTTTGCGCAGCAGACCGGCGCGGATGAATATCTTGACGCCAATTTTGGCTTCGGGCTGACCGACCCGCCGGAAAACGACCGTTTCGCATACAGCGATGAAATGACCCTGCGCTTTTATGCAGACAACGCCGCGCAGGAAGCGGATTTCGGACTGATGCTTTTTGTCAACGGCGTTTTGCAGGAGTACCGATTTGAAGAAGAACCCGCAAAATCCACACTGTTCCGATTTCCTGTGGGCAAGGATGAAAAACGGGAATTCACGGTGTCATTCTCACCGAAAGCCGCAGAATCCGATTCGGAATGCGTGCTGTCCTATTCGCTGATGTTTCACCCGGATTTTACGCCGCAGTCGGCGCAGTGCAGCTTCGGAAATTACTACCGGCTGATGTCGCTGTCAGCGCCTTTGACCGATGTCCCGGATGGCTGCAAAACCGTGAAAACGCTTCGTGCGGCGGAAACCGCGCCGATTCCGGAGGAGCTCCGCGCAAAATACTATGAGCTTGACGCGGACGGCAATGTGGTCTCTGACCTTCTGCGCACGAGCACGCAGCTCCGCACGGAGAAGCTGTCCGCCGATTATCCCGATGCAGCGGACGACCCCGCGCCGAATGCGCTGCACAGGGGAGATTCCGTCCGGCTCACGCTACTCGGCGGTGCAAAGGAGCGCACATGGCGCATCTCGATGTACTGTGACCACGCGCTTGTCACGGCGTTTGATTCCGCGCAGTATCTCGACATGACCGCATCAAACGAAACCATGTCGGTCTATACCGTGCCGGTGTCTGTGATCGGAAAGCGCGAACCGGAATTTGGCAGCGTGTATTTTGTTGCGGCGCCGCTCGGCGCGGATGCTGCGGACGATCCGTACCGGTCGCATGTTTTTGTATATGCCGGAGAATGAGGTGTGATATGAAAAAAGCGTTATTTGCCGCCGCTCTGAGCCTGCTTCTGTGTGCGTGTGCCGATTCGCAGAGCAGCACAGTGCCCGATACGACCAGCACCGTGCAGACAACCGAATTGACAACGGCATCGCAGCCCGAGAACACAACTGTCGGACCGCAGGCAGAACCGGTCAGTCTGCTCGATTATCTGAACGGCGCAGACTGCGGCTGGGTACCGTTTCTGCGCGAGCTCTCCGCGGACCGCACGCTGATCTGCGAGGGCGAGAACATGCACTATTCGGTCTATATCTACGATGCGAAAAACGGCGAAAAATCCGGTGCGCTTGACTGCGACACCATGCCGGTCTGCGACAGGGACGGCTTCTGGACGCTGACCGCATCAACAGATGCCGATGCTGCGGTCATCCACCGGGCGGCGACCATGCTGGATACGAGCACATGGTCAGAGGCGCTTGTTTACAATTACGATCTGCAGCAGACCCATGCCGTTGCGCTGCCGAAGGGGCTGCGGCCAGAGGGCTTTGACATTGAGACTGCGACAGCGCGGGTCTGCTGGTCCCTGACAGAACAGGACGCGGACGGCACTTTCATGTACCGCCTGAAAACCGCGGACGGCTCGTTCGCAGACAGCAAAACCGTTCTCGAGCAATCCCTGCAAAAGGGCGAAAGCAACCGGCACCACCTGTTTGAGATCGTCGGCGACCGGCTGATCTTCAAAGGGGGATACAGCAGCAGCCCGAATGTACAGACCAAGTCGGCATTCGGCTGGCTTTCGCTTTCGGAGGGGCACGGTCCCGCGGAGCACCGCCAGGACGGCTGTGACTACGGCATCGCGTTTTTTGATTCCGGCGCCTATGTCTTTGACGCCAACTATCCGCCGAATCTGGAGCCGTCCGGCAGGTGTACCAGAATTGCAGACGGAGAGAGCAACACAATCCCGCTGAAAAACACACAGGAATCTCTGCACATTTATCCCTCTGCGACGGGCGGCTATTTTGCGACGGCGATGGAGGGGCAGAATCCGGACGGCTCGAACATCAGCCGCATCACAGTCTACGGCGCATACGGCGATCTGCTGAACACATTTGACATTTCGTTTGCAAACGACGGCAGACATTATACCGAAGCCGTGTATGTCTTTGACTGTACGCGGACGGTCTATGTGCAGACGATTCATGCAGGCGCGGACGATTTCTGGTATGCGTTCAGATTCTGAGGGAATGCCGATGGAATTGCAGCTTTCGCATATTACAAAGCAATACGGAAAGCTCACTGCGCTTTCCGATGTCAGCCTGACGTTGGAAAACGGCGTTTATGCGCTGCTTGGTCCAAACGGCGCCGGCAAGACAACGCTCATCGGCATCATTACCAATCTCATTTCGCCGACGTCAGGGGCTGTGACATACGGCGGCGAGCCGATCACGCGGCATCTGACGGAGTACACCGCAAAAATCGGCTATCTGCCGCAGGACCCGCAGTTCTACAGAAACTTCCGCGGCGATGAATTTCTGCGGTATATGGCTGTGATGAAGGGTATCGGCAGGCGCCGCGCCGCAGACCTTGCGGCAGAGCTGCTCGAAAAGGTCAATCTCACGCAGGATGCGCACCGGTACATCGGCACATACTCCGGCGGAATGCGGCAGCGTCTCGGCATCGCGCAGGCACTGCTCAACGACCCGGAAATCCTGATTCTCGACGAGCCGACAGCCGGGCTTGACCCGAAGGAGCGTATCCGGTTCCGCAACCTGATCTCGCAGCTTGCGGGAAAGCGGATTGTGCTGCTTGCGACACATATCGTCAGTGATGTGGAGTCGGCCGCAAAGGAGGTCATTCTGCTGAAAAGCGGCCGTCTGCTGCAAATGACGCCCCCGGATGCACTGCTCGCGCAGATCGAAGGAAAGGTCTGGTCGACGGTCTGTGCGCCGGAGGATCTGGAAACGCACATGAAGCGGCTTTGCATCAGCAGCGCGGCGCCGGCCGGCGGCGGGTACCGTCTGCGCATTGTCAGCGATGAAAGACCGCTGCCGGATGCGCAGGACATCGCCCCCAATCTCGAAGATGCCTATTTGTATTATTTCGGGGAAGCAACATGATCGCAGCAGAAATGAAGAAGATCTGGCGCAGCAGAATCCTATGGGTATTCCTCGTGCTGCTTGCCGTGCTGAACTGTGCCAATATTGTGCACGTCGGCAGGCGGACAAAGACCGACCCGGCATTTGATGCGGCGCGTGCGCGCATCTATGCACAGGTGCGCGGGCAATGGAACCCGGAAACGCTGCGCTTTGTCATTGATACATACCGGAATGCGGCAGATGTTGTCGCCTCACGCTCCTATTCCACAGAGCCGAATCAGCCGGGCACATACACGGGCTATATTTTCGGGGATTACAGCCTGTTCGGCGAGCTGTATGACGAAATGGAATATATGTATCACTACGGCGAGGCCATGCGGCAGACCGTCGAAAAGGCACAGGAGAATGCCGCGTTCTACGAGGAAAAGCACAACGCCTTTGCCGTCCGCGAAAGCCGCGCAATCCTGCGGCTGTATCAGGGGCGGAAGATTGATGCCTATTACCGCACGGACGGCGCCTATGCGCTGATCTGCTACGACACCTCGACCGTGCTGATTTTGCTGCTCTGTGCGCTCTGCATTTCACCAGTTTTTGCGCGGGAGCATGAAACGCAGATGCACAGCCTGCTCAAATTGACAAAAAAAGGCGGCAGAAAGCTCCGCTGCGCGAAAACCGCGGCGGCAATGCTCTCTGCGTGCGCAATCGCGCTGCTGTTTTATCTCATTGATTTTGTCTGCTTTCTGTGCGTGTTCCGCATTGACTGCCTGGCAAATCCGGTCTATTCAATTAAAGCGTTTCAGAATACGCCGTTTTCCTGTTCGGTGCTCTGCTATCTGCTGATTCTGCTGCTGTACCGTCTGACCGGCATCGCAGTGCTGGCGCTGCTCAATCTCCTGTGTGCGCGGCTGTTTCCGCGGGAGATCCCCGCGTTTTGCGTCAGCCTTGCGTGTACCACGCTGCTGATTCTGTGCGGAGGAACTGTGAATCCCGTCACGCTGCTGACCGCCCGCGACCTGCACCGCAGCTTTTCGGTTTACGATATCTGCGGATACCCTGTGCAAAAGCATCCGGTGCTGCTCGCGGGAATGCTTTTGCTTGCGGCGATGACGGCGGCACTCATCATTTTTATGCCCGATTCCGCATTATTCCGTTACCGGAGAAGGGAGCGTGTCCGCGATGACCGTGCGGTATGAGCTCCGGAAAATGCTGCTGAAGCAGTACGGGCTATGGCTGCTGCTCACGGCACTGCTTCTGAAAATCCTGTCGCTGTTCAGCGGTGCCGGTACGGATGTGCTGAACATGAGCATGGAGACACACAAGACATACTATCTGAATTATATGCAGGTGCTCTCCGGCGCGCTTGATGACGAAAAGCAGCGGTATATCGAACAGGAAGCGCAGGCCTTTGCCGATGCAGAGCGGACCTTTCAGAAAACCGAGCAGCAGCTTCTCGCGGGCGAATGCACGGAATACGAGTTTTTGCAGGCTGCGGACGCATACCGCGCTTCAAGGGAGAAGCAGGAGGCATTTACAGCGGTGCAGGGGCAGTATCTCGCCGCGCAGCACGACGCGCAGAAATATCTGATGTATACGAACGGCTGGTCAGTCCTGCTCGCGGGCAGTCATGCGGACTGGATTCTGATTCTGCTGATCTGTCTGCTCTCAGCGCCTGTCGTCTGCACAGAGCATTCCTCCGGCATGGCGCAGCTCCTCGCCGTCACGAAAAACGGCAGAAGCCGGCTGTACCGCTCGAAGCTCGCTGCAATTCTGATTGCGGCTGCCGCGGCGACACTTGTGCTTGCTGTCACCGAGGGCGTTTTTGTGCATCTGCGTTACGGTCTCTGCAACGGAGATTATCCGCTGCGGTCCATCCCGCAGTTTGCTGAAACGGAATACCGTATTTCGTGCATACAGGCAGCGCTGCTGATTGCGGCGTGCAGGCTGCTCGGCGCAATCTGGCTGGCGGTGATTGTGTTTTGCGCATCCGTACTGCTGAAACGCGCAGTACCGTCCGTATTTGCCGGGGTATCGTCGGTGCTCCTGCCGATGCTCCTCCTTGCAAACGACAGACTGCAATTTATCATCCCGCTGCCCGCCGCCATGCTGCATTCCGATCGCTTTTTGCAGGGCAGCTTTCGCATAGGCAGCGGCACAGCGCAGACCGTTATCGCACTGACAAAAGCCGATTTCCTGCGGACGGTCTGCCTGACCGGCGCGCTCTGTGGCATTTGCGGCTTTCTCGGGGCGGTTCGCCCCAAGGCAAAGCGGCTTTCGGCGCTGCTGCTCTGTTTGCCGCTGCTGACTGCCTGTACCGCGCAGAAGCCGTTTTTTGCGGACAGGATATACAATTCCGCCGACCCGCTCCGCGCCGGGAATGCGCAGTATACCGCGGAGCTGAAAAACGGCGTGCCGGTCCTGCGCGCTGCGGACGGCACGGAAACGCCGCTTATCCGCACACCGTTTCCCGATACCGCGACGGTTGCCTATGCGGCGCTTGATGCGGACGCGGACGCCGTCTACCGGCTGGAGTGCATTTCCGATCTGTCGGTCGGCGGGCTCAGCCTGTATACGGAACAGATCGTGCGAACGGCGCTTTCGGATTTCCGCGAAACCGTAATCTATCGCAGGGAAATTCTCTCCGACCCGACAACTGCGCTTCTGGGGCTCGGCGCGTATCTGCCATACCCGGATAATGATGATGCGGAGCGGGTGCGCAGATTTGCCGTGTTCGGGGATGAACTGCTGATGCAGAAGAACAGCGGACTCTGGCGCATTCCAATCGGAAAGACAGACGGCGAAATGCTGGCTGACGGGCAAATCCGCGCGTGGTGCTGTGCCGGTGACTGTGTGTATTATATCAGCGGCACCTATCAGCTGCACCGTCTTGATCTCAATACAAGGGCGGATGCAGTCTGCTGCGGCGAGCCTGTCTCGGATGTCCGGACCGACGGCGAAAGCATCTGTGCGCAGAGCATCACGCGAAAAAACACTGTCCTCACAAAACGCATGGAGGAAAGCGAATGGACGGCATCTGAACGTAATGATTTCAGCCTATCATGAGACATTATATGAGTATTCGCATTTTCCACATTCATCCCTCGCCGGTTCTTTTCGGCGGGGGAATTCTGTTGCAGCGGGAAAAGGGGAGGCAAGCGGAACCGGACAGAAGGCAGCGCCGGAGGATACAATCTGTTTTGATGAGCCGAACAGGCTTGTCAGAACGGATATTGGGTTACATCAATCTGTTTGGTCGTAAAATCGGGTGTTTCACAAACCTGTCACACGAAAAATAGCGAGATTGCAAATAACCGCATTTCCGATGAATCTGAATGCGAAGACAAAAACTTTACGACCGTCCGTAATCACGAAAATGTCAAATCGTAAGTTATGATTCGATAACTTTGTGGTTGCCCGCGGAATCCAAAATGTCTTTTTTGAATTTGCTCAAAAAACACTTTCGGGCTTCTCAAAGTGCCCAATGTGCCGCAAGCAACTTTCCTGAAAAAAGAATCACGAACACACCGCCGGTCAGATGAGGACCGGCGGCTTTGCATTGCATTTTTCTTGCACAACGGTATTGACAATCGAACGAATGTTTGGTATAATAGGAGTGAAGAACATCTGTTCCTGTAAATTCTTCGTTACGCTTCTTTTCATTTCCCGCCTCATGTTTTAGATGATTGCGTAATCGCGCCGTGATCATTGATTCACACTTTGCCTTGGCTATCTGAAAGAGAGAGTCACCAAGCAGTGATTGGCAAAAGTAAACCCGGATGCAATTCATCTTTGAAAACGCAAGATTGCCGATTGCTCTGTTTCCGTTCTTCACGCGCGTTTTGCTTTGAATGTCCGATTATTCTTTTTCAGTCTCCCGTTCACAGAATGTGATTCAGGATTGAAGAAGGTCACACTTCCGATTTTACCCATTCCGAAAAAAGTGTGACTGGTTTGTGAAATACACGATTTTACGGCCAAATGGATCGGTGTCACCCAATATCCGTTCTGACAAGCTCATTCGGCTCATCAGAACAGAGCGTTTCGCACTGCTTCACTTCTCCCCCGCAAAGTCTGCGACCTTGACCAGCACTGTTCCGCCGTCGGGAGATTCCCGAACCCTTTTGCGTATTTCGCTTTACTTTTTCGCCGAAATGGTGTATACTGTAGTCGAGGGCTGTGGTGTATGCCTTGAGAAAAGGAGTATACTATGGCAAATGCAAAACAGATGCCCTCCGGCAACTGGAGGGTTCAGGTGTTTCTCGGTACTGACGAAAACGGAAAGAAGATGAAGAAGTCCATCACTGCGCCGACCAGGTGGGAGGCTGAAAAGCTGGCAGCGGAGTTTGTGCAGAATATGCAGACCGCCAAGAGCAGATTCACGGTTTCACAGGCAGTCCGCGGGTACATCGAAAGCAAAAAGAATGTGCTGTCGCCGTCCACGGTCTTCGGCTACGAGAACATTCTCAAGTCGAGACTGCAGAGCATTATGGATATCGACATCAACGAGCTCGACAGCTTTACGCTGCAGCGTGCAATCAACACAGATGCGGCGACATACAGCCGCAAGTCGATTGCCGAAGCGAAGAATCTGGTGTTCGCCGCGCTGAAAATGTACGGTGTCAAGCCGGACTTCATCATCACGCTGCCGCCGAAGATTCCCAGAGTGATCGAGCTGCCGACTGCGTCACAGGTCATTGAAATGATTCGCGGAACGGAGATCGAGCTGCCCTGTCTGCTTGCGATGTGGCTCTCGTTGAGAATGAGCGAAGTCCGCGGCTTGCAGTTCGGCGACATTCAGAACGGCGTGCTGACAATTCAGCGGAGCAAGCTGTTCGTCGGTGGGAAGGATGTCGTGCGGAATGTGAACAAGACCTTCAATTCAACCAGACGTCTTTTCGTACCGACCTACATTCAGAAGCTGATCGACCGTGTACCGCATGAACGTGACGATGACTTCATCGTACAGCAGAGCTACAGCTTCATCTCGACAAGCCTGAAGAAGCTGTGCAAGTCGAATGGCTGTCATCTCACGTTTCACCAGATGCGGCACTTAAATGCCAGTGTGATGCTGATGCTCGGCATACCGGACAAGTACGCGATGGAGCGCGGCGGCTGGGCGAGCAACGGCGTATTGAAGTCGGTCTATCAGCACACATTCAGCGAGGAGCGCAAGCAGGTTGACGAGCGAATTGACGGCTACTTCAACGATTTGCTGCGGGTTTGATCACCCTCTGTCTCAACAAAAGTTCCCCGTCAGTTCACATTTTTAAATCCGAAGCTGCGAAAAACGCGTATTTACGATCGGTTTTGAAATGGACAGAGGGGCAACGCCCCCATTATCAATCCGTCGGAGACACCGCTATTTCCCCCATTTGCGGTTTTTGGCGCGGTTGGATTTGCGGAGGCGGTCGGAGCGCACCACGAGGATATCGCCGGGGGAGACCGTCAGCGCGTCCAGCGGCAGAACGGTCAGTTCGCCGCGGAGCACCACGAGCACCTCCAGCCCGAGCGAGCCGCGCACCTCCGCGATCGCCTTGCCGCAGATGCCGTCGCCCTCCTGCACGCAGACCTCGCCGATCTGCGAGACGTCGTTGAGGGGCACGCTGTCGTGCTCGCGCTTCTGATACTGCTCGACGAAGCCGGCACTGATGATACCGGTCGGGATCGCCACGACCCCGACGCCGAGAAACGCGATCACGATCGCCATGAGCTTGCCCGGCACGGTCACGGGGTAGATATCGCCGTAGCCGACGGTCAGCAGCGTTGACATGCTCCACCAGATGCCCGAGAACGCATTGCGGAATGCCTCGGGCTGCGCCTCGTGTTCGGCGCCGTACATGCAGAGCGACGACGCAAACATCAGCACCACAATGATAAAGACCGAGGACAGGATCTGATTGCGCTTTTCGAGCAGGACCGTCGTGATGACGTTGAAGGAATCGTACTGCGCATTGATGCGGAACAGGTGGAAAATGCGCACAACGCGAAGCATGCGGAAGACGACAAAGCCGTCGAGGAAGAAGAAGGGCAGGATCGTCAGCAGGTCGACCACGCCGTCGAAGGAGCGCAGAAAGCGCATCCGCGCGCGCAGCGGCGAGCGGTCGGGATAGAGCAGGTCGGCGGTCCAGATGCGGAGGATATACTCGGCGGTGAACACGGCGACCGTGACGGTCTCGACCGTGCGGAGCAGCGGCATCACCGGCTCGAAGGCGTCGAAGGTGACAAGAAACATCGTGACAATATTCAGCAGAATGACAATGACGATGAACCAGTCAAAGGCGCGGCTCGGCAAGTCCTCGGTGTTGCCGATCTGGATGATATCGAAAATGCGTTTTTTCTTCATGCGGCTCCCTCCCCCTGTGCGTCATTATTCTTATTATAGCGCAATCAACAGCAAAAATCAAGCCCGGCGCGCGCGGGGAAATGAAAGGGAGGAGGGGGGAGGAAGAATAAAGAAGAAAGAATAATGGCGGTATCGCATGTTTGCGAGCAAACTGCGCAGTTTTGCACTGCAAAACGTGCGCTTCGCGATGGGATTATAATGGGGCTTGCGCCCCACCCCCCCTTGTGCAGCCGTCGTTTCAGCGGCTTGGATAACGGAACAACTCCTCACTTCTCACTGCTCACTTCTAACTTGACCTGCTCCCTTCTCATTCTAATTCCGTGCGTCTCCGCATAAGCTGATAGGGGAGGGAGAACCGTATGGATTTTTACGACACAAGGGGTCTCACCGGAGAGGAGGCTGCGCGGCGGCTTGCCGAATCCGACGGCGGCGCGCTCGCAAAGCAGCAGAAGCCGCACCCGCTCCGCATTCTGCTGCGGCAGTTCAGGGACGTCATGGTACTGATCCTGATCGCAGCAGCGGGCATTTCCGCGCTGCTCGGGGAATATTCCGACGCGGTGACCATCGCCGTGATCGTCGTGCTCAATGCCGTACTCGGCTTCGTGCAGGAATTCCGCACCGAGCAGACCCTGCTTGCACTCTCGCGCATGACCGCACCGACGGCAAATGTCCGCCGCGACGGCAGCTTGCAGCGCATCCCCGCCGACACGCTCGTGCAAGGGGATATCATTCTGCTCGAGGCGGGCGACCGCGTCCCGGCAGATGCCGTGCTCGTGCATGCGGCGCGGCTCTCGGCGGAGGAATCGCTGCTGACCGGCGAATCGGCGGCAGTCGACAAGCA
This sequence comes from Oscillospiraceae bacterium, assembly GCA_016288755.1. Taxonomy (GTDB): domain Bacteria; phylum Bacillota; class Clostridia; order Oscillospirales; family Ruminococcaceae; genus Firm-04. The sequence continues at coordinate 13,919 of JAEELE010000016.1, forward strand.
CGCGCACAGCCCCGCCGACGGCGACATTCAGAATACGATCGGGCGCGGCGATCTGGTCTACGCGGGCACCTCGGTGACGCACGGCAGCGCTGAGGCGCGCGTGATCGACACGGGCAAGCACACGCAGATGGGGCAGATCTCGCAGATGATCTCCGGCATCGGGGACAGCGAAACACCGCTGCAAAAGCGTCTCGCGGAGCTCGGAAAAACCGTCGCAGTGATCTGTCTGGCGGTCTGCGTGCTGGTCGCGGGGGCAGGCATCCTGCGCGGGGAGCCGGTCTTTGACATGCTGATGACCGGCATTACCGTCGCGATTGCCGCGATCCCGGAGGGGCTGCCCGCGACGGTCACGATCGCGCTGGCACTTGCCGTCCAGCGGATGCTCCGACGCAATGCGCTGGTCAACCGCCTGCACGCGGTCGAGACCCTCGGCTGCACCTCGGTCATCTGCACCGACAAGACCGGCACCGTCACCGAGAACAAAATGACCGTGCAGCGGCTCTGCACGGCAAACGGCGAATATACGCTGACCGGCACGGGCTGGACCCGTTCGGGCGAGCTGCGCAGGGACGGTGTGACGGTCAGTCCCCGCCGCGATGCCGCACTGCCGGCGCTGCTGCGCTGTGCGGTGCTGTGCAATCACGCGGAGATCGCGGAAAACGGTGCAGAATGGTGCATTTCCGGCGACCCGACCGAGGCGGCGCTCCTGATCGCCGCGGCAAAATGCCATGTGACCGCCGATGCCTTTTCGCGCATCCGGGCGGTCTCGGAGCTGCCGTTTGACAGCGAGACCCGCGCGATGACCGTATTTTGCCGGCAGGAGGGCAGCGCAGCGCTGACAGCGTTTACAAAGGGCGCCGTCGATGTGATTCTGCCGAAATGCACGCATTACCGCGAAAACGGGCACGATTTGCCGCTGACCCCGCAGAAGCGCGCGGAGCTGATCTGCGCGGCAGACCGCATGGCGGAGGACGCCCTCCGCGTGCTGGCATTCTCCGAAAGCATTGCGGAAACCGACGCGGAAATGCCGGAGCACGGGGTCTTTCTCGGCTTCTGCGGGATGCTTGACCCGCCCCGCGAGCAGGCAAAGCGCGCGATCGCCGACTGTGTGCGCGCGGGCATCCGCGTCATCATGCTGACGGGCGACCATGTGAAAACCGCCGCAGCAATCGCAAGGGCAGCGGGCATTCCCCACGGCGGCAGGGCGATGACCGGCGCAGAGCTCGACGGGCTCACAGATGCGGAGCTCGACGCCGCCCTCGGGCAGTATGCGGTCTTTGCGCGCGTGACCCCGGCGCATAAGCTGCGGCTCGTCCGCGCCTGTAAGCGCAAAGGCTGGGTCGTCACCATGACCGGCGACGGCGTCAACGACGCACCGGCGGTCAAGGAGGCGGATATCGGCGTGGCGATGGGCAAGACCGGCACAGACGTCACGAAGCAGGCAGCCGATGTCATTCTGCTCGACGACCGCTTTGACACGCTCGCGGCGGCGGTGCGCGAGGGGCGCACGGTCTATGCGAATATCCGGAAATTTGTGCGGTATCTGCTCGCGTGCAACATCGGCGAGGTGCTGGTGATGTTTCTCGGGCTGCTGATGGGGATGCCGATGGTGCTGCTGCCGACGCAGATTCTGCTGGTGAACCTGATGACGGACGGTCTTCCGGCGATCGCGCTCGGGCTGGAGCCGCCCGCTGCCGATATCATGCGGCAGCCTCCGCGGCGCGGCGACGAGAGCTTTTTTGCGGGCGGGCTGCTCTCGCGGATCGTGTTCCGCGGGGTGTTCATCGCGCTCTCGACGCTCGGGTCGTTCACGACAGTGCTGCGGCTCTCCGGCGACGTGACCGCTGCGCGCACGGCGGCGCTGGTTACGCTGATTTTCTCGCAGCTGCTGCATGTGTTTGAGTGCAAATCGGAGCAGGGAACGCTGTTCTCGGTGCCGTATTTCTCAAACGGCAAGCTGATCCTCGCGGTGCTGACCTCCGCGGCAGTGACAGCGGCTGCTGTGTGCGTTCCGGCGCTGCAGGCGATCTTTTCGACGGCATGGCTGCCCCTGCCGCAGATGCTGACCGCACTGGGCTTCAGCCTTGCAGTTCCGCTTGTGAGCGCAATTCCGCACGGAGCCCCTGCCGGTGATTCCCTCCGGATTCATTTGCGCGGTTCCTCCCAATGAGTGAGAACGCACGGTTTCGCAAAGAACAATGGCAGTATGCGCTTCGCGGATGGTTCTGAAATGCCTCGCTATTCCCGGCGGCAAGACAGACCGGCGGCACAATGCCTCTCTTCCTGCATAAAAAATACCCCCGCAGTCTGCACGAGACCGCGGGGGCTGTTCTGCATGAGATCAATAATCCATGCCGCCGCCGGGCATTGCCGGAGCAGGCGGTGCCGGCTCCTTGATGTCGGTGACAAGGCTCTCGGTAGTGAGCACCATGCCTGCGACGGAAGCCGCATTCTCCAGAGCGGAGCGCGTGACCTTGGTCGGGTCGACGATGCCCGCGCCGATCATATCCACATACTCCTCGGTGTAGGCGTTGAAGCCGTAGCCCTTCTTCCCGGAGCGGCGGATGTTCTCGATGATGACAGAGCCCTCGAGACCCGCATTTGCTGCGATCTGGCGAACCGGCTCCTCCAGTGCGCGCAGAATGATCGCTGCGCCGGTCTTCTCATCGCCTGCGAGCGAATCGACCAGTGCCTTGACCGCGTCTGCGGCATTGAGCAGTGCCACGCCGCCGCCTGCGACGATGCCCTCCTCGACGGCAGCCTTCGTTGCCGCGAGTGCATCCTCGACGCGGAGCTTCTTCTCCTTCATCTCGATCTCGGTCGGTGCGCCGACCTTGATGACTGCCACGCCGCCGACCAGCTTTGCGAGACGCTCCTGCAGCTTCTCGCGGTCGAAATCGGAGGTGGAGTTCTCGATCTCGGAGCGGATCTGTGCCACTCTTGCCTGAATCTCCTCGGAGTTGCCCGCACCGTCGACAATGATGGTGTTCTCCTTGGTGATCTTGACCTGGCGTGCTCTGCCGAGCTGACCGAGCTGTGCGTCCTTGAGCTCAAGACCCAGATCTGCGGTGATGACCTCGCCGCCGGTCAGGATCGCGATATCCTTGAGCATTTCCTTGCGGCGGTCGCCGTAGCCCGGCGCCTTGATCGCTGCGCACTTGAAGGTGCCGCGCAGATTGTTCAGGATCAGCGTGGTCAGCGCCTCGCCCTCAACATCCTCAGCGATGATGACGAGCTTCTGACCGGTCTTGACGACCTGCTCGAGCAGCGGCAGCAGCTCCTGAATGTTGGAGATCTTCTTGTCGGTGATGAGCAGGAGTGCGTCGTCGTAGACAGCCTCCATCTTGTCGGTATCGGTGACCATGTAGGGGCTGATGTAGCCGCGGTCAAACTGCATGCCCTCGACGACCTCGCTGTAGGTCTCGGCGGTCTTGGACTCCTCGATGGTGATGACGCCGTCCTTGGAGACCTTCTCCATTGCCTCGGCGATCAGCTTGCCGATCTCGGCATCTGCGGAGGAGACGGTGCCGACTCTTGCGATATCGTCACTGCCCTCGACCGCCTTGGAGCTTGCCTTGACGGTCTCGACCGCAACAGCGACCGCCTTGTCGAGACCCTTCTTGAGGATCATCGGATTTGCGCCTGCCGCGATGTTCTTCATGCCCTCGCGGACGATCGCCTGTGCGAGCAGGGTCGCGGTGGTGGTGCCGTCGCCGGCAGCGTCATTGGTCTTGACGGAGACCTCCTTGACGAGCTGAGCGCCCATATTCTCGAACGGGTCATCGAGCTCGATCTCCTTTGCGATGGTCACGCCGTCATTGGTAATCAGCGGTGCGCCGAACTTCTTGTCGAGGACGACATTTCTGCCCTTCGGACCGAGGGTGATCTTGACGGTATCGGCGAGCTGGTCGATACCAGCCTGAAGCGCCTTTCTGGCGTCCTCGCCGTATTTGATCTGCTTTGCCATAGTGGTTCTGCTCCTTTCAGATAGCGGGTATAAGCCCTGAAATTACTCGACAACTGCGAGAATGTCGTTCTGCTTGACGATGGTATACTCGACGCCGTCGAGCTTGACCTCCGTGCCGGCATATTTGCTCAGCAGCACCTTGTCGCCGACCTTGACGTACATGGTGACTTCCTTGCCGTCCACGACGCCGCCGGGACCGACCGCGACGACCTCTGCGACCTGCGGCTTCTCCTGCGCGGAAGCGGTGAGAATGATGCCGCCCTTTGTCGTTTCCTCGGCCTCAGTCATTTTGATCACGACTCTGTCTGCCAAAGGTTTGATAGTCATTGTGCGTTCCTCCTGTTTCTGATTTCGCATTTAGCACTCTTTCTCTCCGAGTGCTAAACCTATTGTACCATGATTTCGGAAAAAATCAAGAGGTTTTCTGCCGATTTCATCTTTTTTGTAGGAAGATACAAAAGCGGATGATGTTGATACCGAAATTTTGGACAGAATGAAGGATGTAGGGAGAAGGCAGGAAGTGCGTTAGGAGTGAGCAGTGAGGAGCTGTTCCGCTGCCGTCATTTCTGCCGCTGCGGTAGGAGGGAGCGGGGGGATGCGGCAGAATCAACAGCAACTCCTCACTTCTCACTTCTCATTTTCCATTTCTCATTTCATCTCCGGTTGACAGGAAGGGGGAAAATGTGGTACAATAGATGTATATGCGCCGGAAACGGTGCGCGCAGAAGAAAGGAATGATCTTATGTTACTCAGCACGGTGTTCCAGACCGTCGGACCGCTGGAGCAGGACAATGTCGTCTTCCCGCGGCTCGGCATCGACATCAACGTCGATTCCACCGCATTCAAGCTGTTCGGCGTCGGCTTCACTTGGTACGGCGTCATCATCGCCCTCGGCATGATGCTCGCCATGATCTACGGCTTCAGCCGTATGCGCAAATTCGGGCTTGACCCCGACCGCGCCATCGACGGCGTCATCGGCGGCGTCATCGGCGGCATCATCGGCGCCCGCGTCTACTTCATCATCTTCCACTGGACCGAATACGCCGGCGACTGGAGAGCCATCTTCAATATCCGCAACGGCGGTCTCGCCATCTACGGCGGCATCATCGGCGCGCTTCTGGTCGGCTCGGCCGTCTGCAAGCTCCGCAAGGTGCGCCTGCTCCCGATGTTCGATATCGTCTCGCTCGGCTTCCTGATCGGGCAGGGCGTCGGGCGCTGGGGCAATTTCACCAATCACGAGGCGTTCGGCTGCAACACCGACGGGCTCTTCGGCATGTCCAGCGGCAAAATCCAGACCTATATCTCGCAGCATTTTTCCGACGGCTCCGTCGTCGCGACCGAGACCGTGCACCCCTGCTTCCTCTATGAATCCGCATGGTGCCTGCTGGGCTTTGTGCTGCTGCACATCGTCTCGAAGAAATGGCGCAAATTCGACGGACAGATTTTCCTGATGTATCTGCTCTGGTACGGCATCGGGCGCTTCTTCATCGAGGGGCTGCGCACGGACAGCCTCTACCTCGGCACGGTGCGCGTCTCGCAGGCGCTCGCACTGATCACCGCGGTTGCGGCACTGGTGCTGCTGATCGTCGGGTTCAGCCGTGTCAGACGCATGGGCGGCGACTATGTGCTCTATGTCAACTCGAAGGAATCGCAGGCGCTGCTCGAGGAGGCTGACCGCAAGGCTGCGGAATATGCCGGACGCAAGTCGAAGGATCAGCCTGCCGCGGAGGAAAAGACCGCTGTCATTCTAGCGGAGGAGGAGCAGAATGCCGATGCTGCGCAGGCTGTGCCGGATGCGGCAGAGGATGCCGTTCCCGAATCGGTGACAGATGTCCCTGAACCGGAAACAGCCGCCGCGCCGGAAACGGAAACCGTCGCGGAACCCGAATCGGAAACAGCCGCCGATGCACCTGCGGAATCCGGCAGCGACACGGAAAAACCGGAAGCGGAATAACGAGAGAAAGGGTGTTGCCCCATGCCTGCACAGTATGATATTTTCATCAGCTACCGGCGCGACGGCTCGGGCTTTCTGCCGCGTGCCGTGCGCGATACCCTCTCCGGCAGGGGCTACAGCGTCTTTCTCGACGTCGAGTCCATGCGCGCAGGCGGCTTTGACCGGCAGCTGCTCGAGACCATCCGCGGCTGCAAGGATTTTATTCTGGTGCTGTCGCCCGGCGCGCTCGACCGCTGCGTCAATGAGGGAGACTGGCTGCGGCAGGAGCTCGCCTGCGCGCTCGCCGAGCAGAAAAACATCATCCCGCTGCGGATGGACGGCTTTGAGGGCTTTCCGAAGCATCTTCCGGACGATATCGCCGCCGTGGAGCGTCTGCATTCCCTGCGCGTCTTTCAGGAGTATTACGAGGCGATGATCGACAAGCTCTGCAACTTTCTGCGTTCAGAGCCTGCCGCCGAAGCGCCCCGCACGGTCACGCTCCCGCAGACCGGAGCTGCACCGACCCGACCGCAGCAGCCCGCCGCCGATGTGCTCCCGCAGACCGCGGCTGAAAAATCCGACACGAAGGATTTTGTGATCAAAAACGGCGTGCTCGAAGCCTACACCGGCTCTGACGCGGAGGTCAAGGTTCCGGAAGGGGTAACGGTCATCGGCAAGCGCGCGTTCTACGAGAACAAAACTGTGCGGCGCATCGTGCTGCCCGAGGGCGTGACCGAGATTCAGGGCAGCAGCGTATTTGACAAGGAGCCCGGCGGCGCGTTCCGCAAATCGACGCTCGAGGAGATCGTGCTGCCGCAGAGCCTGCAGAAGATCGGCGACTGCGTCTTTGCAAATACCGAGCTGCAATCCGTCGAATTGCCCGCAGGGCTCCGGCAGATCGGCGATTTTGCCTTTTCCGCCACAAAGCTCGAAAGCATCACGCTTCCTCCGCAGATCATCTGGGTCAGCAGTTTCTGCTTCAATCTGTGCAGCCGGCTGAAAACCGTGCATCTGCCCGCGGGGATCCGCACGCTCGGCGGCTCCGCCTTTGCGCTCAGCAGGCTGGAGGAGATAGAAATCCCGGAGAGCGTGACGGAGATCGGCGGGAGCTGCTTCCGGCGCTGTGTCGCGCTCAGGGAGATCACTCTGCCAAAAGGTCTCACCAAGCTCCGCGACCGGGCGTTTCTGGAGTGCGGCAGTCTGGAGCGCGTGACGGTGCCGTCCGGTCTTGCCGAGATACAGCCGCTCACCTTTGCGGAGTGCCCGCGGCTGAAAACGGTCACGCTCTCAAGAGACGCGGTCATTGCCGATGATGCGTTTCAGGGCAGCCCGAATGTCCGGGTGGAATACGTTGACTGAACGCGCACAAAGGCGCAATGAAAAAACATAACGGAGGAAAACAAACATGGCACAGATCATCGACGGCAAGCAGATTGCCGCAAACGTCAAGGCACAGGTGCGCGAGGAGGTCGCGGCACTGAAGGAGAAGGGGCACAAGCCCGGACTGGCAGTTGTGCTGGTCGGAAACAACCCCGCATCGCGCGTCTATGTCTCCAACAAGGAGAAGGACTGCGCCGAGTGCGGCTTCGCGTCCTATGAATACGCGCTGCCCGAGGAGACCACCGAGGAAGAGCTGTTAGCGCTCGTCGATCAGCTCAACCGCGACGATACGGTCAACGGCATTCTTGTGCAGCTGCCGCTTCCGAAGCAGATCTGCGAGCAGACGATCCTGCACGCGATCTCGCCCGCAAAGGACGTCGACGCCTTCCACCCGGAGAACGTCGGGCATATCATGATCGGCGATTTCAGCTTTCTGCCCTGCACGCCCGCGGGCGTCATCGAAATGCTCGATGCGTCCGGCATTGAGATCGCGGGCAAGCACTGCGTCGTGATCGGCAGAAGCAATATTGTCGGCAAGCCGATGGCAATGCTGCTGCTGCACCGCTCCGGCACGGTGACGATCTGCCACTCGAAAACAAAGGATCTCGCAGCGCAGACCCGTCAGGCGGATATTCTGGTAGCGGCAGTCGGCAAGGCGGGCTTTGTCACGGCGGATATGGTCAAGGAGGGCGCTGTCGTGATCGACGTGGGCATGAACCGCAACGCGGAGGGCAAGCTCTGCGGCGACGTCTGCTATGACGAGGTCGCAAAGAAGGCTTCGGCGATCACGCCGGTCCCGGGCGGCGTCGGTCCGATGACCCGCGCCATTCTCATGCGCAACACGCTCACCGCCGCGAAAATGCAGCTGAAATAAGTGAGACAGAGTGTCAGGTGCGGAGCGAGAAGTGAGGAGCTGTTCCGTCATTTCTGTTTCTTCTGCTGCACAGAAGCTGCGCAGTTTGCTTGCAAACAAGGGACACCGCTATTATTCTTTTGCACAAAGGGGTAATCGTATTATGGCAAAGCGCAAGACCCTTCCGAAGAATTTCAAGGAGCTGGCGAAGTCCGGCGATCTGACCGCACTGCGCGAGGTCCTCGCCCAATGCGTGCCGGATGCGGCGGGCGGCAGTGCAAAGCAGTCCGCGCTGATGTACACCGAGCTGCCGCAGGTCATTCTGCGCGAGCTGCTCGATGCGGGCGCAGACCCCAACTTCACCGATATCTACGGCAATACGCCGCTGAGCGCCCATGCCTTCTTTGCGCCGGAGAATCTCCCGATGCTGCTCGAAGCCGGCGCACAGATTGACTTCCACACGGAGCAGGGCGAGACCGCGCTGCACCGTGCTGCCGGATTTTTCCGCGTCGAGGGGGTGCGTGCGCTGCTCGAAGCCGGCGCAGACCCCGAATGCCGGAGCGGCTGGCGTCACGACACCGCACTGCAGTGCATGCTGACGGCGGTGCAGCCGGTGTATATCCGGTTTGCCGCGCCGATCGCGGAGATGCTGCTCGCACACGGCGCTGTCATCACCGACGGCATGCGCGCACAGGTGCTGAAGATCGGGCATGAGTTTGAATTCTACCGCTCCGGCTTTGCCGCAGAGCTGCTCGGCGAGACCGATGCCGCACTGCAGGCGCTCTATGCAATGTTTGACGTTGAGCCGGTGCAGCCCCGCTCGATGCACGACGGCAGATCGCCGATCACGGCAGAGGGCGACACATGGACCGCGCAGTATGATTCGCTGTGGTCGCTGCTCGTGCCCGCCTCCGGGCATGCGGCGACCGTGCAGGGCGAGGCGATCCGCCTGATCGGGCGGCTGAGCCATGAGGTGCTCGACAACGGCTCGGTCAACTGGGATGACGACTTCGCCGCAATGGCAGCCGCACTCCCGGGATATCTGTCGCAGGGGAAGCAGCCCGCGCCGGGCAAGGTGCTCGCGGCAGCTGCGGAGATCAACGCGGAAACCTCGGAAAAGCAGTTTGCGGCGCTTGCAGAGGCGGTCGTGAAGTGGATCGCCGCAAACCCCGACCCGATCCCGCTCGGCGAGGTTTCTTATTACAGATAAGTGCGAAAAACCGAATGTCAAGGAGGAGGCAGAAGGCAGGAGTGAGGAGTTGTTCCTTCTCCTCCGAAAAGCGGGGGCGCTGCGGGGCTTGGTGCTCTGCCGCATTCAAAATCCATGTGCACAGCGCGTACCGCAACGCCTCACTGCGCACTCCTAACTTGATGATCTCTCGCGAAACCGGTGTTTGCTCACCGGAATCCTGAATCTCAAACTGGAGCTGATTTATGTCTGAAACAACACAGCAGCTGCGCCGCGGCGGATGGTTTTGCCGCGGCATGCTGCACGGTCTGCCGATCGCGCTCGGATATCTGTCCGTATCGTTCGGCTTTGGCATCATGGCAGTGCGTGCGGGCATGAGCGTGACCGAAGCGACCCTCATATCCCTGCTCAACCTGACCTCTGCGGGACAAGCCGCCGGGGTCAGTGTCATCGCTGCGGGCGGGAGCCTTGCCGAAATGGCACTGGTGCAGCTCACGATCAACATTCGCTATGCCCTGATGGCGCTCTCGCTGTCGCAGAAATGCAGCCCGCGCTTCCGTCTGCTGCAAAGGCTGACCGCGGCATACGGCATCACCGATGAAATTTTCGGTGTCTGTGCGGCACAGCCCGGTCAGATCGAGCCGCCCTATATGTGCGCGATGATTCTGGTCGCGGCGGCAGGATGGGTGCTCGGGACCTTTCTCGGCGCCTTTGCCGGGGCGCTTCTGCCCGCCTCGGTGACTGCCGCACTCGGCATCCTGCTCTACGGCATGTTCCTCGCGATCATCGTGCCGCCCGCGCGCAGGGATAAGGCGATTCTCTGCGCGGTGCTGATCGCCGCGGCACTGAGCATTCTGTGCAGATATCTGATCCCGGCGCTCTCGGAGGGCTTTGCTGTCATTCTCTGCGCGGTGACGGCATCGGTCGCAGCGGCACTGCTCTTTCCGCGCCCCGATGAGGAAGAGGAGGGCAGCACATGAATCATGCAGTCTATATCGCGGTGATGGCGGGCGTGACCTATCTGATCCGCGTGATCCCGTTCGGCTTTTTCCGCAAGAAGATCAAGTCGCGATTCCTGCGCAGCTTCCTCTATTATATCCCCTACGCCGTGCTCAGCGCGATGACGCTCCCGGCGATCCTCTACAGCACGGGCAGCCTGCCGACCGCGATCGTCGGGACGGCTGCGGCGCTGGCGCTGGCGTTCTTCGGGCTGCCGCTGATCGTTGTGGCGCTCGCCGCCTCGCTCGCGGCGTTTCTCACAGGGCTGTTTCTTCAGTAATTCATGAGAAATGAGAAGTGAGAAATGAGCAGTGAGGAGTGAGGAGTTGTTCCGTGGCTGACATTCCTTCCGCTGTATTGCGCAATGCAAAAAAATGGGAGCATCCCGCCGTCAAAGGCGGGACACTCCCGGTGTTGATAAAAGGGGAATGCGTGCATGTCAGTTTGCTTCACTTTTTTCGTCAATCTGTATCAGCGTCATGTGATACCGATCGGGCACTGGATTTGGGGAGTATCGCGCCATAAGAAGGCGCTTTAGCGCCGTGTGTTACGCAGAACTGGGAGGCTCCGCGTAAAAGTACCCGGAGGGAAATGCCCGCGGGGGCTCCCCGCCGCGCCAGCGCCTTGCGGTCACGCAAATTGGGTGAGGATGCAAAACGGCTCGCGGAGCCAAAATGCCCGCGCGGGCTCCGCGCCCAGCGGGGGCTCCCCGCTCCCGCAAACAGGCACGCGGCTGATGATCAGTCAGCCGCGTGCCTGTGAAGAAGTAGAGAGGTATCTTATTCATGATTACAAGATTAGTATAACATATATTCCGGCGGAATGTTGGAGCTTTTTCTCAACATTCCGTGAATAAAGTGTGAATTTGCGGAGGGAAACGATGGAACTGCTCACCCCGATCTTCGACAGCCACGCGCATTATACCGATTCTGCCTTTGATGCGGACCGCGAGGAACTGCTCGGCAGCTTTCCGTCGCGCGGCATTGTGCGCTGCATGACCTGTGCGACCAGTCTTGCCGACGCGCCGCAGAATCTCGCGCTGGCACACCGCTATCCAGAATTGCTCGTAACGGCGGTCGGCGTGCACCCGGAGTGTCTCTCGGGACCCGATGTGCCGCCCGAATTTCCCGTTCTGCCGGACGATTACCTCGACCGGCTGCGGGCATGGGCTGCCGACCCCGCCGTGCACGCGATCGGCGAGATCGGGCTCGACTACCACTACGAGGGCTATGACGCCGCCGAGCAGCAGCGCGTTTTGCGCGAACAGCTCGCACTGGCAAAGACACTCGGGCTTCCGGTCATTCTGCACTGCCGCGAAGCGATCGGCGACATGGTCTCGATCCTGCGCGAATTTGCGCCGCTCTCCGGCGTGATGCACTGCTTCCCCGGCTCTGCGGAGACCGCACAGGAGGTGCTCGCAATGGGGCTGTATATCGGCTTCACCGGGGTCATCACCTTCAAGAATGCGAAAAAGCCGCTCTCGGCGCTGCGCTCGGTGCCGCATGACCGGCTGCTCGTCGAGACGGACTGCCCCTATATGGCACCGGTGCCCTACCGCGGCAAGCGCTGCGACAGCACCATGCTGACCGAAACGCTCGCGGTCATGGCGCGCGAAAAGGACGTGACCGTTTCAGAGATGGCACAGATCACAGCGGAGAACGCCGCAAGGCTGTTCCGCTGCCCGATCTGAGAAGGGAGGATCCGATGAAACGTCTGTCTGCTGCGCTGCTGGCTGCGCTGACGGGCAGCGCCTGCCTGAGCCTTCGTTCAACTGCCGAATCGGTGACGCTTGCCGGAGACTGCGACGGCGACGGCACGGTCACGGTCGCCGATGCCGTGATGCTGGTGCGCTGCCTGACCGAGCTGCTGCCTGAGAGTCAGCGCTTCTGCCCGCAGAATGCCGACCTCGACGCCGACGGCGCGGTCACACTCGCGGATTATACCGCGCTGCTGAGGTGCCTGTCACAGCAGCCGCCGGAGCAGCGCAGCACGCCCTATCGCATGCTGATGGACAGCAACGGCGCACTCTGTGCACTCACGCCCGAGGGCACGCTCTACACATGGGGCAATTCCATCTACGGGCAGCTCGGCAACGGCGCGCGCAAGACAGTCACTGAGCCGGTGCCCGTGCTGGAGCATGTGGCGCAGGTCACGTTCGGTTTGTGTATGACCGCGGCTGTCACAGACCGCGGCGAGCTTTACACATGGGGCTGCAACCACTCCGGAAGGCTCGGCAACGGTCGGCTCCCGACCGAGGATGATTACACTGCCACAGACACCGATGTGCTCATCCCGGAGAAGATCATGGATCATGTTGTCACGGCCTGCGCTGCCGGCAGCTACGGCGCCGCAGTGACCGAGGACGGCGGGTTCTATATCTGGGGCGGCGTACCGCTGCAGTATGTGACCGAATTCCCCCAATACCCCGAACCGACGCGCATTGCAGACCGCGTTGTCACGGCGGCACTCGGCAGCAACCGATACTATACCGTCGGCGAAGACGGCGTGCTGCGGACACAGGGCTTCTGCAGTCTCAGGCGCGGACCGGAGCCGGAGGTGCTGCTCGAGGGCGTCCGGTCGGTCACGGCATGGAACAATTCCGGCGCGGCGATCATGCAGGACGGCAGCCTGTACACATGGAGCTTTGACAACTACAGCACCGGTGAGGACTACGCGCTGTCGAAGGCACCGGAATGTATTCTGGAGGAGCCGGTCCGCACGGTGCACGGCAGCGGCAATACGCTGTATATCATCACCGAGCAGAACGAGCTCTATGTCCGCGGCAAAATCCCGGCGTGGGTCGGCGAGGTCGAGGGCGCGGAGACCGAGCGCCCCTCGGACGGCTCCGGCGAGGCGCCCCCGGAGGACCCCGACAGCCCGATCATCGGCATCGTCATCATCGAGCCGCCGGCCGGCTCTGACGGAACGCCTGCGACCTATGCATCGCAGCCGCTCAAGGTCGCCGAGGGCATTGCGGATGCGTGCGGCACCGGCGACAACCGCCTGTGCGGCTATTTCACTGCGAACGGGCGCATGTTCCTGACCGGTTCCAACAGCCCCTATCCGCTCGGCATCGGCGACAAGACCAACAAGACCGACACGCCGGTCGAGATCCTTCTGCCCGCACCGAGCGGCGAAGGCGAATCATAAATCCCTTTTCGGTGTTGTGCTGCTGAAATAAATCGGAATTTGGAGGACAGTCATGAAAGTTGCAATATGCGAGGATACAGACTGGCTGCTATCAGAAGAAGCATACTCGATCTATGCTCCCTGCATGTATCATCCCACATGCGAGGACTATAAGACACAGATGGAAGGCTTTTTACAAGCTTCATCGGTGAAAGTATTTGTATGTGAAGATCGAAACAGAAAAACCGGCATGATGGTTCTGAAGTTTTCAGAAACTGCCGCGGAGATCATCGGAATTGCCGTGTCTGAAAAGCTCAGACGTCGGGGAATCGGAAAGCAGCTGATCTTAAGCGCGATGGAGTTAGAAGGAATAGGAAGAATCGAAGCGCAGACGGACGATGATTCAATTGGTTTCTACCGCAGATGCGGTTTTTCTGAGGAGAAAAGCATCATTGATTATCCCGATGGGTCAGTCATTCGTTATAACTGCATTCTGAACAAATAGACAAATTCTGATTTACCGCAGGAACACTTTTCTGAAATGGGAGTTCCAAAAAAGGAGTTCCAAAAAAGGAGTGCCATATGGAAGAGCATAAGCCCAGAAACGCCTTTGATATCCCGAAAACCTTCTATTTCCAGAGCGGAAATACCCACACGGGCAGCCGCGGCAGGCTGCGCTACCGCGTCGAGCCCGCAGACGGCGTGCTGCATATCGCGGTCTGGCGGCAGGATATCTGCTATGAGCTGGCGCAGGAGCGCGGCATCATCGCAGCAGCCGCGGAATATCCCGTCAGCGAGGAGGGCTTTCAGCAGATGCTGGATTTTCTCCAGCAGGAATATGAGAAAACGGAGGGAACAACATGAGAGAACTGTCTGTCAGCGCGGTGACGGAAACCGTCAGACGCCTGTGCATCGAGGCGAACAGCGTGCTGCCGGAATCGCTGGCGGCGTGCATCCGCAGCGGCGCGGAAAAGGAGCAGTCTGAGGCGGGCAAAGCGGTCTTTGCCGACCTCTGCGCCAATCTGGACGCGGCGGCTGAGACCGGTCTGCCGATCTGTCAGGACACCGGCATGGCGGTGATCTTCCTTCAGATCGGGCAGGACCTGCACCTCACGGGCGGCGATCTGCGGCAGGCGGTCAATGCGGGCGTCGCGCAGGGCTATCTCGAGGGCTATCTGCGGTGCAGCGTGGTCGGTGACCCGCTCGGGCGCGTCAACACCGGCAACAACACCCCCGCCGTGCTGCATATCGACATCGTGCCGGGCGACCGGCTCCGCATCGACGTCTGCCCCAAGGGCTTCGGCAGCGAGAATATGAGCGCGCTGCGGATGTTCACGCCGGCGGCATCGCAGGCGGATATCGTCGGATTTGTCGCCGACACGGTGCGGAAAGCCGGCTCGAACCCCTGCCCGCCGATCGTGCTCGGCGTCGGCATCGGCGGCGACTTTGAGCAGTGCGCGTATCTCGCGAAAAAGGCGCTCTGCCGCGATATTGCCGTGCGCAACGAAGCACCGCTTTATGCCGCGCTCGAGGCGGAAATGCTCGCGGCGGTCAACCGCATCGGCATCGGACCGCAGGGCTTCGGCGGAACGGTCACGGCGCTGGCGGTCAACATCGAGCAGGCGCCGACGCATATCGCCGGGCTGCCCGTCGCGGTCAATGTCGGCTGCCATGTCACGCGCCACGCATCGGCGGTTTTATGAGGCGCGAACGCAATGGTCTACACTGCGAGAATCGAACAGACGCCGGACTGCCCGAAGCGCATGCGCTATTACCCGGCGACCGACAGCTTTCGCGAGAAGGACATGCCGGATGTGCCCGATGCGCTGAGATTTCCCTATCCGACGGGCTGGCTGACGGAATCGGGCACGCCGCCCTGCGAGCACCTCGATGTGATCGTGCTGACGGCGGCGCACTGTGTCCTCGGCGCCTGCATCCCCGTGCGCGTGATCGGGGTGTTTCTCCGCCGCGACGGCGACCACAAGCTCGCTGCCGTCCCCGCGGAGGCTGCGGTCAGTGATCTGGCTGCGCTCCCGGCGGAGCAGCGCGCGGTTCTGGAGCGGCATTATCCGCCGCAATATTCCGGGGAGGGCTGGTTCGGCGCAGAGCAGGCGGCGCGCGTGATTGCGGACTATTTCGCCCGTCCGAAGCGCAAATTCATCATCACCGTGCAGCACACCGAATCGGAGCACCATGTCAGCGGCATGATCGGCGCGCGGCACGACTGGGCGCTGACCGCACGCGGGCGCGAGCAGGCGTATGCGATCGGGAAATGGCTGCTCTGGGAGGACTGCGACCGCGCCTATGAGATGTATGTCTCGACGCAGAAGCGCGCGGTGCAGACCGCCGGGGAGATCAACCGCACGCTCGGCATTCAGCCGGTGTCTGAGGAGCGGCTCTGCGAGGTCGGCGCCGGGCAGGGCAAC
>JAEELE010000017.1 GCA_016288755.1 Oscillospiraceae bacterium
ACGCACGTCTTTTTGGCTGATTTTGCCCCGTTCGTCGTTAAAAATCCTTGCCGGGCGCATGTTCCGCATAGCGGAACTGCGCAGTTTGCCTGCAAACATGCGACAGCCCGCCTGCGGATTTTTGCCTTGAACGGAACAAAATCATCTCAAAAATCCGCACATTATTATAGTGTCAACACATCCTGATTCTGATGGATTGCAGGGACACTTTTGTTAAATGGGAGTCTGAAAAAACGGTATTTCACGAGAGGCGAAGTTGATTTGAAAGCAAAAAAGGCTGTCCGGATCATCCGGAATGTATTGCTCGCGATTCTGCTCCTGATTGCTTTGGTGCTTCTGACAACAACCGTTTTGTTTCACATCAGAGTGAAAAGGGCAAAGGACTATCTGAAGGAGAACGGCTTTTATCACCCTGTGTCTGCAGGTGAATATGACGTGAATCTGTACACCTGCGGCAATGAAAACGGGAAGCATACCGTGGTCGCATTGGCAGGCTATCTGGACGGAGAAATGTACATCGGCTGGCGGAAAATGACCGCGCCGCTGGAGGAGGACAACCGGCTCGTCTTCCTCGACCGTGCAGGCTACGGCACGAGCGATGACTGCAAAGGCGAAATGACCGCAGAGCATGTTGTGGAGCACTGCAGGACCGCGCTGCAGAACGCAGGCATACAGCAGCCGTATGTGCTGATGCCGCATTCTATAGGCGGTGTGTACGCGACATACTGGGAGAGCCGCTATCCCGATGAGATCGAGGCAGTCATGTTTCTGGACGGCTCCGAGGCACAGCATTTCGACCTTGAACAGGATGCACTTGATCTGGGCATTGTCCGTTGGATGTCCCTTGCGGGGCGGCTCGGGCTGCTCACGCCGATGATCCGTTCCGAATACGGGAGGGAATTGGGCACGCTGTCCGATGAAGCCGGAGCCGTGTCTGCTGCGCTGCTCGAAAAAACCATCAGCAGCCGGGCTCCTGTGGATGAAATGCTGCGCTGGCAGGAAAACTGCAATGCTGTCTGGGATACCCTGAAAACAAATGAGATACCGAAAATGTATCTGAGTATCTCCTACGCATTTTACACAAAGGAGCAGCTGATCGGGGCGGGCTTTACCGCAGAGGTCCTCAGAAATGACTACCTGATCGAAGGCGGAAGCGATGACGAGGTCTATTCCAATTATCTGGAGAGCATGGCAGAAAAGCGCGTGATACTGGACACATACATCGAAAAAATGGGGAATTGCCGGAAGATCGAAATGCAGGGACTGCATGAGATCATGTTCGATCAGCCCGAAGCGTGCGGCAAAATCCTGAAAGCCTTTCTGGACGGTCTGGACAGCTGAGACCCGGTCTCGGCAGCACTTTTTCTGAAACGGTATCAATGAAACGGCACGGCGCGGCGGGAACCGTCAGGCGTCTGCCCTTTCACAGAAATACAGGCATCACAATTCATAAGGGGGATTATCTATGAAAACGATCCGAAAAATCATGGCAGGTGCAGCCGCCGTATCGGTCTGCATCTCCGCAGTCTCCGCACTGCCCGTCTCTGCCGATTACGGCGTCGGCGGCAACGGCACGGCGATCATGGAGGCGCTCGACCGCGGCATCTATGCGGTCCGGTCCGGCAGCGGCATGTTCGTCAGCTGGCGCTGGAATGCCGACGACAGCGCCAAAGCCGAATTTCAGCTCTTCCGCGACGGCGAGCTGATCTACACAAGTCAGGCGGGCACCGGCGCGACCTGCTATCAGGACAACGGCGGTTCGCAGAGCTCGAAATACCGCGTTGACACGCTGGTCGACGGCAAGCTGGTCGGCACCGCAGACTGTCAGTTCAGCTCCGGGACGAATTATTTCGATATCCCGCTCAACAGCCCCGGCAGCCAGTATTCGCCGAACGACTGTGTGGTCGGCGACGTCGACGGCGACGGGCAGTACGAGATCTTCCTCAAGTGGGACCCGAACAATTCGCAGGACAACTCCAAATCCGGCTACACCGACAATGTGTTCATCGACTGCTATACGCTCTTCGGGCAGCAGCTCTGGCGCATCGATCTGGGCAAAAATATCCGCGCCGGGCAGCACTATACGCAGATGTGCGTCGCCGATTTCGACTGCGACGGCAAGGCAGAGCTCATCACCAAGACCGCAGACGGCACGAAGGACGGCAGGGGACAGGTCATCGGCAACGGCAACGCGGACTACCGCAATTCCAGCGGCTATGTGCTGGACGGTCCGGAATATCTGACGCTGTTTGACGGTCAGACCGGTGCGGCAAAGGATACGATCAGCTTCCCGGTGGAGCGCGGCGACGCGACCAGCAATGCAGCAAAATCCACATGGGGCGACAACTACGGCAACCGCTGCGACCGCATGAACAGCGGCATTGCCTATCTCGACGGCGTGCACCCCTCCGCGCTCTACGGCAGAGGCTATTACACCAGACTGACGATGTCCGCGATCGACGTCCGGGACGGCAAGCTCTCCGTGCGCTGGATCTTCGACACCGGCTTCAATTCAAGCGCACCGGGCTACGGGCAGGGCAACCACAATATCATGGTCGGCGACGTCGACAACGACGGAAAGCAGGAGATCAGCATGGGCGCCAGCATGATCGACGACAACGGCAAGCTGCTCTGGTCCTCCGGCAAGGGGCACGGCGACGCACAGCACCTCGGCGACTTTATTCCCGAGCGCCCGGGTCTGGAGCTCTGGGAGTGCCACGAGGGCAGCCCGTGGGGCGTCACGCTGTTCGATGCCTCGAACGGTCAGATCATCTTCCACAAGGACGGCGACAAGGACACCGGACGCTGCGCCTGCGACAATGTCTGGGCGGGCAATGCGGGCGCCGAATTCTGGGGCGCCAGACCGGCGAACACCGTCATGAACAGCCGCGGCGACACGATCGGCACGAAGAGCCCGGCGATGAACTTCCTGATCTACTGGGACGGCGATCTGGAGCGCGAGCTGCTCGACGGCATCACGGTCACCAAAATGGTCGACCCGAGCAACATCCGGACGCTGTTCACCGCAGACGGCTGCGAATCCAACAACAGCACAAAGGCTGTGCCGTGCCTGACCGCCGACATTTTCGGCGACTGGCGCGAGGAGCTGGTGCTGCGCACGAGCGACAACAGCAAGCTGCGCATCTGGTGCACGACCGCCGAGACCGACGTCCGCCTCACCACGCTGATGCACGATATGCAGTACCGCTGCCAGACCTGCTGTGAGCAGAGCTCCTACAATCAGCCGCCGCATGTCAGCTATTATCTCGGCACCGGCTCCGCGCTGCCCGCACGCCCCGACGTGGTCATCAACGGCAGCAACACCGCGATCCCCGAGCCGGTCAACGGCAAATACATGATGGACGTCAGAATCCTTGACACCGCGCACAAGAGCGGCTGGGTGCTCGATACCGCAGCCGCAGACGGCACGATCTTCGGCGACCGCGACTACACCTATGTCTCCTTCCCGCAGGAGCTGGTCGGCGGCGATGCACTGCGCAGCGCCTGCGAATCCAAAAAGACCGACGCCGACCTCGCGAGCTTTGTCGCCGGGGAAGCGCTCGACGTCTATGTCCTGCTCGACACCCGCATCGAGGCAAACGGCACGGTCCCCGCATGGCTCTCGGACTGGACACGCACCGATCTGACCGCACGCAGCAGCAATGAGGTCGATTTTGCCGCCTACAAAAAGACCGTTGAGAAGGATACGCAGGTCACGCTCGGCACCAACGGCATGGACGGCAATGTCGTGAATTACACGGTCTTTGCTGTCCCGGCATCGGCACAGCAGACCACGACGACAACCGAGACGACGACCACCACCACGACGACCACGACCGAAACGACGCAGGGGCCCGTCCGCATCCTGCTCGGCGACGTCGATGTCAACGGCGATGTGAATGTCGCGGATGCGGTGCTGCTCGCGCGCTTCCTCGCAGAGGACAAGGAGGTCACCGTGACGGCGCAGGGCAAGCTGAACGCCAATGTCAACGGCGACGCGGATATCACGAGCGACGACCTCTCCGGCATCCTCGAATATCTCGCAGGCATCCGCACCGATTTCAACTGAACCCCCGAAACAAAATCTGACCGCCCCGGTTCACATGCCGGGGCGGTCAGTCTGTTGAGCGTTTTCCGTATGATTGAGGAGGAAGGAGGAGAGAAGAAAAGAAGAAAGAAGAAAGAATAATGGCGGTATGCGTTTCGCGCATGATTCAAAGCGGAAACTCCGATGACGGAACAACTCCTCACTCCTCACTTCTCATTTCCCACTCGCCCTCCTGCCTGTTACACCAGCAGCTTCGGGTTTGCACGGCGCACATGCTCCCACGAGAATGCGATCACCGCATAGACGATGCCGGAGCCGACCGCCTGCACCGCATTCCCGGGCGCCGTGCCGATCAGCTGTGCAGCCCATCCGCCGTACAGGAGCACCGCCGTGATCCAGTAGCCGATGATCGAGACGATGCCGCAGAGCACCATGCCCGCGACACGTCTGCCGTCGAGCAGCGTGCGCCCGCCGACGGCACGGAACACGGCAGCGAGCAGCCCCTTGATCACAAAGGTCGGCAGCGCATAGCTGACATATCCCGCGAGCAGGTCGGCAGTCATGCCGCCGATCGCAGCCGCACCGACCGCATAGGGCAGCGGGAGCACCGCAGCCGCGAGGTAAATGACCGCGTCGCCGCAGTGAATATAGCCGCTGCCGACCGGAATGTGCAGCATCGAGGTCAGCAGGGCGGTCATCGCGGCAAACAGCCCTGCATAGATCAGATTCCGCAGTTGTTTTTCCTTTTCGTTTTTCATGCCGATCATCTCCAGAGTTTTGAGTTTTCGCGCTTTCTGCACGTTCGGGGCGAACCGGTGCGCGCTCGCAGAATACCGGATCGCCTGCGCACCGCCCCCCGTTTTTCTCAATCATTATACTCCGTTCAGCCCGGCATGTCAATATGTCTTTGCGATTTTCGGCTGCCCAGTCGCACAGCAGCGCCGCTTCTCATTGTCTCACGCGCCGGTCAGCGTTGTCCCGGGGTAGTAGTGCGCGAGGATCTCCGCGAAGCTGCTGCCCTTTTTCGCCATCTGTCCCGCGCCGTACTGACTCATGCCGACGCCGTGCCCCGCGCCCGAGACCGTGAACACAAGGCTGTCCGCATTCGCCTGAACCGTGAACGCCGCAGAGCGCAGCGCCAGCGCCTCCCGCACGGTCTGCCCGGTGAGCCTTCTGCCGCCGCACGCGACGGACAGGACCGTCCCGGACGCGCTCCTCTCAGACTGACCGAACCACTCTGACGGCTGCGCCGGGAGCGTCAGACCGGGCACCGCCTGCTCCAGCGCCGCCCTGACCGTTTCGGCAGAGAGCGTCACGGTCTCGGGCGCGACCTGTTCGTCCCAGCGCGAGGAGACCGGCGTCAGATAGGGCACCTCCGCGCCCCAGACATTTGCGGCGGATTCCGTCATGCCCGGCGACAGCGCGTGATATGCCGCAATGACCGGCTGATCCTCCCAGCAGAGCAGCAGCCCGCCCGCCGCATCGACCGCCGCGGCGATTTTTGCGCTGTATTCTTCGTAATGCGTGCCGTATTCCAGTTGCATCTGCTCCACGGAGAGCCAGCCCTGATAGGCGGACGGGTCGTCCGAAATATCCGCGCCCATGAGCGATGCGGGCGGCGATTTGCGGTTCTGCAGGCGGATGCGCTCGATGTAGGTGTGACAGAGCACCGCCTGTGCCCGGAGCGCCTCCTCCGGATAGGAGGCGGGCATCTCCGCCGCGACTGCACCGATCAGGTAATCGCGCGCCGGAACCTGCGTCAGTGCGCCCGTTTTCGTCTGCAGAACCGTGTAGCTGCCCGTGACCGGCGCCCCCTCCGGCGCGGACACAGGCGGCTTTTTCAGCAAAATGACCGCGGGGAGCAGCAGCATCAGCCCCGCAGCCGTCAGATAGAATCTCAGATCATTCCGCATGACACCGACCTCTTTTCCGCTGCGCTGCCGTTGGCGCAGGCATGAAATGTTTGTGATATCCATTGACAGCAGAGCAAAAATGCAGTATAAT
This sequence comes from Oscillospiraceae bacterium, assembly GCA_016288755.1. Classification (GTDB taxonomy): domain Bacteria; phylum Bacillota; class Clostridia; order Oscillospirales; family Ruminococcaceae; genus Firm-04. Next base: position 6,053 of record JAEELE010000017.1, read on the forward strand.
AGTTTATGTATATCATGGAGGACTATGCTTTGTGCAACTCCCTTTGGAAAGGATGGACCCTATGTACCGCAACAGCGATGAAACGATCGAGCTCATTCAGAAATTATGCTTTGGACTGCGCGATTATTCCGCGATCGACCCGGCACTCTTTGAGAAGCTGCATGTCAACCGCGGTCTGCGCCGTTCCGACGGCACCGGTGTCGTCGCCGGCATTACGAAGATCTGCAATGTGCACGGCTATGTGCTTAACGAGGGCGAGCTTGAGCCGATCCCCGGCGAGCTGATCTACCGCGGCTATCAGATCACCGATCTGGTGCGCGCCGTGGAGAAGGAGCATCGCTTCGGCTATGAGGAGGTCGCCTATCTGCTGCTCTTCGGGCATCTCCCGACGGCTGAGCAGCTCAAGACCTTCACCGAGCTGCTCTCCGACAGCCGCGAGCTGCCCGACGGCTTTGTCATCGACATGATCGCAAAGGCGCCGTCAAACAATATCATGAACAAGCTGGCGCGTGCCGTGCTCGCACTGTATTCCTACGATAACGAATGCGAGGTGCGCGATCTCGAAAACGAGGTCCGCATCGCGATCTCGATGATCGCACGCCTGCCGGTCATCATGTCGGCAGCCTATCAGGTCAAGCGGCAGCATTTCGACGGTGAATCGCTGGTCATGCACCCGATCCGCCCCGAGGAATCCAACGCACAGACCATTCTCTCGCTGCTGCGTCTCGACCGGCAGTACACCGAGCAGGAGGCGAATCTGCTCGATATCTGCATGATGCTCCACGCGGAGCACGGCGGCGGCAACAATTCCGCCTTCGCATGCCGCGTGCTGACCTCCTCGGGCACCGACCCCTATTCGGCATATTCCGCCGCAATCGGCGCGCTGAAGGGCTTCCGCCACGGCGGCGCCAATATCAAGGTCATCGAGCAGCTTGAGATGTTCAAGCGCGAGCTGAAAAACCCCGAGGATGATGGCGAGGTCGCCGATCTGATCCGCGCGGTCTTCCGCAGGGAAAAGGGCGACGGTGCCGGGCTGGTCTACGGCATGGGGCACGCGGTCTACACGCTCTCCGACCCCAGAGCGCTGCTGCTCAAGGAAAAGGCATTCGAGCTGGCGAAGGGCAAGGACATCGAGGCGGACTTCCGCCTGCTGGAGACCATCGAGCGCCTGACGCCGCAGCTGCTGGCAGAGAAGTCACAGCGCGCGGCGGGGAAGAATATCTGCGCGAATGTCGACCTCTATTCCGGGCTTGTCTACCGGATGCTCGGCATCCCGGAGGACCTCTTCACGCCGATGTTCGCCGTTTCCCGCATTGCGGGCTGGGCGGCGCACCGCATCGAGGAGGTGCTGACGGGCAACCGCATCATCCGCCCGGCTTACCGTTCGATCACCAAGGCGACGAAATACATCCCGATCGCGGAGCGCGGCTGATCTGCCATGCGCGGGCTCACTCTGCTGCGCGGGGCAGCCGCAATGCTGCTGGCAGTGCAGCTTCCGGCGTGCAATTTCTCCGCGGGCGTTGAAACGCTGCTCTCCCCGCCGCGCCTGACGGCAGAGCAGGAGCAGATCTATCAGGCGCTGCTGGCGGCGGCGGGCAGCTCCGTCAGCCTGAAATATCCCAAGGTCGGCGAGCATCTCTCGGCGTTCACCGTCGCGGACCTCAACGGCGACGGACAGGACGAGGCGATCGTGTTCTATCAGGTCAGCCTCGCCGCCGCGGACGAAAATCCGCTGCGGGTCTGCCTGCTGGCACAGCAGTCCGGCAGCTGGCGTGCCGTGCGCGATTATCCCGCGGCAGGCGCTGAGATCGAGCGCATCGACATTGCGGCGCTCGGCTCCAATCCCCGCACCAATGTCATCATCCGCTACGGTCTTGTCGACGGCGGCGACCGCACCGCAGAGGTCTATCACTGCGGCGCAGACGGTCTGACGCGCTCGCTCTCGGTGCCCTATTCGGTCATGGAGCTGCGCGATCTCGACGGCAACGGCACCACGGAGCTGTTTGCCGTCTCTGCTGCAAAGGCGCCGAATCCGGCGCTGGCAACGGTCTATTCGCTCGACGGCAGCGGACAGTATACGCGCACGCAGGCTGAGCTGCCGGAGGCATTCACCGATATCGCAAGGCTGGTCTACGGCAGGCTGCCCGACCGCACCGCGGCGCTCAGGGTCCCGGCGGTCTATGTCGACGGCACGGCAGGCGCGACCAATGCGCAGACTGCCGTTCTGACCTATCAGGGCGGACTGCTCAGCGTCGTCTACGCGGACCGCGCGGAGCATATCCCGAACACGAACCGCCCCAGCGGCTGCCAGACCGCCGATATCGACGGCGACGGCGAGCCGGAGATCCCGGTGCAGGGCGTCTTTTACGGCTATCAGGCGGGCTCGGAGGTGCCGCAGCTCCCGATGACGAGCTGGTATGTCTGCCGCAACGGTCTGCTGATGCGCAAGCGCTCGTCCTATTACCCGGCGGGGAGCGGCTATGCCTTTCTGCTGCCGGAGCGATGGGAGCGCCGCGTGACGGCAGTGCAGGAGGACGAGGAGATCGTCTTCTACGAATTTGACCGGGATGCGCAGTCGGAGGACGGTGCACCGGTGCTGAAAGCGCCGCTGCTGCGCCTTGCAGTCGTGACGGAGCGCGTGGCGTCCGATGCGCTGCAGCTCGACGGCTATCTGCTGATGCGCCAGCAGAACGGCAACTACTATCTCGGGAAATGCGAGCACGACGCGGGCAGCCTTGCCATCGGCGAGAACGAGCTCGCAGTCAGCATGAGATACTTTTGAAATGAGAAGTGGGAAATGAGGAGTGAGAAATGAGGAGTGAGGAGTGAGGAGTTGTTCCGTCATATTCACTTCTGCTGCTGAGCCCCGGGTCACACAAGGGGCTTGGGGCGCCAGCCCCATTCAAAATTCATGCGCACAGCGCATACCGCAACTCCTACCTCCTAACTTGCAAATTCTGATTTATCACAGAAAGACTTTTCTGAAAGGAGCGTGTCCGATGAAGCGTGTACTGGTGTGCGAGGATGAGGATGTCATCCGCGGCTTTGTCATCTACAATCTGAAGCGCGCGGGCTATGAGGTCGTCGACGTGAGCAGCGGCGAGGCTGCGCTGGAGACCTATGCACGGGAAAAGGGCGCTTTCGATATCGCCGTGCTCGATATCATGATGCCCGGGCTCGACGGCATTTCAGTCTGCAGGGCGCTGCGGGCACAGTCAAAGGAGCTCGGCATCATTCTGCTGACCGCCAAGGCACAGGCGGCAGACCGCGAGGAGGGGCTGCAGAGCGGCGCGGATGACTACATCACAAAGCCGTTTTCGCCCTCGGAGCTGGTCAAGCGCGTCGGTGCGCTGATGCGCAGAAAAATGAAGGAACATGCATGAGGAATGCCGCGGACGGAACCGATCTGCATTCCGCATTTCTGAAACGAAAGGAGACTGCCAATGAAACGGGTATTGGTTTGTGAGGATGAGGACGCGATCCGCGAGTTTGTCGTGCTGAATCTCAAGCACGCACACTACGACGTCGTCGATGTGAGCACCGGCGAGGAGGCACTGCGCGTGTTCGATCAGGAGCACGGCAATTTCGACGTGGTCGTGCTCGATATCATGATGCCCGGCATCGACGGCATCACCGTGCTCAAGCGCCTGCGCGAGCGCTCCAAGACCGTCGGCATCATCATGCTTTCGGCGAAATCGCAGGAGATGGACAAGGTCAACGCGTTGATGAACGAAGCCGATGACTACATCACCAAGCCCTTTGCGCCCTCGGAGCTGACCGTGCGCGTCGATGCGCTGCACCGCAGAGTCACGATGAATGCCCAGCATTCCGAGGAGGACAGCATGCTCGAATCCGGCCCGTTCGTGCTCAACCCCAACGGACACACCGTCACCAAGAACGGCGAGCCGATCGAGCTGACGAAGGCGGAATTCCGCATTCTGGAATACTTCCTCAAGAACAAAAACACCGCGCTGGACCGCGCGAGCATCCTCGCAAATGCGTGGGACAACTACTACGGCGACAACAAGATCGTCGATGTCAATATCCGCAGGCTCCGGATGAAGATCGAGGACGACCCCTCGAATCCGCAGTACATCATCACGATCTGGGGCTACGGCTATAAATGGGAGGAGAAGCCGGACCCGCGCCGGTGAGCGAGCATGGCGAAAAAAAGCATCACACGCCGGTGGATCACCAATAACCTCGGCGTGATCGTTCTGATCCTGCTCGTGATCGAGACCGCGCTGATCTATGCCGTGCAGAGCTATTTCTACAACAATGCGCGGCAGTATCTCGTCACGAAGCTCAATGCCGTCAGCGGGCTGCTCACGCGCTATGCGGCGGACGGAACCAATATCAGCATGGAGCTGCGCTCGACCGTCGAGAGCTTTTCCGACAAGGACAAGATGGAGCTCATGGCGATCGACTACAACGGCACGATCGTGCTGACCTCCTCGGGCTTCACGAGCGACCGCGCCGTCAGCATGCCCGATTACGACAGGGCGATGAATCAGGGCGGCATCGGCTCGGGCACCGGGCGCACCGAGCACGGCGAGCGCATTATGATGGTATGCTGCCCGATCACCGATATCAGCAGCGAGTTCAGCGCGATCCGCGCGGTGACCTCGCTCGAGACGATCGACAGCACGGTCGGGAGCTTTGTGCTCGTCATGACGCTGATCGCGGTGGCGATTCTGCTGTTTCTCGGCGTCTCCGATCTGTATTTTGTCCGCTCGATCCTGCGCCCGATCCGCGAGATCAACGCAAATACGGAGAAATTCGCACAGGGCGACTTCTCCGCACGCATCATGCAGGAGAGCGAGGACGAGATCGGCGAGCTCTGCCGCGGCATCAACCACATGGCAGACGAGCTCTCGGCGACCGAGGCGATGAAGAATGAGTTCATCAGCTCGGTGTCGCACGAGCTGCGCACCCCGCTGACCGCGATCAAGGGCTGGGCGGAGACACTGACCGACATGACCGATTTTTCCGACGAGCCGCCCGACGCCGAAATGATGCAGAAGGGTCTGCATGTGATCGTCGGCGAAACGGAGCGCCTCTCGCAGATGGTCGAGGAACTGCTGGATTTCTCGCGGATGCAGAGCGGGCACTTCACGCTGCAGATGGCGACGATGGACGTGCTCGCAGAGCTCGGCGACGCCGTGCTGATCTACGTCGAGCGCGCCAAAAAGGACGGGATCTACGTCACCTACGAGGAGCCGGAGATGCTGCCCTTTGTCTGCGGCGACAAGAACCGCATCCGGCAGGTGTTCATCAATATCATCGACAACGCGATCAAATATTCGGAGAAGGGCGGGCATGTCTACATCACCGCCGAGGCGACCGAGAGCGGCGACGCCGTGCGCGTCATCGTGCAGGACGACGGCTGCGGCATCAAGGCAGCCGATCTCCCGAAGATCAAGACCAAATTCTACAAGCCGAATCACACGCGGCGCGGCTCGGGCATCGGGCTTGCCGTCGCGGATGAGATCATCGCGCTGCACAAGGGCAAGCTGATCATCGAAAGCGAGGAGGGCGTCGGAACGACCGTCACGATCGAGCTGCCCGCGCAGAAGCAGCGCACGGAGGGAAGCTGATGGAGGGACTGCTCACCGCAATCGCGCAGCATGACGATTACTTTTGGGCGGCGATTTTTCTCGCGCCCTCTGTGCTGCTGATGGACTTCGGAATGCTGTGGCACGGCATTCAGCGCTTCCGGGATTACAGCGTTCCGGTCGAGGCGGATATCGTGGACGTGATCGTCAAGCGGGGGCGCCGGACGAATGTCTACCGACCGGTCTATTCGCTGTTCTACAACGGCGAAACGCTGACGCTGCCCGATGTTTCGTGGAGCGGCTTCCGGTATTTCCGCACCGGAGCACAGCGCACCGTGCGCATCAATCCGATACAGCCCGACGCCGTGTTTGACCCGAAAACCTATTGGATCCGCATGGCGCTCTGGATCCCGGCGATGCTCCTCTTCACGGTCTTTGCCTTATCCGGTCTGACAATGTAACCTGAAATGAGAGCAGTTAGGAGTGAGGAATGAGGAGTTGTTCCGCCATCTTCATTCTTCACTCGCTGATGAACAATCCGATTATTATTGTGTAAAGGAGTTTTCCTTTTGGCTGATTACAATCCTGAGCAGGCTGCCGCAAAGGCAGAATATGCGCACAAATCCAAGATCGGCGGGCAGGCGCTCGTCGAGGGCGTGATGATGAAGGGCGCTTTCCGCGGCGCGATGGCTTGCCGGCTCCCCAACGGCGAGATCGACCTCGAAGCATGGGATATCCCCGCGAAATTTGAAACCGACCCCAAAACCGGCAAGCAGCGGCTCATGCGCCCGTGGTATACCCGCTTGCCCTTTGTGCGCGGCTGCGTGAATTTTGTCACCTCGATGATCGACGGCTACCGCTGCATGATGAAATCGGCGGAAAAGCAGTATGACGAGGAGGTCGACGACTTCTGCGAGTGGCAGCACAAGGAGAAGATCGACAAGCTCCCCGAGGAGGAGCAGAAGGCGAAATTTGCTGTCTGGCTGAAGGAAGAGCACGCAAAAATCGACGAGAAAAAGGCGAAAGAGGACAAAAATTATACGCCGCTCGGTGAGCCCGACGCGGAGACCGTGGAGGCGCGCTGGGAATATCTGCAGAAGGCTTCGGAGAATTACAGCTATGAGGAGCCCTCCAAGCTCGAGCAGTGGCTCGACGAAAAGCTCGGCGACAAGATCTTCAACGTGCTCATGGTGATCGTGATGATCGTCAGCGTCGCGCTGAGCCTCGGGCTGTTCCTCTATCTGCCGCGGCTGGTCGTCGGCTGGATCAGGCCGCTGACCGAAAACCGCATCATCCGCTCCTGCGCCGAGGGCGTGGTCAAGCTCGCGATCTTCATTCTCTACATGTGGCTGACCGGCAAGCTGAAGTCGATCCGCCGCACCTATGAGTATCACGGCGCCGAGCACAAGACCATCGCCTGCTTTGAGGCGGCGCTCCCGCTGACGGTCGAAAATGTCCGCAAACAGGTGCGGTTCCATCCGCGCTGCGGCACGAGCTTTATCTTCCTCGTGCTGCTGATCAGCATTTTCTTCGGGTGCTTCAATCCGTTCAAGATCGTGTGGCAGCGCGTGCTGTTCTCGCTGGTGCTGCTGCCGCTGGTCATGGGCTCGAGCTATGAGCTCATCCGTCTGGCAGGGCGCTATACCAATGCCTGCACGCGGGTGATCTCCGCGCCGGGGCTGTGGATCCAGCGCATCACGACCAGAGAGCCCGACGATTCGCAGATCGAGTGCGCGATCGCGGCGATGACCCCCTGCATCCCCGAAAATCTCGAGGATGACGAGTGGTGAGCGGTATGCTGCCCTTTGACCCCGCGCTGCACCGTGCGCTGACCGGCATCCTCACTGCCGCGGGCATTGAAGACGCGGCACTGGAGGCAAAATGGATCTGCGAGGATTTCCCCGACGCAGACCGCGCGCTTGAAATTGCGCATCGGCGCGCAAACCGCGAGCCGCTGCAATATCTGCTCGGAAAATGGGAATTCTACGGGCTGGAGCTGCGTGTGCAGCCCGGCGTGCTGATTCCGCGCGCAGACACGGAAACACTGGTCGACGCCGTATTACAGCGCGTGGAAAACCGCGCAGATACGTCGGTTGTGGACCTCTGCACCGGCTCGGGATGCATCGCGCTCGCACTGAAAGCACATCTGTCGCTGGCTTCGGTCACCGGCATCGAGCTCGACCCGACCGCATACGCGATCGCTGCGGAGAACGAAAAGCGGCTCGGGCTCGGCGTGCAGCTTCTGCGCGGCGACGTGCTCGACCCTGCCGTCGCGGCGCAATTCGGCGGACTGTCTGCGGTCGTGTGCAATCCGCCCTACCTGACCGATGATGAAATGGCGCATTTGCAGCCGGAGGTCCGGCACGAGCCCGCAATGGCGCTCTCCGGCGGCGCAGACGGTCTGCGCTTTTACCGCGAGATCACGCGGCTGTGGAAGCACGCGCTTGCACCGGGCGGTCTGCTGGCATTCGAGATCGGCTGGACGCAGGCGGAGAGCGTCAAGGCAATTCTGGCGGAGAACGGCTTTTCCGGGATCGAAGCAACCCGCGATCCGGGCGGCAATTTCCGCGCGGTGACCGGCAGAAAGGAGCCAACAGCATGACAAGAAAGGAACGCTCGGAGGCATTCCTGCGGCACAACGGCATCAAAATCAACCCGCATCTGCCGGAGCTCACCCCCGGCACGGTGAAAACGCAGGACGAGATCATGCGCAGGAGCGTCGCGGCATTTCTCGCGGCGCAGATCGCGATTGATCTGGTCAACGACCGCAGCGGACGCGAGAGCGCAGTATTTTTCGCGAAGCTGCTGAATCGCTTTTCGCTCGCAGACGGGCTGACCCCCGACGAGCAGCGGCTCTTCGCGCTCGCCGAGGGTGCCGACGAAAACCTGATTCCCGCGTCCTTCGCCAATGCGATGGCATGGCGCACCGAGATGTGCATGCCGCTCTTCCGGGCATGCGGCATCCTGCGCGACGGCATGGCATACCCCGACCGCCCCTCCGACCTGACACCGGCGGTGCAGCGCATCCGTCTGTGCGACAATCTCGACGCGCTGCGTTCGATCTGCACACCGGCGGACCCGGAGCAGATTCTCGACGGTGCCGACCTCATCTGCCGGATGGACTGGGCGTGCGTCGATGCGCGGCTGAAAAAGGAGCAGCCCCCGGGCGGGCTCAATTATGACGTGATCGTCGAGCAGCACAAGGGCTTTCTGTGGATGATCGGCGCGCATGACGCGGAAAACTGGGATACCGTCAAGCCGCACACCTGATGGTTTAGAAGTTAGAAGTTAGAAATGAGAAGTTAGAAGTGAGTAATTGCGAGTGAGGAGTTAGAAGTGAGAAGTGAGGAGTTGTTCCGTCATTTTCATTTCTGCCGCTGAATCGGGGGCGCAGCATGGCTCGGTGTCGTCGTTTTCGTACAACCCGACTGCGTCCGCATACCTCCTCCCTCCTCCCTCCTACCTGCTCCCTCCTACCTGCTCCCTCCTACCTCCTGACTCAACGCGCAACTTCCTCCCTGCGCAAATGGTCCGCAGTTATATAAATTCTGAACATCTATTGTGCTATGATTTGCATGAACCGCAGAGAGGACGCGGTGCAAAACATGCACAGAAAGGACATTATCAATGGCAAAGGCTGAACTCAAGAAGAAGAACACCGGCGTGGTCGTCCCCGCGACGAAGGAGGAGCGCGAGAAGGCGCTGAAGAACGCCATCGCGCAGATCGAGAAGCAGTACGGCGCGGGCGCGATCATGCGCCTCGGGCAGAGCACCACGCTCAACGTGCAGGCGATCTCGACCGGCTCCATGACGCTCGATATGGCGCTCGGCATCGGCGGCGTGCCGCGCGGGCGCATCGTCGAGATCTACGGTCCGGAGAGCTCGGGCAAGACGACCGTCGCGCTGCACATCATCGCCGAGGCGCAGAAGCTCGGCGGCGAGGCGGCGTTCATCGACGTGGAGCACGCGCTCGACCCGGTCTACGCGCAGGCACTCGGCGTCAACATCGACAATCTGCTTGTGTCGCAGCCGGATTCCGGCGAGCAGGCACTGGAGATCGCGGAGGCACTTGTGCGCTCCGGCGCGATCGACGTGCTCGTGCTCGATTCCGTCGCGGCAATGACCACCCGCGCCGAGATCGACGGCGAAATGGGCGATTCCCACGTCGGCATGCTCGCGCGCCTCATGTCGCAGGCAATGCGCAAGCTGACCAGCGTCATCTCCAAATCCAACTGCGTCGCGATCTTCATCAATCAGGTGCGCGAGAAGATCGGCGTCATGTACGGCAACCCCGAGACGACCACCGGCGGCAGAGCGCTGAAATTCTACGCCTCTGTGCGCATGGAGGTGCGCAAGGGCGAGGCGATCAAGGACGGCGCCGAGGTCATCGGCAGCCGCACCCGCGTCAAGATCGTCAAGAACAAGGTCGCGCCGCCCTTCAAGGAGTGCGAGTTCGACATGATGTACGGCAAGGGCATTTCGCGCATCGGTGAGGTGCTCGATCTTGCCGTCGACCTCGATATCATCCACAAGAGCGGCTCGTGGTTCAGCTACGGCGAACGCAAGCTCGGGCAGGGCAGAGATGCCGTCAAGGCGATTCTCGAGAGCGAGCCGGAGTTTGCCGCGGAGGTCGAGCAGAAGATTCTCGAGCAGAAGGACAAGGTGCAGCTCGTCTCCAAGAAGAGCAAGAAGGACGCGAAGGTCAGCGCGGCAAAGAGCAAGGCGAGCGACGCCGTTGCCGCGACCGATGAGGCACTCGCCGAGACCGCCGACATGGACAGCTTCGACGAGGACGGCAGCTTCGACGAATTCGCGCCGGAGGAATAAGCCGCTGCAATGGAGATTCTGGAGCTGACGCAGGAAAAGGGCAAGCTCTTCCGCCTGCTGCTCGATGACGGTCAGCAGCTCTGGCTGCACGCCGATCTCGTCGCGGAGGAGGGGCTTTGCCGGGGCGATACGCTGGACGCAGAGCAGATCGCAGCGCTGAAATACAAAGCGGCGGAGCACCGCGCCTTTGAATACGCGCTCTATCTGCTCGAGCGGCGTGCCTACTCCTTCCGCGAGCTCTGGGAGAAGCTCATGGGTGCGAAAAACGCGCAGGAGGACGCCGTTTCGGCAGCGCTGGAACGGCTCATCCGCATCGGTCTGCTCGACGACGCGCGCTATGCGCAGCAGCTCGCAAGGCATTATGTCGAGGGCAAGCGATTCGGCATCCGCCGCGCCGCCTTTGAGATGAAGCGGCACGGGCTCTCGCAGAACGACGTCGACGATGCGCTCGCCGAATACGACGACCCTGAGCGCATTTCGGCGATGCTGCTTGAGCTCCTGCAAAAGAAATATGCGAAATATCTCGCGGACCCCGACGACCGCAGGGCGATCGAAAAGGTGACCGCGGCGCTCGTGCGGCGGGGCTTCACCTTTCAGCAGGTGCGCTTTGCACTCGAGGATTATTACGCATGGGCGGAGGAGCAGCAGGATGCGGATCTTTGATACATTCTGGTTCAATATCGCCGACCGCGTGACCTTCACCGGTGCGGCTGCCTATCTCGGGCGGATGCTCGCGGAGACCGGGCTTTCCGCGCCGAAAACGGCATTTTCGGTCTATGCCGTGACGCCCGATGTGCAGCAAAGGGCTGCGGAGAAATTCCCCGCGCTCGCAAAATATGCGCAGGCGGGCGACACGAGCTACGGGCTTTGCTCCGCAGCGGACCGGCAGCGCGGCGCGGTGTTCGCCGACCCCGCCGACCGCGCGGACATTCTCGCGCTGTTCTCAAAGATTCCGCGGACTGTGAATTTTCCGTTCTGCACGCTGGTGCTCGGCGGGATTCCGTGGTTTGCGGATTCCCGCGACGACGCCGTGCCCGGTACCGCGTCTCCGCGCACCGATTTTGACATGCTGCTCGCGCCGAGCCTTGTCAAGTGCAATGCCGTGACGCTCCACCGCAGCTGGGACGACGGCAAAAAGCGCGTGACCGTCTCGGTCTGCATCGAGGCGACGGCGCCCGGGGAGACTGCCCCGCACGACACCGCCCCGCTGATCGGGCGGCTGACGCCGTATCTCGGCGCGCCCTATCACAGTCAGCGCGAATGCCTCTTCTCTGAGGCGGAGGCGGCAGCGCTGAAAGCGCACACGGAAACGCACCGTCCGGCGCTTCTGGCGATCTCCGATTCCGATCTGCCCGACCCGGTTCGCCTGCCGCACACACCCGGTTCGGAGCAGTTTGCGAAAACCGCTGTGCTGGATCAGGTTTTTCGCGGCACCGGCTTTGCAAAGCAGAAGGGCAATCCGACATGGCTGAGCTGCTATGCCTGCACCGATGCGCACGGCTTTCTCTATGAGGCATATGTGCAGCGGCTCTCGACCGGCGGATTCCGGCTGTGGCTGACCGTTTCGGGCTGCAATTTTACGCTGAGCCCGCAGCAGGGCGCCGGGCTCGATTACCGCGTGAACGATGCGGAGACCGCGCGGGGCATTCTTGCGGCGTTTGCGCGGCACTGCGTCCGCATCCGCGACAGCTATGCACCGAAGCTCGCAGCCGATTTCGGCGATACGCCCGCATGGTACCGGGCAGCGCTGTCTCCGACGGCTTGATATCGGGGGCTGCCGGCACTTTCCCGCTCTGCGGCTGAAATGAAAGAAACGGAACAACTCCTCCCTTATCCCTTCATTTCTGATTGTCGCCGGAATCGATGTTCTGAACGGGAGAATCTATTTATCACATTTTAGGAGATTATCATGATCGTCAGCATGATCTCGCTTGGCTGTGCCAAGAATCTGGTCGACTCCGAACGCATGTTGCATGCGCTCAGGGCGGGCGGCTATGTGCTCACGCCCGACCCCGCCGACGCCGATATCGCCGTGGTCAACACCTGCGGCTTTATTCAGGCGGCGAAGGAGGAAGCGATCGAAACCATTCTGGAGCTCATTGCATCGAAGGAACAGGGCAGCCTGAAACGCATTGTCGTGACGGGCTGCCTCGCGGAGCGTTACCGCGAAGAGGTCGCGGAGCAGTTTCCCGAGGTCGATGCGGTCATCGGCATCGGCGACCAGAGCGACATCTGCGCGGTGCTCGACCGCATCACGGCGGGCGACCGCGTGACCCGCTTCGCCCCGAAATGCAATATGCCGCTGACGGGAAAGCGCCTGCTCGCGACCCTGCCCTTCTTTGCATATCTGAAGATCGCGGAGGGCTGCTCGAACGGCTGCACCTACTGCGCGATCCCGCAGATTCGCGGCAAATTCCGCTCCGTGCCGATGGATGCGCTGCTTGCCGAGGCACAGTCGCTCGCCGATTCCGGCGTGACCGAACTGGTCGTCATCGCGCAGGATTCCACGCGCTACGGCGAGGACCTTTACGGCGAGCCGCGTCTGCCCGCGCTGCTGCGGGCGCTCTGCAAAATCGAGGGTCTGCACTGGATCCGCGTGCTCTATTGCTATCCCGAGCGCATCTCCGACGAGCTGATCGACACGATCGCATCGGAGCCGAAGATCGTCAAATATCTCGATATCCCGATTCAGCACTGCAATGCCGACGTGCTCCGGGCGATGCGCCGCCCGTGCACTGCCGATTCGCTGCGGGCGCTCTTCCGAAGGCTGCGTGAACGGGTCCCCGGCATCACGCTGCGCACGACCTTGCTGGTCGGATTCCCCGGCGAAACGGAGGAAGCCTTTGAGGAGCTTGCGGATTTCGTGCAGGAGCAGCGCTTTGACCGCATGGGCTGCTTTGCCTACTCCGAGGAGGAAAACACCCCCGCGGCAAAAATGGAAAACCAGATCGACCCCGAGCTTCGGGAGCACCGCGCCGAAATCCTCATGGAGCAGCAGATGCAGATCGCGGCAGAGCTGTGCATCCGGCGCATCGGCAAAAAAGAGGAAGCCGTGCTCGAGGGCTATGACCCCGAATCCGGCGGCTGGTACGGCAGGACCGCTGCCGACGCCCCCGACGTCGACGGGCGGGTCTGGCTGCCGGAAGCTGCACAGGACGATTTCTCCTGCGGGCAGTATGTGACCGTGCGCATCACGGATGCGGCGGATTATGATTTGATTGGTGAGGTGGTCACTGATGAACTTACCGAATAAGCTGACGTTGGCACGCGTCCTGATGGTGCCGATCTTTGTGATATGTTACTGCATCCCGTTCCCGGGGCACTATTTCTGTGCTGCGCTCGTCTTTTCGCTGGCGTCCATCACCGATGCGGTCGACGGAAAGCTCGCGCGTGACCGCCACCAGATCACGAATTTCGGCAAATTTCTCGACCCGCTCGCCGACAAGATCCTGATCGTCGCGACGCTCTCCTGTCTGCTGCAGGATCAGCGCATCAACATTGTCATCTATCTGCTGATCGTCTGCCGCGAATTCATGGTCTCGGCGCTGCGACTGGTCGTCGCGGGCAAGGGCACGGTCGTCCCGGCGGGCTTCCTCGGCAAGCTGAAAACCGCCTTCACGATGATCGCGCTGGTCACGGCGCTGGTGTATCTGTCCTTCCGGTATGACTTCCATGCCTTCGGGCTGAACGTGCCGGATGTCGTCTATTTCGGCATCGAGGTCTTCCTGCAGGTCGTCTTCTGGATCGCTGCGCTGCTGACGCTCTGGTCGGGCGTGCAGTATCTGGTGCACTACCGGAACGACATCAACCCCAACAGCTGAGGAGGGCTTCGCATGGAGCAGCCGAACACGCACAGCAGCCGGAGGGGAAATCTGCGCCTGAGCATCTGGTGCCTCGGCGGGCTGTGGGCAGGCTTTGCGGTGACCTACATCGTGCAGTATCTGCTGCGCTGTGTGCTGCGGAAGCCGGTCGCCCCGGAGCATGAGGTCATTCTGCTCGCCGCCGTGCTCGCGGTCATGCTGATCGCCGGGCTGCTGCTGGGCAGACGTGCCGAACGGCGCATGCAGCGCGCAGCCGGAGAAGCCGCACAGAATCCGAATGCCAAGTCCCCTGCAAGGCTGCTTGCGGAGGAGGCTTTGCTGTATCTGGCAATCAACGGCGGATTGGGCATTGCCGTCGCCGTGCTGTATCATCTGGAGCAGACACATCATCTCACAAATGCACTGTAAAAAAGCCCCCCGCAGCTGTTGCGATTGCTGCGGGGGGCTTTGCTTGTCGATAAAGCCGTTTCATATACAGTATTTGCGAGGTAGGAGGTAGGAGGTAGGAGGTAGGAGGTAGGAGGTAGGAGGTAGGAGGTAGAAGGTAGGAGGTAGGAGGTAGAAGGTAGGAGGTAGGCGTTACAAGAAACGAAACCGGCGCCGGAATTATTCCGCATTCCGCATTCACTTCCTCCCTCCTCGCTCCTCCCTCCTCCCTCCGCCTTCCCTCCTGTCCGATCGACCGCAGGTTTCGCGGCAGACGGAAACCCCCGCAGCTGTTGTTTCACTGCGGGGGTTCTGTTTCGTCAGCGATGCCGCGGGGCGGTGAGGTCGTCGGTGTCGAGCCAGATTGTGAAGGGACCGTCGTTCAGCAGCTCGACATCCATGTGCGCGCCGAAGACGCCGCAGTCGACATGCGGAATGACTTCGCGGCATTTCCCGAGAAAGAGCTCATAGAGCCGGTTTGCCTCGTCGGGCTTTGCTGCATGGGAAAAGCTCGGGCGGGTGCCTCGGCGGCAGTCCGCACAGAGCGTAAACTGCGAGATCACGAGCAGCGAGCCGCCCACGTCGGTCAGGCTGCAGTTCGTTTTGCCCTCCGCGTCGGGAAAAATGCGGAGCTTTAAGAGCTTGTCGGCGAGCAGCGTGACCTCCGCCTCGGTGTCCTGCTCCGTCACGCCGAGCAGCACGAGAAAGCCCTTTCCGATCGCGCCGGTCACCTTGCCTTCGACCGTGACCGAAGCATGTGTAACTCTTTGAATCAGTGCGCGCATAATGTCCTCCGTTTTGTCGTGATGCCGGCGCTCAACCGCAGTATTGCAGCGGCTTCAGGTCAGAAAAGCTGTGCGTCGGCTCCTTGATAAAAAACAGCTTTTTGCGGTATGCTGACGGTGCAGCATCCAGAAAATTCACAGTGATCTGCTCGTAGTACCACCTGCCGGTGTCGTGATAGGTGCGGCGCGCGTTGAGCAAAATGCGCCCGGATTCGCCCGGCAGCAGCGTGAGCACCGTGCGCGGCGTGCTGTTGCCCATGCCGAAATACTGCACCGAAAAGCCCGTTTCCTCTCTTGTGACGGCAAGCCGCGGCGCGAGCGGCGAACGGTTGTGTCCGCCGGAATAAAATGCGCTCTCGTCATATGATTTGACACGGCTGTCCGCACAGTGCAGACCGGATTCGTCCTGCAAGAGCGCGACCGTATGCAGCAGCAGCGGGGATGCCGGGGCGGTCTCCGCGGGCAGTTCCCAAAAGCGCACCGACCTGCGCTGATCGGCATGTTTGGCGAAGCGGACCTCCTTGTGCCAGCGCAGCGTGATTTTCTGCACAAACAGCATCTCACTCGTCCCCGAACACGGTCTTTGCGTAGTCGACCGACGCCTTTGCGTCCTTGGCGTAGCAGTCCGCGCCGATGGTCTCGGCGTAATCGGCAGTGAGCACTGCGCCGCCGACGACTGTTTTGCAGCCGGGATACTGCGCGTGCAGCAGCCGGATCGTCTCCTCCATTGCGCCGACCGTGGTCGTCATCAGCGCGGAGAGCCCGACCAGCTTCACCTGATGCCTGATCGCCGCATCGACAATGACCTGCGGGGGCACGTCCTTGCCGAGGTCGAGCACGTCATAGCCGTAGTTTTCGAGCAGCAGCTTGACGATATTCTTGCCGATATCGTGCACGTCGCCCTGCACCGTCGCGAGGACGATCTTGCCCTTGCCGCCCGATGCCCCCTGCGCCGCCATATGCGCCTTGAGCACACCGAAGGCGCTCTGTGCCGCAGTTGCCGCCTGAATGAGCTGCGGCAGGAAGACCGCGCCCTTTTCGTAGTCCGCACCGACTGCATCGAGCGCGGGGATCAGCATGTCGTTGACAATGACCATCGGTTCGGTCGTTTCGAGTGCCGCCTGCGTCAGTCTGGCAGCATCCTGCCGCAGCCCGTGCGCGACCGCCGCCGAGAGCGTCATGTCGCCGCCCTGTGCCGAAGCGGGCGCAGTCTGTGCGGGCGCGGCGTCGCGGTAAGCCTCGATGAACGCGGCGCAGTTCTCGTCAAAGCCGGCGAGCATGCGGAAGGCGCGCACCGTGTCCATCATGCCCTCTGCCATCGGGTTCATGATCGGCAGCGTCAGACCGTTCTGCATCGCCATCGCGAGGAAGGAACGGTTGATGAGCGGGCGGTTCGGCAGACCGAAGCTGATATTGGACACGCCGAGCACGGTCTGGAGCCCGAGCTCCTCGTGCACGCGGCGCACGGCGTTCAGCGTCTCGACCGGACCGTCGGAGCCCGTCGAGGCGGTCAGCGTGAGGCAGTCGAGACAGACATCCTCCCTGCGGATGCCGATCGCGAGCGCGCGGTCGAGAATTCTCTGCCCGATGCGGAAGCGCTCGGAGGCGGTCGCGGGAATGCCGTTTTCGTCGAGGGTCAGCCCGACGATCGCGGCGCCGTAGTGCCTGACCAGCGGCAGGATCGTCTCAAGCGATTCCGCCTTGCCGTTGACCGAATTGACGATCGGCTTGCCCGGATAGATGCGCAGGGCTGCCCGCAGCGCTTCCGGGTCGGAGGAATCGAGCTGGAGCGGCAGATCGGTGACCTCCATGATCGCCTGCACCGCCTGCGGGAGCACAGCCGCCTCGTCGATGCCCGGTGTGCCGACATTGACGTCGAGGATATCCGCGCCGGCATCGGTCTGCGCGATCGCCTCGCCGCGCAGATAGTCCATATCCATATCGAGCAGCGCCTGCTTCATGCGCTTTTTGCCGGTCGGGTTGATGCGCTCGCCGATGACGCGCGGCATATCGAGCAGCACGGTGCGCGTGCCCGAGCAGACCGCAGCCTTCGGGCGAATGACGCGGCGCCCGCGGTGATGCCCGTGCAGCGCCCTGACCATCTCCGCGATGAACTCCGGGGTGGTGCCGCAGCAGCCGCCGAAGAACTGCACGCCGCAGTCGGCGAAGGCGGGCATGTAAGAGGCATATTCCGCCGGTGTGATCGAATATGCGCCGGTGACGGGGTCGGGGAGCCCGGCATTTGCCTTGGCGATCAGCGGCAGACTCGTCCATGCGGCGAGCTCCTGCATCAGCGGCAAAATTTCGCGCGGACCGAGCGAGCAGTTGATGCCGATCGCCTCGGCGCCGAGTGCCTCGAGCGTCATTGCCATGGCGGAGATCGGGCAGCCCGTGAAGGTGCGCCCGGTCTCGGTGAAGGTCATCGTGACGATCACCGGCAGATCGCTGTGCTCCTTTGCGGCGAGGACTGCCGCCTTGGTCTCGAGCAGGTCGCTCATCGTCTCGATGACGACGAGGTCTGCGCCCGCCGCTGCCGCCGCCTCGACGACCTCTGCGTAGGCGTCATAGGCTGCATCGAAGGTCAGCGAGCCGACGGGCTGCAGAAGCTGACCGGTCGGACCGATATCAAGCGCGACACATGCCATGCCGCGGACGGCTTCCTTGGCGATCCGCACGGCAGCGCGCACGCTTTCGGCAGCATCGACGCCGGTGCCCGCGAGCTTGAGCGAATTGGCGCCGAAGGTGTTGGCGTAGACGATCTGTGAGCCCGCCTGCGCGTAGGCGCGGTGCACTGCCGCGACACGCTCGGGCTCGGTGAGATTGAGCCGCTCGGGCAGCTCGCCGGGGCTGAGCCGGAGCTCTGTGCCCATGCCGCCGTCGAGGAAGATGAAATCATTGAAAAGAAGTGCACGGAAGTCCATAACGCTCCTCCGATCTGGTCTGGGTTGATAGATACATTATAGCATAATTTGCCGGGTATTTCAATATGCATCGGCTGAAAATGCCCGCGGGTGCTGTCCGCGGGCATTGATGTCAGATCGAATCCATTTTGCCGGGGCGGAACGGCTTCCGGGCAGCGCTGCTGTCCTCCGGCTCGGGTGCGGGCAGCCTGCGTGCCGTGAGGTCTGCGGCGACCGGTTCGCCGGTGATCGCCGCGATCGCGCCTTGCTCGAGCACCTCGCGCTCCTGCTGCTCGATCATCGAATAGTTGAAATCGGGATAGCCCTCCGCCTGCGTGAGCACCTGCCACTGCTGATTCAGCATAAATATGCGTGCCGCTGCGCCGGAAAAGAGCAGGAAGTAAAAATTATGCTCCAGCAGACTGACCGCCGCAAAGCACAGGGCAGAAACGGCAGCCAAGACGTTGCTCCTTTTGATTACGCTGAGCACACCGCAGACTGTCCCCGCGAGCAGCAGCAGAAATTGGGGCATCAGGCTTGCATCGCCGCCGACCGTCCGGATAACGGCAAAGAATCCGATAATCAGACTCAACAGCACACCGCAGAAGACGATCAGCAGCAGGAATATCTGATACTGTTTCTCGAGCGAGCGCTTCTTTGTGCGGTTCCGGTCGTATGCGACCCGGCGCGGGTCGTCCGAGAATGTGTTTGCCATGATAAAGCCCTCCGCTGCAGCCGGTCACCGCTCCGCAATCGGCTTGTAGGTCTGCCACTCCTGCACGGCGCGGTAAGCCGGACGGATGATCTTGCTCGCGCCGAGGAGCTCCTCAAGCCGGTGTGCCGACCAGCCCGCGATGCGCGAGATCGCAAAGATCGGCGTGAAGAGCTCGTTCGGGAGATCGAGCATCCGGTAGACCAGCCCGGAGTAGAAGTCGACATTGGCGCAGACGCCCTTGTAGATGCGGCGCTCCTGTGCAATGACCTCGGGCGCGAGCCGCTCGACCGTTGCGTAGAGCGCATATTCCTCGTGACAGCGCTTCTCGTCGGCGAGCTGCTCGACAAAGCTGCGCAGGATCGTCGCTCTGGGGTCGCTGTGCGAATAGACCGCATGTCCCATGCCGTAGATCAGACCGGAGCGGTCGAACGCCTCCTTGTGCAGCAGTGCCCGCAGATATCCCGCGACCTCCTCCTCGTCCCGCCAGTCGTGCACATGGGTCTTGATGTCGTCGAACATCTGCACGACCTTGATGTTGGCGCCGCCGTGCTTGGGACCCTTCAGCGAGCCCAGCGCCGCCGCCATCGTCGAATAGGTGTCGGTGCCGGAGGACGACACGACATGCACCGTGAAGGTGGAATTGTTGCCGCCGCCGTGCTCGGCGTGGAGCACGAGCGCCAGATCGAGCAGCTTTGCCTCGAGCTGCGTGTATTTCTGATCGGCGCGCAGCAGGCTCAGAATGCTCTCGGCAGGGGAGAGCGTCGGGTCTGGCTGGTGCAGGAACAGGCTCTGGTCGTTCTTGTAATAGCGGAATGCCTGATAGCCGTAGACCGCGATCGACGGGAACTGCGCGATGAGCTGGATGCACTGGCGCAGCACATTCGGGATCGCAGTGTCGTTCGGGTTGTGGTCGTAGGAATAGAGCGCGAGCACGGATTTTGCGAGGGTGTTCATCATGTCGTCGCTCGGCGATTTCATGATGACATCGCGCGTGAACGAGGGCGGCAGCGTGCGGCACGAGCGCAGCAGCGTGCTGAATTCGTCGAGCTGTGTTTTGTTCGGGAGCTGTCCGAAGAGCAGCAGATAGACGGTCTCCTCATAGCCGAAGCGTTTCTCGGAGATGAAACCGTTCACGAGGTCCTCGATGTGATAGCCGCGGAAGAGCAGCTGTCCGTCGCCGAGCTGCGTCTCGCCGTTGATCTCGACGCCCGGGATGATCTGGCTGATGTTCGTCAGCCCCGCGACGACGCCCTTGCCGTTGATATCGCGCAGACCGCGCTTGACGTCGTATTTGGAATAGAGTTCCGGCGCGATGTGGTAATTCGTGCGGCAGATCTGTGCGAGTGTTTCGATTTTTGATTCGATTGCAAAGCGGTTCCATTCGCCCATGATGGTATGCTCCCTTCTTTTTCTGTGTTGTGATGATACAGCAACCGGCAGGCAAATCGGAGCGCCTGCCGGAACATGTGACGGATATGCAGCGGTGTTATATTCTCCGCATCTATTACATTCAGTATACCATATTTTCGCAGAAATGTCAAGCAGAATCACATATCATCCAGCGGGAAAATCAGTTCTCTGATCGACGCGAGCATGTCCCGCGAATACGCGGTGACCTCCTCGAAGCCGCCGTTTCCGTCGGTGCCGGTCGAGGTCCACGGATAGATGCCGTCCCATCCGTTTGCATAGACCGCCCTTGCGCCCGCGGTGAGATCAATGCCGTCCTGCTCGGAGCCCTTTGCGGAGACCTCGCCGAGCACATTGGGCTTGGAGGTGTCGAGCCCGTAGTCGGCAGGGGAGACCTTGAACGGGTCGCCGTGCCACTCGATCATCCAGTCGTAGAAGTGCACCGAGTAGAAGTCCATATAGGCGCCCTCGCCCGCGTAGAATTTCAGCAGCTCGTCGCTGATGACATTCGTGCCGCGCACGTCGGAGTTGTTCGGGATATAGCCCATGCCGGTCGTGACGAGGATATCGCTGTTCTCGTGGATGCCCTTGGCGCACTTGCCGAAGAACGTGACCAGCGGCTTCCAGTCAATTTTGCCCGATTCGGCATTCTCGTGGATCCAGTCGGGCTCGTTGCACAGGTCGATGCTGTAAAGGTAGTCGTTGCTGTCGTAGCGCCTGGCAAAGGGGATGATGTAGTTGTCGACATAGCTCTGCGCCAGATCGGCGTCCCCGATCATCGCGCGGAATTTCTTGTGATTGCGGTTGCCGGTCTTGCAGCAGTCAAAGCTCATCATGGTCGCCATGATGTAGATGCGGTGCTTTGCCGCGATCGCCATGAGCTGATCGCAGTGGTTCCAGAATTTTTCGGTCATGCCCTTGACCGCGCCGGTGTCGGCGTCGAACTTGATGCCGACGTCGCCCGAGCATAGGATCCAGACGCGGCTGGAATTGATGCCCGCCTCGTGGAGCTTGGCAAAGTGGTCGTCCCAGAAGGCAGCGTCGAAATCGCCGCCGAAATCGTTCCAGTTGTCCCAGGGGGTGTTCGTGCCGCACATCCAGATCGGTTTGCTTCCGACCGTGAAATGCCCGTCCGTGACGGTGATCTTCGCGCTGCCGTCCGACTGCACGAGCTCGACTGCGGGCAGCGATTCCTCCGTTTTCGCAGCGCTGCTCTCCGCGGTCTTCGGCGGTTCGGAGCTGCTCTGCGTATTTCCGCCCGCGCAGCCCGTGAGCAGCAAGGTCATGCCGGTCAGCAGCGCGGCGATTTTGCTTCTGATGTTCATATCGGTTCCTCTTTCCGGTGTGATTTCTGTTTTTATCGGTCACGCAGGTGCCGTGACGGTCGCCGCCTGCATCGGCGCGGTCACAGGGCACTCCCCGAAAGTCCGCGGGACCGGCGGCTTTCCGCGGTACGTCATTGGCAGAATACCGTGGGGTGGGGCGCCAACCCCGTTTTCAATCCATGCGCGAAGCGCATACCTGAACTCCTCACTCCTAACTCCTAACCCGCAAAAACGAATTTATCTTAGCAACAGGGGGGTTATGAATCGTACTTCCTGACGCGCAGCGGGATGCCGAGGGAATCGGCGACTGCCTGTGCCGCGTCGATCTCGCTCTGCGGAATGACGTCCACGACCGTGAACATCACGTTCAGCCCGAGCGCCCTGCAGTCTGCCGCAAATGCCTGCATCGCTTCAAAGGCGCTGTCCCACTTCGGGCGCGTCACGGCGAGATAGGCGTCCTTTGTGCCCGCGTTGAGACTGATCGACACGGTGTCGACCAGCCCCCTGAGCAGATGGGCGGTCTTTTTTCCGTGGATGAGGTCGGAGAGCCCGTTGGTGTTCAGCCGGATCGGCGGGCAGCCCGGCAGCGTTTTGGCGTATGCCGCCGCCGCACAGAGCATTTCGAGGGCTTCGGTCGGCTCGCCGTAGCCGCAGAAGACCAGTTCGGTGAAGTCCGCGAGATTCCAATTTGCAAACGCCGCTCTGATCTCGTCAAAACAGGGGTCGTGCTCGAGCCAAAGGCTGTCCGAGCCGTAGGCGCCGTCGCCGTTCTGCCGGATGCAGAAGGTGCAGGCGCAGGGACATTGGTTCGTCAGGTTCACATAGAGATGCTGCCCGACCGGATAGAGAATCGTCATTGCCATTTCAGTTGCTTCCTTTCGTCAGCTGACGAGCAGCCCGAGCAGATTGAAGCCCGCTGCGCTGCTGGAGTCAGCCATTTTGATCGCGACGGTGTGCGCCGTGCTGCTCTCGCCGGTAAAGACCTCGGCAGCCTCGGCATAATTGCCCCAGCCGTTCGGGAAATTGCCGTCGAGAGTCTTGACGACCTCGCCGTCCACATACACATCATATTTCCCGCTCTTGCCGTCGACCGTGCGCTGATAGAGAATGCCGATATTCTGTGCGGTGACCTCAAAGGAGATGAAGCCGGGCTTCTCCGCCGACCAGCCGTGCGGGAAGCTCTGGTTGACCTCGGATTCGGTGAAATTGTTGTTTGTGAGCGGTGTGAGATTGCTGCTGTTTTTGATGTCGGGATTCCTGTAGCGGTCTTTGCCGACGGGCTCCGCAGTGAAGGACAGGTCGGCGGTGTCGATGCTGCCGAGCCTTGCCAGCACAGAGTTATAGTAGCTCCAGAGCAGCTCTGCGGCGATGCCGTGCCCGTTGTTGTTCGGGTGGATGTTGTCCGGCGAGATATCCTTCCATGTGAAGGTGCCCGCATTGATCTCCGGAATGACCGCATTTTTGTAGCTGATCATCGGCAGATCGTATTTCTCGCCGATCTTCCTGTGCGTATCAAAGAGCGAGGTCCCGTTCTCCTGCGTCATGTGCAGCAGAATGACGGCGGGGTCATTGTCCTGCTCGAGAATGCGCCGCACAAGGCTGTCATAGCTCTCGAGATCGCGGCTCGGGTCGGTGTCGTTGACCGAGAATTCAACGATGACCACGTCGGGCTTCTGCGAGAGCAGATCGCGCTCGAGCCGGTGCACGCCGATATAGCTGCCGGTCGCGCCGATGCCCGCGTTGACGTAGCTGAGCTTCATCGCCGCCTCGGGGAACGCCTTGACCCACCAAGCCATGCTGCGGTAGGCGTAGCTCTCGCTGGAGCCGGAGGCGCCGGTGCCCTGCGTGATCGAGCCGCCGATGCACGCGACGGTGATCGCCTCCTTGTTCTGTGCGCGCTTCATGACATTGGCAAGGCGCGCGGTGTTCCCGACATTGAGCACGGCGCGGCGGCACATTTCCTCGGTCGTCATGCCGAGGCTGAGCGCCGGCAGCCCGAGCGATGTGTCTGCGGGCTCCCATGTGCTGTCAGGTGTATAGATCGCTGCCGCCTTCCCGGAGGGTGCGGCTGCGGTGGTTTCCGCGGTCGATGCCGCCGCAGATGCCGTGGTCTGTCCGGCGGCGGAGGATTCTGCTTGGCTTTCGGCACTGCTCTGTCCGCCGCAGCCCGAAAGCCCGAGCACAGCGGCGCAGAGAAGCGCCAGTGTTCTGTGTTTTTTCATTGAAATAACCTCTTTCCCGCAATATGGATTTTTTATATCTGGATACAGATGCAGCAGCGGGGAGCGGGGCGCTAAATTCCCCACTCCCCGTGCGCTCACTTTTTCAGCTTGCCGACCACAAAGATGACGAGGCACGCGCCGATGATCGAAAGGATCAGACCGGAGAGCCAGCCGCCGCCGAGCCCGAGAATATTGCCGATCAGACCGCCGACAAAGCCGCCGACGATGCCGTAGATCGCGTTGACGACAAAGCCCTTGTCGCCGGTGTCCATAATTTTGCCTGCGAGGAAGCCGACGATCGCTCCCACGATGATTTCCACAATCAGCTTGATAATCATGATTTATTTCCTCCATAATATAGTGTTGTTTGCATGTGCTTATTCTGCGGGGTCCTGCCGCTTCCCGGAGAGAATGGTCATCTTGTCAGCGTTGGGGTCGATCTCGCCCTGCTTGACCTCGCGTTCCCAGTCCTCGGGCGCAAATTCCTCGAAGCGGATGCTGATCGCCTCCTGCGCGCAGCCCCACTTCTCGAGGAAGATGCGGTTGATCTCCTCAGCGACCTCCCTGCGGATCTTCGGGTCCTTCGGGTATGCCTTGACGACGATATAGGGCATTGGGTTTCACCTCCCTTCGGTGTGCTCAAGCTCTGCCACGGTGATGCAGAGCCTTCCGTCCCAGATGCGGACGGGGATCGGCGTGCGGAAGTCATAGACCTCCGGCGCGCTGCTTTCCTCAAAATAATACTGGAATATGCGCTCTGTCTGCGGCTCGATGATCCAGTATTCGCGGACGCCGCTGCGGCGGTAGAGCCAGAGCTTGCGGTCGAAATCGTTGCTGCGGTTCGAGCTTGCGACCTCGCACACAAAATCGGGTGCGCCGTCGAGATACTGCCCGGTGAGCAGCTCCGGGCTGCAGGTGACAAACACATCCGGCTGCACGACATTGAAATCGTCGAGCTTCACATCGGTCGGCGCCGCAAAGGGCTCGCATGATCCGCCGTTCTGTCTGATATGCTCCTTCAGACGCGTCAGCAGATTCAGTGTGATGCGCTGATGCCGGATACCCGGCGCCGCCTGACCGACGACGATTCCGTCCAGCAGCTCCTGCGGCTGCACGGTCTCATCGGTGCAGCGGAAATAGTCATCCGCGGAGATCATTGCGCCGATCATCGGAATGCCTCGACACATTCCTGCCTGACAAGCGCTGCCAGCTCAGGCGGCAGATTGTTGCTGTCGTCCCACTCCTGCCCGAATGCCGCCGCAGACGGCGCATATTCGGCATAGAGCGGGGTTTCCCGGTACTGCGACAGCAGCAGCGGGAGCGGCTCGCCGTTCTGCTCCGTGCGCCTGACCGCAAGGCAGAGCGCATAGTTGACCTCGCGGCGCGAGCCGACGCATTCAAAGGGCTTATTCGGCAGCGCACCGCAGAGCTCCTGCAGCACCGGCGCCATCTCCGGCAGATTCAGAATATCGGAGCCGAGCAGCTCAGCGATCTTCGCATAGGGCAGAAACGGCGCCAAAATCACCGCGACGAACAGGCATTTGGCACAGTGCCCGCACCATTCGTCCTTGCGCCCGCGTGCGTTGCCGGCATTGCAGCTGCGGAAAATCTCATGGAATTCCGCCGGAAGCTGCGCGAAATATCTTGCGATCTGAAATTCCGTCAGCGGTCTGAGCAGGCTGAAATACTCCACGCCCGAGCGGAGATATTTCTTCTCATATTCCGCAAAATCGCATTCAAACTGATAGCTCTTGGAATACTGGTGGTTGACCTCCTGCTCGGAGACGGTCGATTCGCTCGCGGAGGATTCATTCGAGAGCACGACCGTTTTCAGCCCGTTGATATAGGCGGTCAGTGCGGCGGAGAACGCCACGATCGCCGAAAACGGCGTATGTCCGTTCAGAAAGCCCTCCTTGTTCAGGCGCAGGAGATTGGGGTCGAGCGTGCGTTTGCATTCAATGATGCGCGCCCTCGGGATGCCCGCCAGCAGCGCGCTCTGCTCCGCGGAATCGCGGTGGTTGATCATGAAGGCATAGGCGTTTTCGAGCTGCCCTTTCAGCAGATTCAGCGTGACGATCGAATCCTTGCCGCCGCCGACCGGGATCAGCATTCCCGAGAGGTCTGTACGCCGTGCGGGCTTTTCCGGGTGATTCCAGTACGGCGGATCGGGGCTGTAGGAAAACCGCATGAAGCTGTCAAAATCGGCTTTGATGCCGTTGCGGTAGAAAAATTCGCCGAGTCCCCCGAAATAGAGCCGCTTCCACCAGTCCTCCTGCTCCCTGCCATAGAAAGCATCCCAGAGCCGGACGTCCGGCGGGCAGGCGAGCTTCCAGTAGGAGATCAGCTCCGCCATGCCGAGCGAAAAGACCAGCCGCCAGAATCCGGGGTCACAGTGTATCCCGTCCGGGTATTTCAGGCTTATGCCCTTCTGCATCGCATACGGCGTTTTGCAGGGAATCTCCCAGTGCGGGCGGAATTCCTCCTCGCCGAGCCGGAAGAAATAGTCGATGACCAGCACCGAACCGGCTTCGGTCTCAAAGGTGTCCAGGTCGATATCCCGGAAGTCGAACAGCGGATATTTCTGACGCAGTTCGTCAAATGTCATAAAGCAAAGCTCCTTTTATCGGATTGCAACGCGCTCTAAAATGATCTGAAAGAGCGCCTGTGTCAGCGCCGCATCCGCAATGAGAATCAGTGCGCGCTGCCACAGTTTGAGCTCCTTGCGGAACAGCGCTGCCCAGATGAGAAATCCCGCCGCCGTGCCCGCGGTGTTCATCAGCAGGTCGTCGACCTCCTGCAGGCGTCCGATGAAGCCCTGCAGCAGCTCGATGCACAGTGAGACGCCGAATCCGAGCAGCGTGATTTTCAAAAGATTCCAGCGTGTGTTCGGCGTGACCGAGGGCACCAGAAATCCCAGCGGCAGAAAGAGCAGGAAATTCTGCACGATCGGCTTGAACACATGCCCCCGGAAGGGCGTCAGGTCAAAGCCGGTGAAGATATTCGCCGTGTGCACCGCCGCCGGATTGCGGACAAAATCGAGCATGCCGGTCAGATAGCAGAGCGCCGCCAGATAGATGCTGAACATCAGCCACGCGGCACTGCGCAGGGACAGCGGCAGCCACTTTTTCCGGCAGGTACAGCAGATCAGCCAGCCGAGGCAGAAGCCGCCGCAGCCCCAGAGCAGAATCAGAATCAGGTCTCCACGGTCAATTCTCACAGTGCGCAGTCCTTTCGGGGGTTCTCACTTGCCGAGCTCCTCGCGCACGACCTCTGCGATGTGTTCCGCGGAGAGCCCGAACTGCTTGAGCAGCTCAACCGCCGGACCGGAGTGCCCGAAGGTGTCGTTGACGCCGATCCTGCGCACCGGCACCGGGCAGCTTTCGCAGACTGCCTCCGCGACGGCGCTGCCGAGCCCGCCGATGATGCTGTGCTCCTCGGCAGTGACGATCCTGCCGCACTCTGCCGCTGCCTTGGCGACGATCTCAGTGTCGAGCGGCTTGATCGTGTGGATGTTGATGACGCGCGCGGAGATGCCCTCCTGTGCGAGCGCGTCCGCGGCGGTCAGCGCCTCGTTGACGAGCAGACCGGTCGCGATGATTGCGATGTCCTTGCCCTCGCGGAGCGTGACGCCCTTGCCCAGCTCGAATTTGTAGGTCGCAGGGTCGTTGATGACCGGCACTGCCAGACGTCCGAAGCGGCAGTAGACCGGACCGTCGTGCAGGATCGCAGCCTCGACGGCAGCCTTTGCCTCGGTGTCGTCAGCGGGGTTGATGACGGTCATGCCCGGAATGGTGCGCATCAGCGCGAGGTCCTCGCAGCACTGGTGGGTCGCGCCGTCCTCGCCGACGGAAATGCCTGCGTGGGTCGCGCCGATCTTGACATTGAGGTGCGGATAGCCGATCGAATTGCGGACGATCTCAAACGCTCTGCCCGCCGCGAACATCGCGAACGACGATGCGAACGGAATCATGCCCGCCGCGGCAAGACCTGCCGCCACGCCCATCATGTTTGCCTCTGCGATGCCGCAGTCATAGAAGCGGTCCGCATAAGCCTTCTTGAACATGCCGGTCTTGGTCGCAGCCGCGAGGTCTGCGTCCAGCACGATCAGATTCGGATATTTCTCAGCCAGTGCGACCAGCGCCTCGCCGTAGCTTTCGCGCGTCGCCTTCTTGATCACATCGCTCATGCCTGCTCCTCCAATCTGCGCAGCTGCTCGGTCAGCTCCGCCATTGCCTTTTCATACTGCTCCTGATTCGGCGCGGTGCCGTGCCAGCCGACCTGATTCTCCATGAAGGAGACACCCTTGCCCTTTGTCGAGTGCTGAATGATCGCGACGGGCTGCATCGTGACGCGCTCTGCCTCGCGGAAGGCGCGGTCGAGATCGTCGAAATCGTGTGCGTCGCACTCGATCACATGCCAGCCGAATGCCGCGAACTTATCGGGAATCGGCTCGGGCGAGCAGACGTCGGTGATCTTGCCGTCGATCTGGAGCCCGTTGTTGTCGACGATCGCGGTGAGGTTGTCGAGCCCGTAGTGCGCGGCGAACATTGCCGCCTCCCAGACCTGCCCCTCCTCGATCTCGCCGTCGCCGAGCACGGTGTAGACGCGGTAGTTATCGGCTCTGTGCTTGCCCGCGAGCGCCATGCCGCAGGCGGCAGAGATGCCCTGTCCGAGCGAGCCGGAGCTCATGTCGACGCCGGGGATCGTGATGCAGGGATGCCCCTGCAGCCGCGCGCCGATGTGGCGCAGGGTCTTCATCTCCTCCATCGGGAAGAAGCCTTTTTCGGCGAGGGTGGCGTAGAGTGCGGGTGCGGTGTGCCCTTTGGAGAGCACGAAACGGTCACGCTCGGCGAAATCGGGGTTATCGGGGTAGACGTGCATTCTGGTGAAATAGAGGTAGGTCAGCAGATCAGCGATGGAGAGCGACCCGCCCGGATGCCCGGATTTTGCGTGATAAACGCCCTCGATGATGCCCATGCGGACATGGCATGCGTGGATCTGAAGCTGCCTGACAAGCATTTCGTCCATATTCATTCTTCCTTTCTGCTGTGCATTGTGCGCACATTGCTGTATCTATTATACTATATTATTTTCAAAAATGCAAGCCCGGAGCCCGGGCTGGCGAATTGGCTCCGCGCGCCTTTTTGCATCCTCACCCAACGGGCGCAACTGCACGGCGCCGGCGCGCCTTCTTGGGGGTCGATGCTCCCGGAATCACGGGTTCGCAGGGAGGAGGGAGCAGGTAGGAGGTGAATGCGGAATGATTGCGGAGATTCTCGTTCACTGTTCTTTCTCGTTGTTTCTCCCTGCTCACTCCGAACTATCCCCCAGCAACCGAAGTGACGGAACCGTTTCTCACTTCTGACCTCTGACCTCTCATCTCTGATTTCTAACCAAAACAGAAAGCCGCCCCCCGCACTGTGTGCGGAAGCCGGCTTCCTTCGGATGCTTGCGGGATCAGTCGATCTCCACGGCGACCTTCCGGTCCTCACGGGCTGCAGCAGCACGCATGAGCGTCCGGATCGCTTTCGCAATCCTGCCCTGCTTGCCGATCACTCTGCCCATGTCATCAGCCGCAACATTCAGATGCAGCACAATGACACCCTCCTCATTGACCGCATCCTCCGTGATGTTGATGGATGCGGGATCGGAGACAAGACCCTCCACGATCGCAAATAACAGTTCCTTCATGATGTTCTCCCAGACTTCAGTGGTTTGCGCCGATTACAGCACGCCTTCCTTTTTCAGGATCACGCGGACGGTATCGGTCGGCTGTGCGCCGTTTGCGAGCCATGCCTTTGCCTTCTCGGTATCCAGCTTGACAAGGTTCGGCTCCTTCGTGGGATCATAGAAGCCGATCTCCTCGATGAAGCGTCCGTCTCTCGGATATCTGCCGTCAGCAACGACAATGCGGTAGAACGGAGCCTTCTTTGCACCCATTCTTCTCAGACGAATCTTAACTGCCATTTTTATTCACCTCCAGAATTCTTGTTGTGTATTCCACGCGGTCACCCGCGGTGAAAGCTATTTCTTCGGGAAGCCCTTGCCGCCTCCCATGCCGCCCATCGCGTCGAGCATCGAGGGGTCGAGCCGCGGCATTCTGCGCCTGCCGAAGAGCCCCTTTCCGCCGCCCTTCCCGAGCTTCTTCATCATCTGCTGCATCTGCTCGAACTGCTTGAGCAGACGGTTGACGTCCTGCACCTGCGTGCCCGAGCCCTTTGCAATGCGCTTCTTGCGCGAGGGGTTGATGATCGAGGGCTTTGCGCGCTCTGCGGGGGTCATCGAGGTGATCATCGCCTCGACCCGCCCGAACGCCTTATCGTCGATCTCGAGGTCGTCGAGCTTGCTGCCGACGCCCGGGAGCATTCCGACGATCTTTTTCAGGTCGCCCATCTTCTGGATCTGCCGCAGCTGTGCGAGCAGATCGTCCATGTCAAATTTGCTCTGCTGGAGCTTCTGTGCGAGCCGCTCCGCCTCCTGCTTGGAGTAGACATCCTCCGCCTTTTCGATCAGCGAGAGCACATCGCCCATGCCGAGGATGCGCGACGCCATGCGGTCGGGGTGGAACTGCTCGAAATCATCGAGCTTTTCGCCCATGCCGACATATTTGATCGGCTTGCCGGTGACGGAGAGCACGGAGAGCGCCGCACCGCCTCTGGTATCCGAATCGAGCTTGGACATGAGCACGCTCGTGATGCCGAGTGCCTCGTCAAACGCCTTTGCGACGTTGACCGCGTCCTGACCGGTCATCGCGTCGACGACGAGCATGATCTCGTCGGGGTTTGTCTCCGCCTTGATGTTTTTCAGCTCGTCCATGAGCTTTTCGTCGATGTGCAGACGACCCGCCGTATCGAGAATGACGACGTCGTGGTTGTTGTCCTTTGCAAAGCGCACAGCCTTTGCGGCGATCTCGACCGGGTCAGTCTGACCGAGCTCAAAGACCCTGACGCCTGCGCGCTCGCCGACGACCTTTAACTGGTCGATCGCGGCAGGGCGGTAGATATCGCAGGCTGCGAGCAGGGGGTGATGCCCCTCCTTCTTCAGCAGCTTTGCGAGCTTTGCGGAATGGGTCGTCTTACCGGAGCCCTGCAGACCGCACATCATAATGACCGTCGGGGGCTTTGCGGCGAAATTGAGCCTTGCATCGCCGTCGCCCATCAGCGCGATCAGTTCCTCATTGACGATCTTGACGACCTGCTGCGCGGGAGTCAGGCTTGCGAGCACGTCTGCACCGACGGCACGCTCCGTCACGCGGCTGACAAACTCCTTGACGACCTTATAGCTGACGTCCGCCTCGAGCAGTGCGAGCCGCACCTCCCGCATGGCTTCCCTGACATCCGCCTCGGTGAGCTTGCCGCGGGCACGCAGCTTTTTGAATACTGCGCCGAGCTTATCCTGCAATCCTTCAAATGCCACAGCCGTGACTCCTTTCGTTCGTGATCATGTACTGAGCAGCCCCATGCCGCGCTCGACCGCCTCCGCGATGCGCTGCGACTGGGGTCCGGGGAGCTCCGCGCCGATCTGTCCGATCTCCGCGAGCAGTGCGCGGACGGCGTTCAGACGGGCAGCGATCCCCATTTGCTGTTCAAATTCCTCAAGCTTTTTCTCGCCCCGCCGGATGCTGTCATAGACAGCCGCTCTGGAAATGCCGATCGGCTCTGCGAGCTCGGCGAGGGAGAGGTCTTCGCAATAGTAGCCCTCCAGCAGCGCGCGCTGGCGCTCTGTGAGCAGACTGCCGTAGCAGTCGAGCAGGAGCACATAGTCGAGATTTTTCAAGCGTTTCCGGCGCTCCCTTCCGCTGTCAAGGTTCAGACCTAAACACCAGCCTGCTTATTATAGCAGATTTTTCTCCGTTTGTCAAGAGCTAAACGAAAAGAAAATGAGAAGCCCGGAGCCCGGGCGGGCGAGTTGGCTCCGCGAGCCGTTTTGCACCTTCTCCCAGTTTCGCTTGACACACGGCGCGAAAGCGCCTTCTTGCGGCGCGACACTCCCAGTGCTTCTCTCAATCAGCGTTTCTCCGCTGAATGGAAAGGCAGGAGGGAGGAGGTCGGGGGTGAGAGTGGGGGATCCGTCGAGATGAAAATCCCCCGAGCATGTTGCTCGGGGGAAATGATAGGATCCGTCGGTCGGCACGGAATGGGATATGCCGTGCTTATTCTGCAGAGCTCTGCCCGGAGCCCGTGCCGCCGGGATGTTCGGCAGGCTTATTCTGTGCGTGATTGGGTCTGCGGCGCTGACGGTCGACAAATCTGCGGCGGCGCTCCGAACCCTGTCCCGGCTGTGCGGCACCGGTCCGCTCCGCGCCCTGCTCGGTGATCGCTCTGTGCTCGACCAGATCGTCCGGAAGCGCTGCTGCTGCGGGCACACGCCGGACCGGCGCAGGCGCGGGTGCTGCATGCTGCTGCTTCTCGCCGAATTCGGGATGGAGCGCGGGCTGATGGGCTTTCTGTGCGGATGCCGGCTGCTCCGGCACTGTGTGCGGCTGCTTCTCCGGCGCTGTCCGCGGCTGCTTTTCCTGCTTCTGCGGATGCTGCTTTGCCGGCTTCTGTCTGGCGGGTGCGTTTTCCTGCGCGGGACGCTGCTCCTTTGCCTTCTCCGGACGCTTTTTCTCCGGCTTTTCGGGCTTTTCCGCCCTTTCCTTCTCGGGCTTTGCCGGCTTTGCGCTCTGCGATTTCTCCGGGCTGCGCAGATCATCGCGGGTCATGCGGCGGCTCGTGTCGGTCAGGCGCTCGACCTCATCGCGCGAGACCGTCACCGGCGTGTCGGAATTCTCCGGCTTGACGCGCAGCTTCCCGGTGATGAGATTGACCTCGAGCACATACGCGCGCACGGGCGGATCGCCGGGCAGCAGGACGGTCGAGCCTGCCTTCGGGGTCAGCTTGATCAGCTCCTCGTAGACCGGGCTCTCGTAGCGCAGACAGCACATCAGTCTGCCGCAGGCGCCGGAGATCTTCGTCGGATTGAGCGCGAGCCCCTGCTCCTTTGCCATTTTGATGGAGATGGGCTGGAAATTGTTGAGATAGCCCTTGCAGCAGTATTCTCTGCCGCAGATGCCGATGCCGCCGAGCAGCTTGGTCTCGTCGCGGTCGCCGATCTGGCGCAGCTCGATGCGGCTGTGGAACTGCTGCGCGAGGTCCTTGACCAGCTCACGGAAATCGACGCGCGATTCCGCAGTGAAATAGAAGATCAGGCGGTTGCTGTCAAAGCCGCACTCGACATCGACCATGCGCATGTCGAGCCCGCGCTCGGCGACACGCTGCTCGCAGAAGCGCATAGCCTCGCGCATGAAGGCACGGCTGCGCTCCAGTGCTGCGAGGTCCTCGTCGTTGGCGAGGCGCAGAATGGGCTTGAGCGGTGCGGTGATGCTCGATTCGGGCACGGCGTGGCGTCTTGCCGCGACCTCGCCGCACTCGGGACCTCTTGCGGTCTCCACGACGACATAGCTGCCCTCTGCCGGGTTGAACGGACCCGGGTCGAAGGAATAGACCTTGCCGCCGCTTCTGAATTTGACTCCGATTATTTCGATCATGATTCATCCATCCAAATTCTGTATGATCTCGGGATTATCCCCGGAATATGCGTATTTACAGGCTTTTCATCGCCCGGATAAACTGCGGATACACGGTCTGATCCGTCAGGAACCGGAATTTCAGGCTGTGCGCGCTGTCCGTTCTGTCCTCCGCGAGCACGCCGGATACCGTGATATGCCCGCAGCCGTCGCCGGAAAACGTGACCGTGCTGCCGTTCCAGACCTCCTGCCATGTGACCTCGCTGCGCCGGAAATCGGTCAGCGCCTCGAGCTCCGCGATGAATGCCTGAACAGCCCGGAGGCTGCCCGAGCAGTTCACAGATCCGGAAAAGCGCCCCGACTGCACAGTGATGCCGAAGGAGCAGTCGTCCTCCCAGCCGGCTTCTGCCGCTCTTTTGTCGTACACAAAATCTGTGATCTCAAGGAAGCTGCCGCAGAATTCCAGTTTCGGATTCACGGGCGTACCCCGATCTGCTGTCCCGCCCAGCCGACATTGCAGACGCGCCCGACAGAGACATATTTGTCAAACAGGGCGCGCAGATCGGTGCCGGGCTCCGCCTCCTCGTGATATTCACCGACGACCTCGTATCGCGTGCCGCCGCCGGGAAGCTGCTCCGCGGCGCGGTATGTATCGCGGAAGATCATGCTGTGCGAGACCGTTCTGTCCCGGAGGATGCCGCGGCATTCCGCAAGCGGGCAGCCGGGAAAATTGACATTGATGATTTCCGAATCGCTTGCCGGGAGCTCGAGCAGCTCCGCGAGAAGCTCCGGCAGAAAGCGGTCCGCGACCTCGGGGTGATTGTTCGTCCCCTCGGAGAAGGCGATCGAAAGGCAGCCCTGAAAGGCGCCTTCGAATGCCGCGCCCGCCGTCGCCGAATACTGGATATCCGAGGCGGCGTTATAGCCGAAATTGATGCCCGAGAGCACCGCGTCGGGCTTGGCAGGGAGCAAAGTCGTGCAGCCGAGGCGCACGCAGTCGCCCGGGGTCCCGCTGCATGCAAACGCCGTTACGCCGGGCACGGGAAATTCCGCCGGGAAAATGTCGATCGGGCTGTGCAGCGAGATGCTGTGCGATGCCGCACTCCGCTGGGTCTCCGGCGCGATGACAAAGACCCTGCCGAATGCCTGTGCTGTCTTTGCGAGCCGGACGATGCCGCCCGCGAAAATGCCGTCGTCGTTGGTGATGAGGATATTGCGCATAGATGCTCCTTTGTTGTAGCAAAAAACAGTTGTGTGCGCTCAGCACTCGACCATTGCGGCGCAGAGTGCGGTCACGGTGAGCACCGCGCCGACATTGCCGTCGAGGTCGCCGAGTGCTTCGTTGATCGCGCCGTGCATCCGCAGCAGCCGCCGCGGAGAGAGACGCTCCGAGAGCGCCTTTGCCGCGCGCGCATCGCAGCCGAGCCGCGTGAATTCGCCGTCCATCGTGAAGACAGCGGCGTCGCGCAGCTGGATATCCAGCAGCCCGAGGGTCTGCCGCAGCCCGTCCTTATCGGCAGCGGCGGCGGTCAGCAGGCGCAGGAGCTCATATTCATTCTGTGCGGCGATCGCGGCGGTCATCTGCGCGGCGAGCTCTGCGGACTGCCGCAGCCCCGCGTCGGAGAGATACGCGATGCAGCGCCCGATATTGCCGCCGAAGCGCTGATATGCCGCCGAAGCGTCCTCCGGCGAAAAGCCGAGCCGGTTGAGCGCGCCCTCGCATTCCTCCTGCGAGACCGGGAACACCGCCTTGGTCGTCATGCGCGAGAGCAGGGTCGGCAGCAGCGCCCCGACCGTCTCCGCCGTGAACACGAAGCAGGCGTGGGGCGGCGGCTCCTCGACGGATTTGAGCAGGGCATTCTGTGCCTGCACGCTCATGCCGTCGGCATCGGGAAAGAGGAAGATGCGCGTGTCGCCGTTGTTCGGCAGGACCGCAGCCTCCCGGCGCACCTCGCGCACGGTCTCGACGGAGAAGCCCATGCGCTTGCCCGAGTGCTCCGCCGTGTAGACGTCCGGGTGGGCGTTCTCGAGGATCAGCCGGCAGCTCCGGCAGCGCCCGCAGGGAACATGCGCGCCGCCTGTCTCCTCACAGAGCACGAGCATGGTGAACCACTGCGCGAGTGTTTTCTTGCCGCAGCCCTGCTCCCCGTGGAGCAGCAGTGCATGGGGCAGGCGCTTGGACTGCTTCATCTGCCGCAGCTCGTCCAGAAGCTGACTGTTCCCGGCGATCTGCGGGAAGGGTGCAGTGCTCACAGCTTCTCGAACCGCTCAATATTGGTGACGAACACCGTGGCGCCGCCGACGGGAACCTCCAGCGGCATCGAGGGCACGGTGCCGGAGACCGGCGAGCCGTAGGTCGGAGTGGAGGGCACAAACTGCTTTCGGTGGTGGCACTTCTGCTGCACGACCTCGATCACGGCGTCGACCTGATCCTCCTCGACACAGATGAGGAAGGTAGTGTTGCCCGAGCTGAGAAAGCTGCCCGAGGATGCGAGCTTGGTGGCACGGAAGCCGTGCTTGGAGAGCGCCTTTGAGACAGCCGCGCTGTCATCGCCGTTGACGACTGCAAAGATCAGTTTCATAGTGCAGGATCGACCTCATTTCCTCTGTTGTGATCGCATGGGATGCCTGTGCATGTCCTCCCGGACGGGCTCACATGCTTATCCGAATATAATTATACCACAAAAATCCGGATTGCGCAAGAGGGAGAAGCGCGGAATGCGGCATCGGCAAAAAATTCCCCCGGCACAGCAGTCCGGGGGAATTCGGTTCGTATGGACAGGATCACATGCCGCTGAGGGTCGGGGTGCCGTCTGCGGGTGTGTCGGAGGATTCTGCATCGCTCTCCGGTGCGTAGGCGCCGGCTGCATCTGCCATCGCAGCGAGTGCAGCGAGGTCGCCGCCGATCGCGGGCTTCGGTGCAGAAGGAGCCGCGGTCGTCGGAGCAGCAACAGGCGTCGGCGCTGCAGCAGGCGTCGGCGCTGCAGCAGGCGTCGGAGCCGGAGCAGGCGTCGGAGCCGGAGCAGGAGCCGGAGCAGGAGCGGGAGCCGGAGCCGGAGCAGCAGGCTTTGCGGGAGCTGCAGACTTCGCATGTGCAGACTTTTCCTCGGTCTCCTTGTCCTCCTTCTCGTCGTAATCACCCTCGAGCCAGCCGACGCGGCTCATCTGCTTCTCCGGAATACGCTTCAGCGGAGAATAGACAAATTTCGGACAGTGGAAGCCGGCATCGACCAGACCCTTCTTGGCGCAGAGCACCTTGTCGCCGTCCTTCGCGCGCTTGCCGGATTCGCAGTATTCGCACTTGGGCTCGATCGCCTTGCCGAAATACTTGCCGCCTTTGGAGAAAACATCAAACAGTCCCATATTGGTCACCTCTTATTGATTCGTGGCGTCGGAAAAACGGCTTCTGAGCTCGTTTTCCGGCGCAATGCCCGTGTATTTCCTACATTATAGCACATTTTTGCGAATTTGTCCAGTCCTTTTCGATATTTTTATGCGGATTGCAAGAAATTCACATTTGACCTCTGTGCAAAGAAACGAATTACCGCAAAAAAGTGCCCCCGCGCACCGCAGCAGGCACGCGGGGGACACCGGTTTGCAGGGGCTCAGCAGCCGCAGCCGCAGTTGTTGTTGTTGCCGCAGCTGTTGTTGCCGCAGCCGCAGCCGCAGAACATGAAGAAGATGAGCAGAAGGATAATGATCCACCAGAAGCTGTTGCAGTCGTTGCCGCACATAATCAAGCACTCCTTATCAATGGTCGCAGATGATCGGGCGGCGCGGTGTCCGGAGCACCGGGCCTTTCTCAGAGGCGGCTTGCCGCTCTCTGGTCTTATCATATGCGGACGCCGGGAATGTGTGCATGCGGTTTCCGATGCTGTTCAGAGCGGGCGGAAGGGGATGCCCTCCTCCTGCGCATACTGCGCGGCTGGGGAGCCGGTCGGGGCGCAGATCGTCAGCTGATCGCAGCAGTCGGCGGCAAGCGGCGCGATCGCCGTCTCCCTGCCGGTGACCGTCAGGGTCTTCAGGCTGACGCAGCCGACCAGCGCGTCCTGCCCGATCGCCCCGACCAGCGGCGGCACCGTCAGCGCCTCGAGCCGGAAGCAGCCCTCCAGCGCGGCATAGCCGATCTCCCGGAGACTTTCCGGGAGCGTCAGCTCGGTCAGGGCACTGCACCCGCGCAGCGAAGCCTCCGCAAGCGCCGTGACGCCCTCGGGCACATGCAGCGCGCCCTCATAGCCGCCCGGGCAGCGCAGCAGCGTGGTGCGGTCCTTGTTGTAGAGCACGCCGTTTTCCGACGCAAATACGGGGTTTTCGGGCGATACCTCGATCGCGTTGAGCGCGGATTCCTCGATCCAGAAGCTCTGCGAACGGTTGCCGTCCGCGAGCACGATCGGCAGGATCTGCGTCGGAAAAGCGTCGGGCGCGAGCGTGACGGTCTCTGCAGGGAGCGTCAGCGTGCCGCCGTGACCCGCAGGGCAGCAGATCAGCTCGGTGCGGTCGGCGGACATCAGCACGCCGTCGAGGTCGCAGAATGCCGGATTGCCCGGCAGCACGCGAATCTCGGTCAGTCCGCCGCAGCCCGCGAGCGCCGCGCCGTCCTCGCCGACCGAAACGGTCTCTGCCGGAAGGGTCAGCCTGCCGGTCTTCCCCTGCGGGCAGCGCAGCAGCTCGGTCGCATCGGCATTATAGAGCACGCCGCTGCGGCTCGAGAGTGCCGGATTGCCCGGCGTGACCGTGATGGCACGGAGCGCGCGGCAGCCGTGCAGCAGCGGCGCCGCGGTGACAGATGCGGAAAAATGGATTTCGCGGAGCTGACGGCAGGCAGAGACCGCATGCCGCCCGATATGGCGCAGGCTTTCCGGCAGCGAGAGCGTCCGCAGCCTGCGGCAGCCGTGGAAGGCGAGCTCCTCGATGACCTCGACCGATTCGGGCAGGGTCACCGCGGGAATCTGATCGCAGCCGCGCAGTGCCGAGCGTCCGATCTTCCGGACGGTATCGGGCACGGTCAGGGACTTTTTGCGCCCGACGGGGCAGTCGATCAGCACGGTCTGTTCTTTATTGTAGAGGACGCCGTCGCGGGAGCTGAAATCGTCGTGGAGCGGCGAGACGCGGATGGACTCGAGCGATTTGAGCTCCTTGAGCTCGGGGAGCGGCAGATGCTCCATGCGGAAGGGGAGTGAGAGGTCGCGCAGCTCGCTGCAGCCCTCGAAGGCTTTGGGTGCGATATCGCAGACGGGCAGATTCTCGACGACATTGGGCAGCTCGACCGATTTGCGCGCCTTGTTCCAGCCGGTGACTGTTGCGCTGTCGTGGTGCAGCACGAACACATAGTCCTTGATCTGTACGGTTTTTTCCTTCATGGCGTAGTGCTCCTTTCTCTCTTGATCGCATTCATTATACCACATTTGTCCGCAAAATGCAATTCAAGTGAGAAATGAGGAGTGAGAAATGAGAAGTGAGGAATGAGGAGTGAGAAGTGATTGCGCGGGGCGCAAATGTGAGGAAAAAACAAAAAGAGAGGGGAGTACGTCCGCAATCCCCTCCCTCTTGTGGTTTCCCCTCAGAACCGCGCTCCGCGCTTATTGCAGCAATGCACCCTCCTCCATGCGCTTGTTCAGGGCGTGCAGTCCCGGTCTTGCAGCCACCGCCGCGATCAGCAGATTGACCGCCAGTGTCAGCCCCAGCATCCCGATCATCACTGCCAGCGCAAGCATCATGCTTTCGTTCTCCATTTGCAGGAGCAGCACGATCCAGAGCGTGCCAGCCAGTCCGATCACACAGCCGATCAGCGTCGCTGTCGCTACAAACATCAGGCTCTCGAGCAGCACCGTCCGGCGCACCGATTGCTTTGTCATGCCGACTGTGCGGAGCATCATCAGCTCGTCGGAACGGTTGAGCACGCTGGTGTTGACCGTGTTGATCATCGTGAAGATGCCGGTCAGCCAGACCGCCAGCAGCGCGACAATGCAGATCGTAACAATGGCGCGGATCAGCACGGAAAGCCCCGTGCCCGTCGCAAAATTGTCGTAGATATTGATCGTCGTATGCGCGTTCCGCACATATTCATCGACCGTGCCGCGCACCGCTTCGTAGTCGGAAATGCTCCTGACCGAGAACTGCACGCTCATGTGCCGCCCGACGTTGTTGCTCTGCAGCACGCCGACAAGTGCGGCGTTGTCGAGCGGTACGAGCAGATTGCAGTCGCCGTAGCGGTCGTAGCCCGTCGTTGTGTCGCCGAACAGCACGATGCGCTGCTCCGCCGTCAGCGTGAGCGCGCCCGCAAGCTGCAGAGGCGCAAAGTTTTCGAGACCGTCGAGCTTGATGACCGCGGGAAACCAGACTGCCTTTGCCTGCTCCGCGCCCTCTTTGCCCGAGAGGAAAACCGCGCCCTTTTTCTGCACCCATTCGTCATAGCTGATGCCGAAAATGTCCCTGAGAATATTGTCATATTCCGAGCGGAGCACGAGCTTTGCGGTAAAACCGGTCTGCGTGCCCTCTGCTGCCGGCTTGAGGGAGTAGCCCGGGAACATTTCCTGATTTTCGTGACGGCTTTCGATCTCCGCTGCGATGCTGCTGTCACAGCTCCGGATTGCTTCGATCTGATCCGGCTCCCACGCGCAGAGCGTTTCAATATAATTGTAGAAGTTCAGCGACCGGATCTGCGGATTGCCCGAGAAGGTCTTGTCGGCGAACGAGATCGCATCGACGTCCGGCTCGTGGAAGTAGATCGAAAAATCCTCGGTCTGGATCTCGCTGCGGTGTTTGACAAGCTCGACCCCGAAGAACGTGCCGAACGAGCCGCCGAAGAAGAACAGCGCCGTGCCGATCGTCATGGTGACGACCGCGAGCACGAAGCGGCGGCGGGTGCGGCGGATATTCCGCACGGTGTAGTGCCGCAGAAAGCTGAACGGCGTGCGGTTGAGCTTGGATTTTTTCGGTGCCTTCAGGTGTCCCTCAAAGCGCGCCTGCTGCTTTGCGAGCTTTTTCTGCATTTTCTTTTCCGGGTCGGAGCCGAAGAGGTCGCGTGTGAAGATATTCTGCTTCTTGGTGCTTTTGAGCTCCGCCTTTTTGGTCGCCTCGAGGGGTGCGTATGCCCTTGACGCCCACATCGAGGAGGAATACGCCGAGAAGAAGATCGCGGTGACGGCGAGCAGCGTGAAGACCAGCAAAAGCAGCGGCATCGGCTGATATTCCGTGCCGATGTTGAGGCTGTGCAGTGCGTGCGCGGTCAGACTGCCGCAGAGATGCGCCGCCAGCATGCCGACCGGAACCGCCGCGAGGACATAGAACATCGCCTCGAAGCAGACCAGCGCGGCGATCTGCCGCCTTGACGCGCCCATGATGCGCAGCGTCGCAAACTGTGCCCGGCGCTCCTGCACCGAGATCTCGAATGCATTGTCGATGACCGCGCGCATCAGCATCCACAGCGCGAACGCGATGATCAGCACCGTGACCGTCACGCCGAACCGCGAGTTGTAGTTTCCGCCGAGATCGGGGAGAACCCACATCGAAATCGCATCTGCGCCGCGGAATTTCAGCGTGAGCAGCTCGAGATTGTACATGCCTGCAGTTTTACCATAGGGGTGCAGTGTCGCGTCGCGATCGCTCTCGGGCAGACCGAGGTTCTGATAGAGCAGCTCGAGCTCACTGTCAAAGCTCATGCGGTCGCTCATCACCAGAAAGAGATTGTGCCATCTGCCGAAATGATGCTCGCCGAACTGTGAGGTCTCATAGAAGCCCGCGTTCGGCTCCTCCAGACCGGTTTTGAGGTCGATGTCGTTCAGATAGGAGACCGGCAGGCTGAGGAAGG
>JAEELE010000139.1 GCA_016288755.1 Oscillospiraceae bacterium
GCGCGTTTTTCCGCCGGCGACAAATGCCGTCCCCGTGATGACGCGGTGCGTCTGCCCGGAGAGCGCCGTCAGCATGCGCACGCAGTCGGCGCGGTCATGCGGCTTGCCGAGGATCGCACTGCCGAGCACGACGGTGGTGTCTGCGCCGATGACAACGGCGTCGGGATGCTCAGCCGCGACCGCCTCCGCCTTGCGCCTTGCGAGCAGCTCGGCGGCGCGGTCCGCGGGGGTGTCGGGCGGCAAGGTCTCGTCACAGTCCGAGACGATCACTTCAAACGGGATGCCGAGCTTTGCGAGCAGCTCTTTTCTGCGCGGCGATGCGGATGCGAGAATCCATTTCATGCGAATTTCTCCTTTGAAGGGTGACGGAACAACTCCTCACTCCTCACTCCTCACTTCTAACTCCCCGATGCGTCGAAGGAGCTCTGCCTCGTCAATGATCTCGATGCCGAGCTCCTGCGCCTTGGTCAGCTTGCTGCCGGCGTCCTCGCCCGCAACGACCACGCCGGTCTTCTTCGAGACGGACCCGGAGACCTTGCCGCCGTGGGCTTCGATCAGTGCCTTTGCTTCGTCGCGCTTTAAGGTCGGGAGCGTGCCGGTCAGCACGAAGGTGATGCCCGCAAAGCGCGTATCTGCGACGGCTTTTTTCTCGTATTCCATCCTGACGCCGTTTGCCCGGAGCGCGTCGATCAGCGCGGAGAAATCGGGCGCTGCAAAGGCGTCAAAGACCGACTGCGCCATGATCTCGCCGAAGCCGTCGATCGCGGCAAGCTCCTCCGCCGTCGCCGCGCGGATCGCTTCGACCGACGGGAAATGATCGCAGAGCAGCACCGCCGCGCTTGCACCGATATTGCGGATGCCGAGCGCCGCGATCACGCGGTCCAGCGGCTGCGACTTGGATTTCTCGATCGCGGCGAGCAGGTTCTCCGCCGATTTCTCCTTGAAGCCCTCGAGCGTCAGGAGCTGCGCCTTGCTCAGCCGGTAGAGGTCGGCGGGGGAGTGGATCAGACCGCTGTCGAGCAGCTGCTGCACGATCGCGGGACCCAGCCCGTCAATATTCA
Organism: Oscillospiraceae bacterium; assembly: GCA_016288755.1. GTDB lineage: Bacteria > Bacillota > Clostridia > Oscillospirales > Ruminococcaceae > Firm-04. The sequence goes on from JAEELE010000139.1 coordinate 1,062, forward strand.
TCGCGCCCTTTGAGGCGAAATGCACGATGCTGCGGAAGATCTGCGCCGGACATGCCGGATTGAAGCAGCGCACAGCCGCCTCGTCGCCGTCCTTTTCGGTCACACTGCCGCAGACCGGGCAGCGCGCGGGAATGACAAACGGCACCGAGCCCTCCGCATGGGATTCGGAGCAGAGCACCTCGGGGATGATATCGCCCGCCTTGCGCACGCGGATGCGGTCGCCGACGCGGATATCCTTTTCGGTGATGAACTGCTGATTGTGCAGCACGGCGCGGGAGACGCTTGTCCCGGCGAGCTGAATCTCGTCAAACACTGCGACCGGGGTCAGCACGCCCGTGCGCCCGACCTGAATCTCGATCGAACGGAGCGTCGTGGTCTTCTCCTCGGGCGGGAATTTGTAGGCGACCGCCCACTTCGGATATTTCGCGGTCGCGCCGAGCTGCCCGCGCTCTGCGAGGCTGTCGACCTTGATGACCACGCCGTCGATGTCATAGGGCAGCGTGCCGCGCTGCGCACCGATCGCGTCGATCGCTCTGCAGATCGCATCTGCATCGGCGGGACAGCGCGTATAGGGAATGGTCGGGAAGCCGAGCGCCTTCATGCGGTCGATCGTCTCGGAGTGCGCCGCAAAGGTCTCGCCCTCGACCCGCTGGAGATTGAACACGAAAATATCGAGCCGGCGCGACGCGGTGACCGCTGAATCCTTCTGCCGCAGTGAGCCCGCGGCGGCATTGCGGGGATTCTTGAAGAGCTCCTCGCCGGCAGCCTCCTGCTGTGCCGAGAGCCGCTCGAACGACGCGCGGGACATATAGACCTCGCCGCGTACCTCGAGCTGTGCGGGCGCATCTGTGAGCTTCAGCGGGATGCTGCGGATGGTTTTGAGGTTTGCGGTCACATTCTCGCCGACAAAGCCGTCGCCGCGGGTGGAGCCGCGCACGAGAATGCCGTTTTCGTATTCGAGCGAGACGGAGAGCCCGTCGATCTTGGGCTCGACCGTGAAAAACGGCTCGTCCGCGCTCTCGCTGACGCGCTGCACAAAGGACGCGACCGCCTCAAACGAGAACACATCCTGCAGGCTCGCCATCTGCACGGCGTGCGTGACCTTTTCAAATCTGCCCGAGACCGTGCCCTGCACGCGCTGGGTGGGGGAATCGGGCTCAAGCAGTGCGGGAAACTCCGCCTCGAGCGTCTTGAGCTCCTGCATCAGCATGTCGTATTCGTGGTCCTCGACAGTCGGTGCGTCGAGGTCGTAGTATTCATGTGCCAGCCGCGTGAGGATTTCGGTCAGCTCCTTCACGCGGACAGCCGCTTCGTGCTGCGTCATGGGGTTGCCTCCTTGTCGTGCAGATTCTTTTTCATGGTGTCGTAGCAGAGAACATCGCCGTTTTCGGTCCCGACCGTGAAATAGCCGGTCTCCCGGTAGCCGCGCCGCAGATAAAGCCCCTTTGCGGCAAGGGATGCATCGAGCACGGCTTCGTCATATTCTGCGGCAATGCGCGATTCGGCAAATGCGAACAGCGCCGCGCCGAAGCCCCTGCCCTGATGCTGCGGCAGCACAAAGAGCCGGTTGATCTCATTGCGCACGACGGTCACGGTGCCGACCGCTTCGCCGCGTTCCTCGCCGAGAAAGACCTGTCCCGCGGCAATATCGTCCGCAATGCGGCTCTTGCTGTGGTGCGCGGAGAAAAAAACGACCGCACCTGCCGGGTAATAATGCGGATAGACCGCGAAGATCGTCTGCTGCGTGATATCATAAACCCTTTGCAGATCGTCCGTGCCTGCCTGTCGGATATTCATGGCTTGTCCCCGATTCTGTAGTGAAATGTATCAATTTGCAAATGCGTCTCTGCATCACCGACGGTATTTCCTGCCCGCGATGATCAGCAGAATGAGCCCCGCGGCAAATCCGAGCGCAAAGCAGAGAAAGCTCCCGGAAGAACCCGTGAAGCCGAAAATGACCGCCGTCAGCACCAGACTGACGCCGATGACCAGAATCCCGGTGCCGGACAGCGCACAGAAGGCGTTTCTGTTTTCCGGCGGGACCCGGTCGATATGATAATCGTGCAGCAGCCTGTGATTCTCACTGCGCCGGATCAAATGACCCAGCACGATCAGAATGACCCCGACGATTCCCGTAACGCCGATTCCGATGACAGTTCCGGGCATGGCGACGCTCCTTTGCCGTTTCCGGCGGCAGATCAGGCAGATCGGGGCGGGTGTCCGCCCGCGACCGTGCCCGAAAAACATGTGTTACAGCGCATCTGCCCCGGAAACGCCGCTCTCCGGGGGAACGGCGCCTGCCGGCAGCACGGGCGCAAATTCCTCCGTCGGGAAGGAGAGCCTGCTGAAGATCTCGCAGGGCGAGTCGGTCTGTGCCGAGCAGGATTTCTCCGGGACGGTGTAGGGGAATGCAGCCGCCGTGACCGTAACAGGTCTGGTCAGCTCGACGACCGAGAACACGCCGAGCGTCAGCATGACGGTCCTGCGGCAGCCGCCCTCGGGCTGACCGGGGAACGGCGGCAGCTCGACGATCTTGGTCTCCAGCGCGATCGGGTCGACGCACTGGCAACTCGCGGTCGGCAGATTGACGACCTCGCAGCAGCTGTTTGTCTCGCCGATGCGGGCGCCGTTGCTGAAAAAGGTCTTGGTGCTCGATTCGCTGCCGTACAGGATCACGCTCTTGCCCGCCGCCGCAGTGCCCTGCAGAACGGTCGGGGTATCGCAGGCGCGCGCATAGCCCAGCAGCTCGACCCCGAAGGTATAGGTGATATCGACGGTGAAATAGCCGCGGTTGAAGGGCACGGGCTCGACCGTCATGCAGACGTTCTCGACAGTGCAGCAGCGCGTGCGCACCGAGGTGATCTCCGGCGGCAGCTCGGCACCGTCAGAAAGCACGACCCGCAGATTGGTGATGCAGTCCTTGTCGCTGCAGCTGTCGAACACGCGGTCGACCTTGACGGGCACGGCACTGATGCTGTCGGCGTTTGGCATCTCATTCATAAGAATTCCTCCCGAAACAGATTGGGCAGCGCTCTGGCTTTGCCCTCTCTGCAATGTATGCGCGGGAGGTCAATAATGTGCAGGAAAATCAGGTGTTTTTATCGACCTGATGGGTCTCCTTGCGATTTCCGGTGATATTGTTGCGCTCGGCGAGCACGCGCTCGACCTCCGACCACTGCAGCCCCTGATTGGCAGCGAGCACCATCACATGATAGAGCAGGTCGTTGATCTCGTTCATGAGCTCGCCGTTGTCGCCGTTTTTGGCAGCGATGACCGTTTCGGTCGCCTCCTCGCCGACCTTCTTGCAGATCTTGTCCACGCCCTTCGAGAACAGGTAGGCGGTGTAGGAATTCTCCTCTGCGGTGCCCGCCTCAAAGGCAGCCTTTCTGGACATGATGACGTCAAAGATTTCCTGATAGATGTTCATTCTGCATTCTCCTCTTCACTCTGATATAGTTCCTTGAAAAAGCAGCTGTATGCGCCCGTGTGGCAGGCGACACCGGTCTGCCTGACATTGACCAGCAGGGTATCGTCGTCGCAGTCGGCATAGACCGAGACGACCCTTTGCAGATGCCCGGAGGTCGCGCCCTTGTTCCAGAATTCCTGTCTCGAGCGGCTCCAGAACCATGTATAGCCGGTCTCGAGGGTACGGCGCAGGCTTTCCTCGTTCATGTAGGCGAGCATCAGCACGGTTTTCGTATCGACCTCATAGCAGATCGCCGGGATCAGCTCAGATTTGCGGAAAAACCGCCCGAGATCGTTCAGATCAACCTTGATCATATTGCAGGGCTCCTTTCGTCAGAAATTGCCATACTACCATTATACCACAAATGCCGCAGAATTGCAAGGAGAAATGAGAAGAGAGGGAGGAGGTAGGAGGTAGGAAGTAGGAGGTAGGAGTGAGGAGTGAGGAGTTGTTCCGTGCTTAAGCTGCTGAAACAAGGTCACACACGGGCTTGGGCGAAGCCCATTCTGAATCATCCGCGAAGCGCATGTTTTGCAACGCAAAACTGCGCAGTTTGCTCGCAAACATGGGATACCGCTGTTATTCATTATTCTTTCTTCTTTATTCTTTTCTATTTCTCATTTCTCATTTCACATTTCTCATTTCCACAGCGCAAACCGGGAGAAGCACCAGCGCAGTGCTTCTCCCGGCGTACATATCAGTTTTGTGAGACCGTGACGGTGTAGACGCCGTTTTCCAGCATGCCGACCGTGACGGTCACGCCCGGGTCGACGGTCTGATAGCCGCTGCTGTCATACCAGCGGAAGCCGCTGATGCTGCTGCTGACCGTGCTGCCCGCCGTGAAGAATCCGCCGCCCTCCTGCTCATTGACAAGGCGCAGCACGCGCTGCCGCTGATTGCTGCTGTCGTAATACTGCCCGTAGTTATTCCATTTCAGCTCGGGTCCCCACCAGCCGTTGTTGAGCTCGGCGTCGCAGTGCATCACGCGGATGCCGCCGTTTCGGAAGGTGGGGTACGCAATGTCGTTATAGAATGTGTATTTGTTGTTCGCGTCCGGCGTCGCATATTCCAGCAGGAAAAATTCGCTGTGACAGTCATTCAGGTCCCCCCGCGGGATGATGATGCAGCCCGGTGCTTTCTGTGAGCTTTCCAGTGTGAAGGTCTGTGTGCCGCCGGTATAGACCTGCGCCTCCTGATCGGTGTACCAGCCGAACATCAGCTTGGAGAAGGCGCACATGTCGCCGGATGCGTCGTCCATCATCTCGAGCCCCGCGTCGCCGTTCAGACCGTAATAGCCGTCCTGCGTGTTCTTGTATTTGTAGTAATCCGGCAGACCCATCGCGTGCCCAAGCTCGTGCACCCATGTGCTGTTGAAGCCGGAGCGGTCGCTCAGTGCCCATGCGCCGATGCAGAGGTTGCCGCCGCGGACGCCGTCGTAGGTGCGTTCGCCGCCGTAGCCGCCCGAGCACGGCCACCAGTCCTCCTGATCGTCGCCGTTTGCATCGCGCCCTGCCGCATCGCCGGGCAGCGCCACGATCACCGTGTCCATGACGCCGTTGCCGTTGACGTCATATTTTGTATAGTCGATCTCGCTGTCGAATGCTGAGAGCATTTCCTCCATCAGCGCGTTGGGGCTGCCGTAGCTTTCGACATAGTAGTCGATATTGTATTTTGCGGTGTACTGGTAGACATCGCCCTCCATGTGCAGCCGCCCGTAGGAGGCGCGCTCGTAGTAGGCGGCGATGCTCTCGAGCGGATATGCCTTGCTGGAGGTATCCTCCGGACCGAAGGACATCTCCCAGATCTGCTCGGTCGTGTAGCCCTCGCTGTGGGCACAGTCGGGGAAGCTGACCGCGAACATCAGGATATGGGTCGTGCCGGTGCAGGGGAGCGTCGGTCTCAAAGCCGAGATCGGCGGTGACATCAGCTCGGGCTCCGGGTCCGGGACCTCCTCGAAGATGCCCTCGGGCTCGGCGCCGGTGAGCAGCAGGCGCTTGAGCAGAGTCAGGTCGGCGGCGTTGATCGTGCCGTTTTTGTCGAGGTCGGAATAGGTCAGCGCCTCCTCGTCGGTGAGCGGCTGGCTGTTGACCAGATGTGCGGCGAGCGCCTTTGCGTCGTCGGCGCTGACTGTTCCGTCGCGGTTGACGTCACCGCGCTGCCCGATCTGCACCATTGCAGCGGAGGCGGTGAACCCTGAGAGTCCCATGAGCGAGAGCGAGCAGGCAGCCAGTCCGGCTGCGAGCAGGCTGCGGAAGATGTGTTTCATGTTTCTACCCCTTTTTCTGTCTTTACTATCGGGTATACTGCCCGATACGATCCGATACTGCCATTATATCAGAGATCTTGCTGCAAGTCAATGGATATTTGTGCTTTCTGTTGTGCGATTGCACTTAAAAAGCCCTGCGGGGTATTGAAATTTGTGCGGCTTTGTGGTATAATGGCAGGGAAAAACAATTTCACGGTACAGAGAAGGGAGGGCGCTGCTGTGCTTCAGGCAATCGGAATTCTGTTCGCGGTCGGCTGGCTGATCTCGCCGATCGTTCTGCTCTGCATTCTCGCGGGGCGGAATACCAAGAAAATGAAGCTCGAAAACGCCCTGCGCAAGCTCTATTATTCCGGGCGCGCAACCCTCTCGGAGCTGATCGACGCGGGCATCGACCCGAAAACAGTTCCGCGTGAGGGCGGCGCCATCCGTGTGCAGCCGCCGGTGCAGACCGGTCAGCTGCCGGGTCCGCAGGCGCAGCAGCCCCCGATGCCGGGTGCATCCACGCAGATGCTTCCGCCGCTCGCCGGGCAGACCGCCGTTCCGTCCGCTGTCGCGATTGCGGCACAGCGTACCGCGGCGGAGCGCGAGCTCGACAAGATCAAACAGCTCCGCGCAGACGGCGCACTGAGCGAGGAGGAGTTCGAGACGCTCGCCAATGTGCAGAGAATGCGGCTCGCGGCACTTCCTCCGGTGCCCGTGTCTCCCGCGCCGCAGTCGGTGCAGCTCCCTGCGGAAGCTGAAAATCCGGCGGTGTCGGTGCAGCCGGGAGAGGACAGTCAGAAGCCGCAGCCGGTTTCCGTACCGAACACCGAATCGCCCGCTGCTGTGTCTGAGCAGACCGAAAAAACCGAAACCCCGGTGCATACCCCGTCAATCGGCGGCGCAAATCATTCCCCGCTGCGTCCCGCCGTCAAGGAGGCGGAATTTGTTCCCGAGCAGCCGCGTGAGCTCCACATCTCCGCGATCACCGCGATGCTCTCGGTCGGCGTGGTGCTGATCGTCGTCGCGGGCGTGCTGCTGGTGCGCTCCAACTGGAGCACCATGTCCGATTTCAGCCGCCTGCTGCTGCTCGGCGCGGGCAGCGTGCTCTTCTTCGGCACCTCCTCGCTCGCGCGCCGGCTCTGGCACCTCGAGCGCACGGGTATGGCATTTTTCACGCTCGGTGCGGCGTTCCTGCCGATCTCGATCTGGGCTGCAGGCTATTTTAATCTGCTCGGCGAGGGGCTCTCGGGCGCGGATAACCCGTGGACCGCCGCGCTGGCATTCGCAGCATTTACGGTCATTGCCGTGATCGCGCTGCGCATGTATGACCAGCTCGGCTGGGCGATCGGTGCGCTCTGCGGCGGCATGCTCAGCTATCTCTACATGGCGGGCGGTCTCTTCTGGGACAATCAGCGCGCTGCGATGCTGCTTGCCGCTGCGATTCCGGCAGTCGTGCTCTCCTATACGGTCGACCGCCTGCAGATGCGGCTCCCCGAGCAGCTCTCCCGGGCGATTCTGCCCTTCACGGTGATCTACACGGTCGCTGCGAGCCTTGCGATGGTCTCCGGCTTTACGCTCTCCGCAAAGGCGGTCTGCGGGCTTGCCGCGCTGCTCTGTGCGGCGGCATGGCTCTCGCCGGTGCTCTCGGGTCTGATCGGCAATTATGCGGCGATCCCCACGGGGCTCGAGGTGCTGCTGGGCTTTGCGCTGATGCTGAATCCGCTGCTGGGCAGAGCCGGCGACACCGGCAGGATCGCGCAGGTGCTCACGCAGACGGAATATCACGCGCTGATCTGGATCGCCTCCGCAGCGGTATTCGCCGTGCTGATCCTGGTCGGTGCGGTCTCCGAGGACATGCAGCGCGGCTTCACGATCGGCGGTCTGGTGCTGACCGGCGGCGCCGTGCTGGTCGAGACCTTTGCATGCCTCACGCTCTATGACGGCTATCAGCGCAGCTCGCCGGTGCTGGTCATCCCGGCGCTGCTGCTGAGCGCGCTGCTCTGCACGGTCACCGTCCGGCGCGATGCGTTCGGATACCGTCCGGCGTCCGCGGCACAGACATGGGCTGCGGCGTTCTGCAGCTCGGCACTGCTGCTTTCGGGAAACCATATCTCCGGCTGCCGGGGCTTTCTGCTCTGCGGCGCGCTGATGCTCGGTGCGTTTGCGCTCTTCCGCTTTGTCAGGGGGCTGCACACGGAAACCGCCGATGTGATCTTTTCGGCTTCGGCGGCGCTCTGCGGCATTGCGGCGGTCGCGCACCGCGCGCTTCCCGTTTGGCATATCGTTCTGGGCTATTCGCTCTGTGCGCTGAGCATGGCGGTCCTCTGGCTGCTCGCGGTCAGCCGGAAAAACGGTCAGCCGCTGCGGCTCGTCGCGGCGTTCGGCATCGCGGTGCAGCTCGGCGCGGTCGCTTTGGCTGCGGCGTCTGCGCAGCTCAGAAATCATACGGACTGGGCGATGCTCGGCTGGGCGATGCTCTCGCTCTGCATTGCCGCGCTGACCTATTTCCTCTGCATACGCCGCGAAAACGACAGCGTACGGACGCTGCTCTTCTGGCTCTGCACCGTTCCGCCGACGGCGGCAGCTGCGCTCTGCGGTTCGCTCTATGACGGCTGGCTGTTCCTCGTGCACGCGGGCACCTGCGCGGCGCTCTGCTGGGTCATCGCGGCATTCCGCGGCGGCGACCGGTTCTCGCAGCGCATCTTCGCGCTGTGGTGGGCGGTCATTCTCTGGGCAGGCGCCGAGGCGACAGGCGATCGGGTCGCCCGCGTCCGCTCCGACTGGGTCGTGCTGGGCTGGGCGGGCATCTCGCTGCTGCTCGCGGGTCTGGCATTCTGGCTGATTCACAACAAGGATATCACCGCAAGACGGCTGCTCTTCTGGTCTGCGGTATTTCCGCCGGTCATAGCTGCGGTATTTGCTTCGTTCCTGTATCGCGGCGACCTGTTCTACGCGCACACCGGCGTCTGCCTTGTGCTCTGTTATCTGCTCCTGCGCACCCGCTGGACGGAGCATCCGCTTCGATACGTCTTTGCGGTGCTGACGCCGCTGATCATGCTCGTGATCGCTGCCGAAGCCTACAGCGGTCGGTTCACGGCAGTCAGCGACCGTGTTGCGCTGCTCTGGACGGCAGTCTCGCTCGGGACCGCGGTCTCGGTGTGGCTGCCCGGATCCTGCCGTGAGGATATGCCCTGCCGCCTGCTCTATGCGCTCTGTGCGCTGGCGCCGATGTCGGCAGCCTGCTTTGCGCCGATGCTGTTCAGCGGCGACCTGCTGTATCTCAACGCGCTGCTCTGCTGTGTGCTCTGCTATTTCTTCGCGCTGACCTTCGACCGGCAGACCCCGCTGGAATTCTCCTTTGCGGCGCTGCTGCCGCTGATGCTGTTCCTCACGGCGAATTTCGCTGCCGGCGGTCGGCTCCGCGGGCATTCTGACGCGGCGCTGCTGATCTGGACGGGCATCTCCTTTGCGGTCGCGCTGACGGTCTATTTCACGACGAGACGCCGCTTCCATGCGGTGCGTCAGACGCTCTTTGCGCTGTGCTCGGTGCCGCCGCTGCTGGCAGGCTTCTTCGGGCACTGGTATGTCCCGGGCAACCTGCTGTGGGCTGCCCAGCTGCTCTGCGCCGCATACGCGGTGCTGCTGTGGCTGATGTTCGCGTCGCGCGGCTTCAAACGGGTCTCGACGGGTGCCTTTGCCTGCTCCGTGCTGCTGATCTGCAATACGGCGGGCGATGTCGCCGCGCAGAAGGTCTTTGACGGGCATTTCAATTATCCCGCGGGCATGCTCGGCGGTCTCTGGATCATGCTGATGAGCGTTGCGGCGGCGTTTATCGCAAGGAAGCTGTTCCGCTTTGTCGGCGCCGACGCGATCCCGCGCGTCATGCAGGTGATCACGCCCTGTTCTGCGATGTTCTTCGCGGTCTGGCTGCTGCGCCTGAACGCGGCAGTCTGGCAGCCGCTCTTCTTCCTCTATGCGCTGGCATTCTGCGTGCTCGGGTGGATCGTCACCAAGCCGACGCAGATCGTATTCCCGGCGATTTCGATGATCTCGCTGATCCTTTCACTTGAGGCGCTGCGCAGGCACTTCATGACCACCCGCAACAGCACGGTCGCGGTCGTGATGTTCGGCTTTGCGGTGCTGACGCTCCTGCTGCCTTATCTCGGCATCGTGGAGCGCGAGGACCGCGCGGACCCCGCACAGAAGCGGCGCTCCTATGTTCTGACCGCTGCCGGCGGCTTTGTGCCGGTCTGGACCTACTGTGTTTCGTGGGCTTCGGGCGTGACCGAGGCGCAGCACACATGGCTGCGGTTCTTCGTGCCGGTGCTGGCGGCGGGCTGGCTGCTGCACTTCACCTTTGAGCAGCACGATGAGCTGCTGCGCCGCAGAATCTTCACGGCGGCGGCGGTCTGCTGCACGGTGGCATTCTGGCTCCAGCCGATCTATGAGGTGCAGACGGGCTCCTACTGGGACGGCAAGCTGCATCTGCTGCCGCTGATCGCGTTCGGCGTGGTCATCCGCAGGCTCTACGGCGCAAAGATCGGCGGGAATTTCCTCTTTGCGATCGGTGTGTATGCGATCCTGCGCATTGCGGGCGCGGCGCTGATGTATGAGCGCTCCGCAGACCTTGTGACGATTCTGGTGCTCGGGCTTGCGATCTTCATTGTGTCGTTCTTTGTCAAGCAGAAGAAGTGGTTTTTGCTCGGCGGCGCAACGCTGGTCGGCATCGCGGTCTATCTGCGCATGAAGCTGTTTATCGACATCCAGTGGTGGGTCTGGCTGCTGCTCGCGGGCATTTTGCTCATTGTCATCGCGGCTGCGAACGAGCGGCTGCGTGCGCGCGGCGATTCGCTCAAGGAGCGCGCCGGCAGACTGTGGGAAGACTGGACATGGTAACACAAAATCGGAGACCCCGGACTTTCGGGGTCTCCGATTTCTGTTTGTGATGCGTTGCTGCGGAATACCGAATTACTGACACAGAACGCTGTCGAGCGTGACGGTATCGGGGTCCAGCGCGCCCTGGCTGCCGTCGTAATCCCAGATCTCCAGCGCGACGCGGGTGTCGTTCTCCGGCACCTCGACATGGATGACGACCTGCCCGTTTTCATCCGCGGTCATGCTGCCGAGCCCGACCGTATTCCATTTGCCCGTGCTGCCCGTCGATTCGTTGACCGCCGCCGGGTCCCAGTAGCCCCAGCCCATGTTGAGCGTGCTGCAGGGCTCCGCCGTCAGCGTGAAGGTCAGTGCTTTGCCGCCGAGCCCGTCGGTCATGCGCCACTTGCCCGCAGCCTCCTTGTCGTATTCGACCGAAATGACCGGCTGTTCCGCGCTGCCCTGCAAAATGCGCCGTTTCAGCAGCGTCAGGTCGGCGGCGTTTATTTTGCCGTCGCTGTTGAGATCGGCATTTTCCGCGTCGAGATACGGCACCTCCTTTGTGATGAGCGCATCGCGCAGCGTGCTGGCGTCCTCGGGCAGCAGCTGCCCGTCGCCGGTCGCGTCGCCCGCGAGCAGAAAGCGCCTGACGCGCATGACCCTGTTGCCGTTCGAGGTGCATTCAGCGGGCTCGACCGTATTGCGGAAAACCTCTGCCGCGCAGTTCCAGCCCTTGACAACGTAAATATCAGCGCTGTCGAGAAAGAGCGTATTTCCGTAGATTTTCGTGCCCTGCCCCCAGCCGTCGAGCTGCACGTTCATGTCAAAGGCACAGAGCTGCTTTTCGCAGCCGTTCCGGTATCCGGTGTTATAGCGCACAATCGCGTCATTGCCCTTGACCTCGACGAAGCTGTCGCCGCCGTTCTCGCCCTGCATGCCTGTGCCGTCGAATGTGCAGTATTCGACGAGATTGCCGTAGGTGTATTCCTTGATATCGACATGATCTGCGGCGATATTCGGACCGAACCGGCAGCCGCGCACCGTGTTGTAATGGCACTCAAAGCCGTAGTCGGTCGCGTTTTTGGCACTGCCGATGTAGACCCCCTCGCCGTAGCGCGCCTCGACGGTTCCGGTGTCGTGCACCCAGCAGTTCTCGACGAGATTATAGCTCGAATCGTCGATGATGTGGATGCCCTCCGAGCCGATGCCGTAAACCTCGCAGCCGGAGATCACGCTGTGCTCGGACTGCGCGAGAAAAATGCCCTTTGCCGCGTTGGTGATTTTCAGGTCCCGGATCTCCCAGTAGGAGCCGATGATGTTGAGCGCGTATTTTTTCTCCTGCGTCGCGCCGCTGACCGTCGCGGGGTGCGCAGGGTCCTCGCTTCGGAGGATGATGTGACTGTCCGCGGTGCCGCTTGCCTCCGACCAGAACGCCGCCCATTTGCCGGTCCACTTGTCGTTCTGATAGAGCCCCTCGCGCAGAATGATCTCATCGCCCGCCTTCGCGTTTTCGAGCGCGGCGAGCAGCTCCTCGGTGTCGGTGACGAACACCTGCGTGCTTTCTGCGGTCGCCGGAAATGCCGTACAGACGGTCATTGCGAGCGATGCGGCTGCGGCTGCCGCAAGGGCTTTGTGCTTCATGTCTATGTCCCCCTTTTTTGAGAAATGAGAAGTGAGAAATTGTTTCATTGTGTGAAAAAAGCACCGCGAAAGGAACTCCCGCGGTGCTGAAATATTGCGGGCTTTGCCCAGAATAAAGAATCAGAAATGCCTGCGCAGCCGAATCAGCAGCAGAAATGAAGGTGACGGAACAACTCCTCACTCCTCACTTCTCCTTCACCGCTCTGTGACGCGCTTGCCGCAGATCTGCTCGGGCACGATCGCAAAGCAGAGCGTGCCGGGTCCCGACTTGCGGATCTCCTCCTCAATATAGGCGTCGTCTGCGGGGAATTTGGCACAGAGCGCGCGGGAGACCGCGATCATGCGGTCATAATCTTCCACCCACTCGATCCTGCCGAACACCACGACGCTGCGGAAGATCAGCCACCAGTGCCCGGGGTCGGGCGTGCCGCCGTCGAGCACGGTGAAGCAGACCTTCTCATGCTGCCGCATTGCGTCGATCTTGTGCCCGAATTTCGACCCGTGAAAATAGATCTTGCCGTCAGCTTCGCAGTACCAGTGATTCATCGGCACGGCATAGGGATAGCCCTCCGCACCGATGACCGCGAGCGTGCCGCGCTTCTGTGTGCGGAGAATCTCAAGGCATTCCTCCGGTGAGAGCTGCTGCTTTTTGCGCTTCAGATCGGGGAGCATGTGTTCACTTCCTTCGGTAGTCGCCGACCGGGCTCAATGGAATTCCGAATTGGGATTCAGCGTCGCCGGAGACTTCCAGTGAATGCCGTAGTCTGAGCGCAGAATCAGGCGCTTTGCCATCCAGTATTCCTTGCAGAAGTCGTAATAGCCGCGCTCGTGCTCGAGTGCCTCGTCGATCTTCTCCTCGAGCTCATAGCGGATCGCCAGATACTCCGGCGTCAGCTCGACCGGGTCGGTGATGATATCGTCGTTTGCGTCCTGCGCCTCAAAGAGCACTGCGGCAAAGGTCTCGGCGCCGAGGTCCTCCTGCAGCTGCTCGCTCATTTCCTCGGTGACGCCCCCTGCCGTGTGCAGCGCACAGTTGCAGACGGTGAAGGCGCTGTCGCGCAGATCGAGCAGCTCGCCGTTCTCGAGCACGGTGACCTTCTGGCTCAGCAGCTGCTTGACGTCTTTGTGCGCACGCATCGCGTAATCGAGCGCCTCGGGCCAGAAGCGCGCGTCTGCGTAGGTGTCGGCGGTGTTCTGGCAATAGCGCAGGCAGTCGGACCATCTGCCCTCCGCCTCGAGCAGCAGCATGGCATTCACGCAGCTCTCGATCGCCGGGTGCGCGCGCCACGGGTCAAATGCCATCTGGTGGAATTGCTGCAGCAGCATGCAGGCATAGAGCTGGTCGACAGCGAGATCGACGGTCGGGTGCGCAGAAAAGGCACTGCTGACGCGCTCGAGCATGCGCTCGCTGAACCACACGCCGACGTCTGCGGCGCGCTGGGCATTCAGCAGATTGAGATAATCCATCAGCTCGGTCTGCTTCTCCTGCTCGGAATGACCGGCACTCTGAAGCACCTGCTCGAGCTGCTCGCCCTTTGTGCGGAGCTCTTCTTTTGTGAGATTTGCTGCGTCCTGAATATAGATCATGCGTAAAGCCTCCCTCGCGATTCGCGGGCTGTCCGGTCGGAGCAGAAGGCAAACCCGCTTTTTCGTATATCATACCATATTTTTGCGGTCCTGTCAAGTAAATTTCAGTTTCTATAACAGAATTGTGAAGAATTTTTGAAAACAGCCCTTTGGCGGCATTTTCCGTGCTGTTTGGCAGGCAATCAGCATTCTCCGGAGCGCGATTCGCGTTTTTTGTGCAAAAAAGAGAAAATGCAGTGCGCACCGCGCGATTTGCTTGCATCTGTGCCGGAATCGTGTTATACTGTAAATTAGCTGTGACGCGGAAAACAGCGCAATATGCGTTCGGAGGTGCCCTATGGCAGAGAAAACAAAGGAAGACCGCAATCTGAATATCACTCTGAAAAATGAGGAGCGGCAGGAGGAGGAGCTGATCGTTTCGTTCCCGCATATCCTCCGCAAGATGAAAAAATTCTTTCTCCCGTGGCTGCTTGTCTCGATCATCGTCGGCGGCGCAGTCTCCGGCATCAGTATTTTCTTCAGCACGACCTCCAGTACGCCGGTCAAGGCGCTGGTCAGCTTCAGCTATTCCGGGATCGAAAAGGGCAAGAACCCCGACGGCACCGATTTTGACGAATACGCACTGATCAATCCGCAGGTCATCGACGACGCGCTGATCGCCTGCAATATGGATCGCGCACTGCTCGAGACCGTGCGGCAGGATATCGTGATCGACTGCAAGCTCCCCACCGACGCGATCGACCGCATCACCGCCTACAAGAGCATTTTTGACAGCGGCAACCAGCAGATCGCCGCGGCGGAAAAGCTGCTCGCGGAGACATGGTATCCCACGCAGTTCGAGATCACCTTCCGCTATAAGGAGGCAGGGCTTTCCCGTACCGATGCCGTGCGCCTGATCAATGAGATCCTCGACCAGTACCGCCTGTTCTTCTACGGCAAGTACGGCTACAACAATCCGCTGGGCAATGCGCTGACCTCCGTGGACTATACGGAGTATGACTATTCCGCAGCGGTCGATATCTTCAGCACCAACCTCAATTCGCTCAAGCGCTATGTCAACAATCTTGCCAACGATGACAAGACGCACTTCCGCTCCTCCAAAACGGGCTACACCTTCTCCGATCTGCGCGAGGCCATCAACGCCGTGCAGAGCATCGACCTCTCGCTGATCGACTCCTATCTGCGCGTCAACAATATCGCGAAGAACAAGGAGCGGCTGCAGGCTTACTATGAATACCGCATCGAGGCGGAGAACCGCTCCCTGACGACCTACGAGGAGAACCTCGCGACGATCAAGGACCTGATCGACAAGTACGAGAAGGATCAGATCATCATCTTCACCGACGGCACGATCAACACCGAATCGAAGGTCGCCTCGGAGGAGTACGACAGACTGATCAACCGTCAGATCACCGCGCAGAACAATGTGTCCGAGTCCAAGCAGCTCATCGCCTACTACAACGACCGCCTGACCGCTCTGCGCAGGAGCAGCGCGGACGGCTCCGCGAAGGTCGAGCGCGTCGAGAAGGACCTCGAGAACATCGACACGAAGGTCAAGACGCTGATCAAGGTGGTCGAGGATACCGCGACCGACTACTACGAGAATGTCTCGCTGGCAAACGCCTACAACATCCTTGTGCCGGCAAATTCCGACGCAAAGACCAGTATCCGCAACGGTCTCAGCAATGTGCTCTTTCCGCTGATCGGTCTGGAGCTCCTGCTGCTGATGGGCTATATCGGCACAGCATTCTCGCAGGCGGTCTACGAGGACTACAGGAAGCGTCAGACCGCGAGGGAGGCGGCTTCCGGAGCCGCCGCGGCAGCGCAGCCGGAGCAGGAGCCTGCGACGGAAGCAGAGCCCGAGGATAAGAAGAAAAAATAAACCGCACTGCCCGCCGGGATCGTCAGCCGGCGGGCGGTTTTGTATTTTCTGCCGATTTTTCCGCCTTTGGCACGAACCGCCTGCAATCGCTTGCTTTTTTTCCGCGAAAATGGTATACTAGATAGATAAGAGAATTACGATCCGGCAAATGCCGGGAACGGAGGGTGAGATATGCGCAGACGCTGGGAGATCGGGGCGCCTGACCGGAAAAAGGCATCGCAGCTCGCGCGGCAGGGCGGCATCACGCAGCTATGTGCGGAGGTGCTGGTCTCACGCGGCATCGAATCGGTGGAGGAGGCAGGGCGGCTGCTCGAGGTCCGTGAGCTCTCCGACCCGTTCCTGCTGACAGATATGCAGCGCGCGGCAGATCGCATTCTGGCGGCGGTCGATGCGGGCGAGCGGATCTGTGTCTACGGCGACTACGACTGCGACGGCGTGACCGCGACCGTCATGCTCACCGACTGGCTCACCAATGCCGGCGCAAATGTGTCGTGGTATGTGCCGACCCGCGCCGAGGGCTACGGCATGCGCGCCGATACCCTGCAGCGTCTGAAGGCGGAGGGCGTGCAGCTCATTGTCACCGTCGATACGGGCATTTCGGCGATCGCGGAGGCAAAGCTCGTCAAAGAGCTCGGCATGGAGCTGGTCATCACCGACCACCACCGCCCCGGCGACACGCTGCCCGAGGCGTATGCCGTTGTCGACCCCTACCGCCCGGACGATCTCTCTCCGTATAAGACGATCTGCGGCGCGGGCGTCGTGCTGCGGCTGATCATCGCGATGGACGGCGACCCCGACATGGCGATCGAGCAGTTCGGCGACCTCGCGGCGCTGGGCACGGTCGGCGACGTCATGCCGCTGGACGGTGAGAACCGCTTTCTGGTGCGGCGCGGGCTCGAGCTCCTGCAGAACACCGAGCGCGCCGGGCTTCTGGCGCTGATGGAGGTCTGCGGCATCGAGCCGGGCACGCCGGTCAGTGCGGTGAACGCCTCCTTTCAGCTCATTCCCCGCATCAACGCAGCCGGGCGCTTCGCGACGGCGGCGCTGGCGGTCGAGCTCTTTCTCACGGACGATTACGACAATGCCGCGGCGCTGGCAGGGCAGATTCACGCGCTCAACAACGAGCGCCGGCAGACCGAGCAGGTCATTCTGGAGCAGATTCTCGCGGAGATCGCCGCGAACCCCGCGCTGCTCTGCGGCAGAGTGCTGACCTTTGCCGGCGAGGACTGGCACCACGGCGTGATCGGCATTGTCGCGGCGCGGCTGACCGAGCGCTTCGGCAAGCCATGCTTTCTCATGTCGCGCGAGCCCGAGGGCTACCGCGGGTCGGCGCGCGGCTTCGGCGATTTCTCGGTCTTTGAGGCACTGCATGCCTGTGCGCCCCATCTCATCCGCTACGGCGGACACCCGGGCGCGGGCGGCTTCACCGTCTCGGAGGCGGAAAAGGACGCCTTCTGCGCCGCGCTGCAGGCTTATGCCGCAGAGCATCACCCGGTCATGCCCGTGCGGACCGTGCATGCGGAGCGCGTGGTCACGGCAAAGGACCTGACTGTGGAGAATGTCGCGGGGCTTGCCGTGCTCGAGCCCTTCGGCAGCGGCAACGAAAAGCCGCTGTTTGTGCTGGAGGGCGTCACGGTCAGCGCGCTGATCCCGCTCTCGGGCGGCGCACACACCAAGCTGCAGGTGCGCGCCGGGCGCGATCCGCTCGATGTGCTGATGTTCCGCGTTTCGCCGCAGGAGACCGGCATTGTGCCGGGGATGACCGTCGATTTTCTGGTCGCGGCGGAGGTCCGCCCCTATCAGGGCAGACCGCAGCTCACGCTCCGCTGCGAGGACTGGCGCATTTCCCAGTCGGCGCAGGAGCAGGCGATTGCCGCGCTCAATGCCTATGAGAGCTACCGCCGCGGAGAGGCGCTGCCGAGGCCCTATTATCTGCGGATGTGCCCGCACCGCGCCGATCTGGTCGCGGTCTACAGTGCCGTGCACGAGGCGCCGATGCCGGTCTCCGTGCTGTGCGAGACGCTGAAGCCGCAGGGGATGAACTACTGCCGGGCGCGCATCTGCGGCGATATCTTCGCCGAGCTCGGGCTGATGCAGTACGATGCGGTCAGCGATGCGCTCGTGCGGCTGCGCGTGACCAAAAAGCGCGACCTGAGCGAATCGGAGACCTACCGGAATATCCGCGCGATGGCAGGTGCGGGCACGGCGAAGACGGGAGGTGCGTGAGATGGCAGTCCTCAAGCGGTCGGAACGGTATACCCGTTCACGCGCCGCACTGATATCCGGCATCGTGCTCGCGGTGATCGGCACCTATACGCTGATCGTCGGGCTGATCTCGGAGCCTGCCGACCCCCATCTGAACCTCTTTGACATCCTGTTTATCATTCCCGCGATCGTCAAGCTGGCGCTTGCGGAGCTCCGGTCGAAGAGCCTTGTCGCCGTCAGTGCCGCGGTGCTGGTGCTCGCCGTGTTTCTGATTGTGCTCGGCGCGGTCTCCATGCACAGATACCGGGACGACGGCGCGGAGATGGTCCCGCAGACGGAGGCGGAGATTCAGCACGCGCTGGATGAGCTGGAACGCCAGTATGCCGCCGGGGAGATCACAAGGGAGCAGTATGAACGGAAACAGCAGTCCGTCATTTGGCGGAGATGAATTTCTGACAGCAGACAACAGAAAGGAGCGTGCTTATGCCCGAATTTCATGACGAGATTTATACGATCGATATGATCGTCGGCAAGATTCTGAGCGATGACCGGCAGTACGATATCAGCAAGGTGGTCAGCGCCTATGAATTCGCCAACGAATGTCACAAGGGACAGGTCCGTTCCTCGGGGCAGCCCTACATCATCCATCCGGTCTC
Organism: Oscillospiraceae bacterium; assembly: GCA_016288755.1. Lineage (GTDB taxonomy): Bacteria > Bacillota > Clostridia > Oscillospirales > Ruminococcaceae > Firm-04. The sequence goes on from JAEELE010000139.1 coordinate 19,619, forward strand.
CGTCGCGTACATTGTGCTGGAGCTCGGCATGGATACCGATACGCTCTGTGCCGCACTGCTGCACGACGTGGTAGAGGACACTGCCGCAACGCTCGACGACCTGAAAAAGCGCTTCGGGCAGGACGTCGCACTGCTGGTCGACGGCGTGACAAAGCTCGCCAAGGTGCCGACCTTCACGAAGGAGCAGATGGCGGCAGAGAATGTCATGAAGATTCTGCTCGCCATGTCGCAGGATATCCGCGTCATGATCATCAAGCTCGCCGACCGCCTTCACAACATGCGCACGCTGCAGTACCGCAACGCGCAGCAGCAGCACCGCACCGCCCTCGAAACCATGAATGTCTACGCGCCGATCGCGCGGCGGCTCGGCATCACCTCGGTGCAGGAGGAGCTCGAGGACCTCTCCTTCTTCTATCTCGACCCGTTTGCCTACAGCGAGATCGAAAAGCTGCTCGACAACCGCAAGGAGGAGCGTGAGGCGTTCATCGAGCAGATCAAGGAGCGCATCGCACAGCGCTTTCAGACGCTGGATTTTGTCGCACCCCCGCAGATCGACGGCAGAGTCAAGAGCATTTACGGCATTTACAAGAAGGCATATATCAACCACAAAAGCTTCGACGAAATCTACGACAAATACGCAGTACGCGTGATCGTCACGACCGTGACCGAGTGCTACAGCGTGCTCGGTCTGGTGCACGATATGTTCCGCCCGATCCCGAACCGCTTCAAGGATTACATCGCGAACCCCAAACCGAACGGCTATCAGTCGCTGCACACCTCGGTGCTCGGCAAGGAGGGCATCCCCTTTGAGGTGCAGATCCGCACCTGGGAGATGCACGCCAACGCCGAATACGGCATCGCGGCACACTGGAAGTACAAGGAGCGCATTCAGGGCAAGACCGGCATGGATTCGCGCATGGCGTGGATCAGGCAGGTGCTCGAGACGCAGCAGGGGAGCGACGACCCCGAGGAGCTCGTCAACACGATCAAGAACGATCTCGCGCCCGAGGATATCGTCGTCATGACCCCGAAGGGCGATTCGGTCAGCCTGCCGGTCGGCTCGACCGTCATTGATTTCGCATACCACATCCACACCGACGTCGGGCACCGCATGACCGGTGCGAAGGTCGACGGGCGCATCGTGCAGCTCTCCTACACGCTCAACACCGGCGAGGTCTGCGAGATCATCACGAGCCGCGACCCGAACAAGGGACCCAACCGCAACTGGCTCGACATTGTCAAGACAAACGAGGCGCGTGCGAAGATCCGCGCATGGTTCAAGCATGAGCGCCGCCCGGAGAATATCGCGGCGGGCAGAGCGGCGATCGAGCACGAGTGCCGCCGCATGCGCATGCCGATGACCGCGGAGCAGCTGCAGGTCATCGTGACGGAGGACCTCCGCCCGGCAAACTGCGCGACGGTCGAGGACTTCTTTGCGGCGATCGGCTACGGCGGTCTCTCCCTGACCAAGCTCCTGCCGCGTATGCGCGAGTGCTGGCTCAAGCGTTACGGCACGGCAGCAGAGCCGGTCCCGGTGAAGCCCGAGCCGGTGCGCACCCCGCAGAAGAGCAGCTCCGGCGTCATTCTGGACGGTCTGGCGAATCTCGAGGTCAAGCTCGCGCGCTGCTGCTCGCCGCTGCAGGGCGAGGAGATCGTCGGCTTTGCGACGCAGGGGCACGGCGTGACCATCCACACGAAGGAATGTAAGAAATACCGCGAGGTCATCGCACGCAATGACCCCGCCGAGATGTCGCGCTGGATTCCGGCGCAGTGGGCGAGCAATGCCCCGCAGACCGATATGCAGGTCAAGATCGAGGTGCTCTGCATCAACCGCATGGGGCTGCTCGGCGATATCACCACGGTGATCAACGAGGCACATGTGCCCGTTTCCAATTTCAATTTCCACCTGCTGAAAAACGGCAATGCGCTGCTCGAGGCGACGGTCACGGTCGGCTCGCGCGAGGTGCTCAACAGCCTGCTGCAGCGGCTCTGCACAGTGCGCGACGTGATCTCCGCAGACAGAGCAGGCGTTTCGGGAGAAGGGAAGAAATGAGAACGAAATACAGACTGATTCTGGTCGAGGGGCTGCCCGCCTCCGGCAAGAGCACGGCTGCAAAATACATCGCAGATGCGCTGCATTTCAACAATGTGGACGAGGGCACGGGCGATCACCCGGCAGACTGGGAAAACCATGCCCTGCTCGGCGACAGCGCCCTTGCCGAGGCGGAGGCACTGCTCACTGACGACGACGACCTGCGCGATTTCTGCGCCGCCGCGGATGTCTTTGAGATGGGGACCGTCGTACCGATCGAGGACTGGATGCCGGAGCCGCTGCAGGCATTTCTGATGCGGCATAAGATATATGATGTGCTGCCTTGGGAGCAGGAAAAGCCGGTCATGCTCGAAAAATGGCGCGTGTTTGCGGAAAGCTTCGGAAAAGAGCGCTATGTGTTCAACTGCGTTTTCCTGCAAAATCCCATGTGCGAGACCATGATGCGCTTCAATATGGAGATCGGCGAATCTGCGGCCTATATCGGTGAGATTGCGCAGATCATCGCGCCGCTGAAGCCCTTTGCCGTCTACCTGCAGACGGACGATATCGCCGCGAGCATCGAAAGCGTGCGCGCCGAGCGCGGCGAGGAATGGCTCAGTGCCGTCATTGATTATCACTGCGGCGGCGCCTACGGCAGAGCGAACGGGCTTTCCGGGCTTGCGGGATATCTCGCGGCGCTGCGGGAGCGGCAAGACCGCGAGCTCACGATTCTTGAGGGGCTGCACATCCCGCATATCATTGTGAACGACCCGCAGGCGGATCGGGCTGCCGCCTATGCGCAGATTCTGGAGGCGCTGCGGGCATGACCGCCGAATAACGCAAGGAGTGAAACCATGCTGGAAGTGATTACCGTCGCGGTCGGCGAGCTGGAGGCAAACTGCCATATCGCCGCTGATTCGCAGAAAAACGCCGTGCTGATCGACCCGGGTGCCGAGCCGGAGCGGCTGCTTGCGGTGCTGGAGCATCACAGTCTGAAGCCGCTTGCGATGCTGCTGACCCATGCGCATTTTGACCACTTCGGTGCGGCGGCGCAGATCGGCAGGCAGTGCGGGCTTCCGCTCTATGTGCACCCGCTGGATGAGCCGATGCTGATGGACGTCGCGGCGTCGCTCGCAGAGAGCCTCGGGATGCCCGAGTGCTATCACAGACCCGATGCCGACAGCATCCGGCACATTGCCGAGGGCGATGTGCTGGAATTATCGCCGGAGCTGACCTTCACCGTGCTGCACACGCCGGGGCATTCGCCAGGCGGCTGCTGCTTTCTGCACGGTGAGCAGCTTTTCACGGGCGATACGCTCTTCCGCGACAGCGTCGGGCGGATCGACTTCCCCGGCGGCAATATCAAGGATATGCGCGCCTCGCTCGCAAGGCTCGGAAGGCTCGAGGGCGACTGCACCTGCTACTGCGGGCACTACGGCAATACGACGCTCTCGCACGAGCGCCGCTATAACCACTACGTCAACCCGGGGCTGCTGCAATGGTGATCCACACCGTCGGGCATGCCCGTACCTATGAGATGGAGGCGCTCTTAAAGCTCTTTCGCCCGGCGGAGCGCTTTGATTTTTCGTCGGAGCCGGAGATTCCGGCGGGGGAGGTGCTCTCTGCCGTGCTGGCAGACGGGCATCTGACCTGTGTGACCCGCATCGGGCGGGAGGAGCTGTGCGCCGAGACCGACGTGCCTGCGGATATTCCGAACAATCTGCTCGACCGCACGCTCTCGTCGCTGCTCTATCCGCAGCTCTGCGCGCTGACCGGTCTGCGTCCGGCATGGGGCATGCTGACCGGCATCCGACCGGTGAATCTGCTGCGGAAATTCCGTGAACGCACGGGGAGCCTTGCGGCGGCACAGTCGGAATTCCGCGATGTCTGGCATGTGACGGAGGAGAAGATTCAGCTCGCCTCCGATATCCTCGCGGTGCAGCAGCCGATTCTCGATGCAGCGCCGGAAAACGGTGTCGGCATTTATCTGTCGGTGCCGTTCTGCCCGACCCGCTGCAAATATTGCTCATTCGTCAGCAATTCGGTCGCGCAGATGGGCAGGCTGATCCCGGATTATCTGCAGTGTGTGCACCGGGAGATGCAGCTGGTCAGTCAGATCATCGACGAATGCGGGCTGCGGGTCGATTCGGTGTATATCGGCGGCGGTACCCCGACCGCGATCGACCTTTATCAGCCGCTGGACTGGATCGACCGCTATCTGCTGCCGGAGCCGGGCAGCCTGCGCGAATTCACGGTCGAGGCGGGGCGCCCCGACACGATCACGCGGGAGAATCTCGCGGTGCTTCGGCAGTTCGGCGTCACGCGCATCTCGGTCAATCCGCAGAGCTTTCAGGATCATGTGCTGAAAGCGGCGGGGCGTCCGCACACCGCGCAGGATGCCGTTGACAAATTCCTGCTCGCGCGGGAAATGGGCTTTTCCAATATCAACATGGATTTCATCGCGGGGCTGCCGGAGGATACCGTGCAGGGCTTCCGCGGGAGCATCGACAGGGCGGTCGCGCTTTCGCCGGAGAGCATCACCGTGCACTGCCTGTCGCTGAAAAAGGCGGCGGACTTCTATCAGAGCCTTGCGATGCCCGAGCCGGCAGCCGTCAGCGAGATGGTCGCCTATGCACAGGAAACGCTGACCCAAGCGGGCTACCGGCCGTACTATCTCTACCGGCAGAAGAACATGGCGGCGAATCTCGAAAACGTCGGCTATGCGAAGCCCGGCTTTGAGAGCCCCTACAACGTCATGATGATGGACGATTCGCAGACCATCCTCGGCATCGGGGCGGGCGCTTCGACGAAGGTGCTCGGCGGCAGACGCGGCATCGAGCGGCTGACCGAGTGCAAGTACCCCTATGACTATCTGGCGCGCTTTGACGGGCTGATGCAGCAGAAGGAGCGCGATCTGCGCGCGCTGCTGAAAAAATAAGGTGTCTCCGACGGATTTGTGATGAGGGCTCTGCCCTCAAACTCCCGCCAAAGGGCTACTAGCCCTTTGGAATCCCGATTTGAGACAGATTAGGCGTGAGACACACCGATAACCAAGATACTCACGGCTACTCAACACAAAAGTTTTGGTCGAGCTTTTTCAAAAGCTCGCGGGTCGAGGGCAGAGCCCTCGTCGCCCTCCGCAGAGGGCGAAACTCCCCGCGAGATTCGCTGAAAGCGAATCGTAGCAAAGCGCCCGCAGGGCAAGCGCGCGTCAGCGCGCAAAGTCGCTTCAAGCGCTCGGCGGGCTTGGGGACCTGCAAGAGAGGTCCCCATTCAAAATTGCAGCGCGAAGCGCTGCCGCCTTATCCGATCAAGCTGCCCGTGCGCACCTCATACGAATTTCCGAACAAATGCTCTTTACAAGCGGCAGGATTTGTGCTATAATAGAACTGGCGCCGCGACCGATCTGACTTTTGCGGCGAAACGAGGTTGAACATCCATGAAACGATTCCGGAATCCGCTCTCGGCACCGCTGCTGGAGAGCAGAAGGCGTGAGCCCTATCTGCTGGTTTTTCTGCTCGGCTTTGCGATCATTCTGCTGATCATGGCGCCGGTGATGATCATGACCGGCGGCTATTTTGTCTATTACGGCGATTTCAATTCCCAGCAGATTCCGTTTTATCATCTGGCGCATCAGGCGGTGACAAACGGTGAATTCGGCTGGAACTGGCGCACCGATCTGGGCGCAAATTTCATCGGCTCCTATTCGTTCTATCTGCTCGGCAGCCCGTTCTTCTGGCTGACGGCGCTCTTCCCGGAGAAATGCGTGCTCTATCTGATGCCATATCTGCTGGCGATGAAGCACGGCTTTGCCGCGATGACCGCCTATGCCTATCTGCGGCGGTTTGTCCGCGGGCGCGTGCCGGCGATGATCGGCGGTCTGCTCTATGCCTATTCCGGCTTCCAGCTCTTCAATATCTTCTTCAATCATTTTCAGGACGTGACCGCCTTTTTCCCGCTGATGCTGATCGCGATGGAGCAGCGCGTCAATGAGAACCGCCGCGGCGTTTTTGCGCTGGTCGTCGGCTTCATGGCAGTGCTCAACTATTACTTCTTCACCGGGCAGGCAGTCTTTCTCGTGCTGTATTTCATCGTGCGCTGCGGCTCGGAGGATTTCCGCGCAAATCTGCGCAAACTCCTCAGCCTTGCGCTGGAGGCGGTGCTCGGCGGGCTGATGGCGGCGTTCATGCTGCTGCCCTCGGCACTTGCCATTCTCGGCAATGACCGCGTCGGCACCTTCCTCTTCGGGCTGGATATGGTCAGCTATTACGACCGCACCCGTCTGCTGCATATCGTGCAGAGCTTCTTCATGCTGCCCGATGTGCCCGCGCGCCCGAATCTCTTCCAGACCGATTACGGCAAATGGGCTTCGATCGGCGGCTATCTGCCGCTCTACTCGATGGCGGGCGTGCTTGCCTTCATGAAGCAGAAGCGCAGCCACTGGGCGACCCGCCTGACCGTCATCTGCATCGTCTGTGCGTTCGTGCCGATCCTCAATACGATGTTCTACACCTTCAACAGCTCGTATTACGCGCGCTGGTACTACATGCCGATCCTGATCATGGCGCTGATGACCGCCTATGCGCTCGACAACCCGCAGATCAGATGGCGCAGCGGCGTAACTGTCTGCGGCATCTTCCTCGCGGCATTCGCCGTGATCTCGTTCTTCCCCGTCAAGGAGGAGAACACGGTCAAATGGTTCAAATTCGCGAAATTCCCGTGGTTCCACTGGCTCTCGGTCGCCGCCTGCGCCGTGATGCTCTATCTGCTCTGCATGCTGCTGGTCTCCCGCAAGCGCGGCTGGCACTATCAGGGGCATGCGCTCGGGCTGACCGTTCTGAGCTGTGTCGTCTGCACGGGCATGACAGTCTATTTCGGCATCGGAATGGGCATGTATCCGGAGTATTACGTCGGCTATGCGATCAGGGGCGGGCGGGAGATCTCGCTGCCCGAGGCGGAAAACCAGTTCTACCGCATCGACATTTCTGAGGATTACGACAATTATCCGATGCTGTGGGGAAATTATCCCAATATGCGCTGCTTCCAGAGCATCGTGCCGGTGTCGGTCATGGATTTCTACGACGCGGTCGATGTGCAGCGTGACGTTGCCTCCCGCGCCGATAAGAAGAATTACCCGCTGCGTGCGCTGTTCAATGTCAAATACTATTTTGACAAGGCGGATTCGGAGAATACGGATGCCGAGCATAAGCTCGACATGCCGGGCTTCAAATATCTGAAAAAGGAAAACGGCTTCTATATCTACGAGAACGAAGCGTATATTCCGATGGGCGTTGCATATGACAGCTATATCGACACCGAGTCGCTCAACAAGCTGACCGCTCTGGGCAAGGAGCGCACGATGCTGCAGGCGCTCGGGCTCGATCAGGAGCAGATTGCCAAATACGGCGATATTCTGACCGAGCTCGCCGAGAGCGACCGCTACGGGCAGGACGAGGAGGCGTATCTGCAGCTCTGCAGCGAGATCGCCGCGAACAGGACCTGCAAGACCTTCACCTACGATTCCTACGGCTTCGAGGCGGAGATCACCCTCGAAAAGCCCGCGCTGGTGTTCTTCTCCGTGCCCTATGAATCGGGCTGGTCGGCGACGGTCAACGGCGGCAGCATGGACGTCGAGCGCGTGAGCTACGGCTTCATGGCGGTGCGCTGCGAGGCGGGCGACAATCAGATCGCATTTCACTATGAGACACCGGGGCTGAAAACCGGTATACTGATCTCGCTCTGCGCGTTCGGCGCACTGCTGCTGTATCTGCTGATCATGTGGATTGCCTGCAGAAAGCAGCGTGAATCCGTCCCGCGGACAAAATACTGCTATGACTACAGCCGCGGCGATCTGCTGCCGCTGCACTCGGTCTACGCACGCTACACCTATCTGAAGACCGCCGGACATGTGCTCGGCGACGACGGTGACGATACACCGCCCCCGGTTCCCGAGGACGGCGGCACGACAGATGATACGGAAGAAGAGAAGGAGTGAAGGCTCATGTCTGAGATCACGGAAGGACTCTGTGCCGGCTGCACCGATGCCTCCGCGTGCGCGGGCTGCCCGGGCGCGGAGGGGCTGCATCTGCGGGAGGAGCAGATCGGCTCGGAGGAGATATACAACGGAAAAATCCTGCATGTGACGCGCGACACCGTGCGTCTGGAGGACGGCACGGAGGCAGTCCGCGAGGTGGTGCATCACCCGGGCGGCGCATGCGTCGTGCCGCTGACCGATGACGGTCAGGTGTTCATGGTGCGGCAGTTCCGCTACCCGCAGGGCACCGTGACGCTCGAAATCCCCGCGGGCAAGCTCGAATACGGCGAGGACCCGAAGGAATGCGCCGTGCGCGAGCTCAAAGAGGAGGTCGGTGCCGAGGCGGATATGATCTACCCGCTGGGGCATCTCTTCCCGACGCCCGCCTACGACAAGGAGATCATCTATATGTATCTCGCGCAGGGGCTGCACTTCTCGGAGCAGCATCTGGACGAGGACGAATTCCTCGATGTGGTGAAAATGCCGCTGCACAAGGCGATCAGAATGGTCATGGAGGACGCGCTGCCCGATGCAAAGACGCAGATCGCACTGCTGAAAACGCTGCAGCTCATCACCGGCGATATCGGGTAAAACAAAAAACCGTGCGCATAATATGCACACGGAGCGTTTCATCAGATCACATTTCACAGGAAACAAAAGATGCTGTCCGGCATGGATTCCAGACCGGACAGCGGCAGTCAGAACGTCTCGGATGCGTCTGCGGACCCGGCGCCGAGCTCGGCTGCGGCAGCCTCCGCCTGCATGAGCTTCAGCTGCTCCTGATAGGCGGCGAGGATCGTCGTCTCGAGGTAATCTCTCGCCTGCGGGGCGATCGGGTGGACGATATCGCGGAAGATGCCGCCCTCGTCCTTGCGGCTGGGCATTGCGACGAAGAGGCGGGATTCGCCCTGAACGACCTTGATGTCATGCACTGCGAGCATGTTGTCGAGCGTGATCGAAACGATTGCGCGCAGTCTTCCGTCTGTCATCATTTTGCGGATTTTCAGATCTGTGATTTCCATTTCGGTAGCCTTCCTTTCGGTTTGAATCAGTCGTCGGAGCATGCAGAGGAGCAGACTGTCTCCACAGTCCGGATTGATTATAACATAGAAATGTGTTCGTTTTGTGTATAATATACGACAGAAAGGGATGAATTGATTATGAATCATAAGTTAAAAGGAAAAAAACATATTCATATGATCGGCATAGGCGGGAGCGGCATGTATCCGCTCGCGCAGGTGCTCCATGCCAAGGGCTACTATCTGACCGGCTCGGACAACAACGAGACCGACACGCTGCAGGCGGTCCGCGCAATGGGCATCCCGGTGATGCTCGGGCAGCGTCCGGAGAATCTCGGTGACGCCGATCTCGTGGTCTATTCGGCTGCGATCGCGCGGACGAACCCCGAGCGTGCGGCGGCAGAGGCAAGCGGCGTCGAGATGATGGAGCGCAGCGAGCTGCTCGGTCTGGTCTCGGAGTGGTATGCCGACGCGGTCTGCATCGCGGGCACGCACGGCAAGACGACCGTCACCTCAATGCTCACGCAGATCCTCTTCACCGCGGGTATTGACGTCTCCGCGGTCATCGGCGGCAAGCTCCCGAGCATCGGCGGCAGCGGCAGAGTGGGCAAGAGCGAGGTGTTCGTCTGCGAGGCATGCGAATATGTCGACACCTTCCTGAAGCTCTCGCCCGATATCGCCGTGATCCTCAACATCGACGAGGACCACATGGAGTATTTCAAGACGCTGGAGAACCTCAAGGCGTCGTTCACGAAATTTGCAGAAAAAGCGAGCAGAACCGTGCTTTACAACGGAGACGACGCGAACACCTGCGACGCGGTCCGGGGCATCACCGGCAAGGAGATGGTCCGCTTCGGCACCAAGCCCGAATGCGAATGGCGCGCCGCGGAGATCGAGCACGGCAAGGAGGGCAGAACGTCCTTTGCGGTGTATCACAACGGCGAGCTGCTCGGGCGCGCGGAGATGCTCGTCCCGGGCGAGCACAATGTGCTCAACGCGCTCGCGGCGATCGCGGCGGCTTGCGCGACGGGTCTGGACTTCGCGCAGTGCTGCGAGGGGCTGCTGACCTTCCACGGCGCCAAGCGCAGATTTGAGGTGCACGCCAATGTCAGCGGCATCACGGTAGCGGACGACTACGGGCACCACCCGGCGGAGATCGCTGCGACGCTGCGTGCGGCAAAGGCAATGCCCTACCGCCGCGTGATTGCGGTGCACCAGCCCTTCACCTATTCCCGCACCGCCCGCCTGCTCGACGACTTCGCAGAGGCGCTGCAGATCGCCGATATCGTCGCGCTGACCGATATCATGGGCGGCAGAGAGGAAAATGACCTTCACGTCTTCACACGCCAGCTTGCAGAGAAGATCCCGGGCTGCATCTGGTATCCGCAGGACGAGAGTGTCCCGTGGACGGATGAACGCAAATACAAGAATTTCGATGATATCTGCGCTGCGGTCTGCCGCGTGGCACTGCCCGGCGACCTGATCATCACGCTCGGCTGCGGCGACGTCAACAAGCTCTCAAAGCAGATCGCACAGCGCCTCAAGGCGCGCGCAGAGGGCTGATGCGATGCGGACGTGCAGAGAAAGGAACATCATATGCTGAACGAAAAGGCACAGGCGATCTACCGCTATATCCGGCAGCGGATCGAGGACGGCTATGCGCCGACCGTGCGCGAAATCTGCCGGGCACTTGACATTCCCTCCACATCCACCGTGCACCACTATATCAACAAGCTCGTCGAGGAGGGCTATCTCGACAAGATGGACAATCAGAACCGCGCGATCCGCCTGCACGGGCGCGGGACGGTCCGCGTGCCGCTGCTGGGCACGGTCACGGCAGGGCTGCCGATCTCGGCGATCGAGCATATCACCGACTATCTGAGCTTTGCGCCCGACCGGCACTATGACGGCGAGCTGTTCGCGCTCAATGTCCGCGGCGAGAGCATGATCAACGCAGGCATTCTGGACGGCGATGTGGTGATCGTCGAGCAGTGCGAGACCGTTGAGAACGGCGAGATCGCAGTCGTCATGACCGAGGACGGCGAGGCGACGGTCAAGCGGTTTTACAGGGAAAACGGGCACTACAGGCTCCAGCCCGAGAACGATACAATGGAGCCGATCATCACAGGCTACGCCGTGATCCTCGGCAGGGTCGTGGCACTGATGCGTTATTTTGACTGACAAAAGAAAGGATGGAAGCAAATGAAAACGAGAGTCAAGGTCGTGCTCTGCGGCAAGGAGTATATCCTCGAGACGGAGGATTCGCCGAGCTATGTCTATCAGGTAGCCAAGAATCTGGAGCGCCGCATCTCCGATATCACCGAGCGCGATCCGCGCATTTCGCCGCATTCCGCGGTGATCATGGCGGCGTATACCGCAATGGATGAGCTGACGAAGGCGACCAGCGCGGTCGAGGTCATCCGCTCGCAGGTGAAGGAGTATGTCGACGAGGCAGGCAAGGCGCGGCTCGAGCGCGACGCCGCGCTGCGCGAGATCGACGCGCTCAAGGCAAAGGTCGAGCAGCTGGAGAATCTCTCGAAGCTGCGGGAGCTCCGCGACAGTGCCGGCGGCGAGAAGCCCGCTGCAAAGCCCGCACCGGCGGCAGAGCCCGCAAAGCCCGCCAAGCCCGATGACGGTCAGCTGAGCTTAACCGAGACATGACCGCAAAGCAGAACAGCCGTCCCGAGCTGCTCGCGCCTGCGGGGAGCATGGCGGCGCTTGAGGCAGCCGTGCGCTGCGGCGCTGATGCCGTGTATCTGGGCGGCGCACAGTTTTCGGCGCGTGCCCATGCAGAAAATTTTGACGAAAATGCCCTTCGCGCCGCTGCCCTGCTCTGCCACCGCAGCGGCGTGCGTGTCTATCCGGCAGTGAACACGCTGCTTGCCGATGCGGAATTCTCCGCGCTGGACGAGCTCCTGCTGCTGCTCGCCGAGATCGGCGCGGACGGCGTGATCGTGCAGGACCTCGGAGTCGCAGCATACATCGCAAGGCGCGTGCCGACGCTCCCGCTGCACGCCTCGACGCAGATGACGATTCATTCGCCCGCGGGCATCCGCTATGCGCATGAAGCTGGCTTCCGCAGAGCAGTCGCCGCCAGAGAGCTCTCGAGGACGCAGCTGCAGGCGGTCTGCGAAGAGGCTGCGCGCTGCGGCATCGAGGTCGAGGTGTTCGTGCACGGCGCACACTGTATGTCCGTCTCGGGGCAGTGCTGGCTCTCCGCCGCGATGGGCGGCAGAAGCGCAAACCGCGGCTGCTGCGCGCAGCCCTGCCGACTGCCCTTTCACGCACCGGGCGCCCCGGCAGACGCCTGCGCGCTCTCGCTGAAGGATATGTCGCTGACGGCGCATTTGCAGGCGCTCGCGGAGATGGGTGTGCATTCGCTGAAAATCGAGGGGCGCATGAAGCGTCCGGAGTATGTCGCAGCCGCCGTGACCGCCTGCCGCCGCGCGCTGGACGGTCTGCCTGCCGACACGGAAACACTGCGGGCGGTCTTTTCGCGCAGCGGCTTCACCGACGGCTATTTCACGGGAAAGCGCCGCGCGATGTTCGGCACGCGCACCCGCGAGGATGTCACCGCGGCACAGAGCGTGCTCGGGACACTGCGCCAAAGCTATCAGACACCGCGGAAATGTGCGGTGCTGCATGCACACTATGTATTGCAGCCGGACACCCCGGCGACCCTCACGGTCAGCGATGATGCGGGCTACAGCGTCACGGTCACGGGCGATATCCCGCAGACCGCGCAGACCCGCCCGACCGATCTGTCCGCGCTGCAAAGACAGTTTGATAAGCTCGGCGACACTATCTATTCGCCGGGCACGGTCACGGCAGAGATCGCCGCGGGGCTGATGCTCCCGGCTTCGGCGCTCAACGCGATGCGCCGCGATGCCGTCGCCGAAATGGACCGCACGCGCGCGGACGATCTCGCGCCGCCGCACTGCCCGGGCGAGATTCCGCTGCTGCCCGATTATCCGCCGCAGGACAGCACCGACGCGATCCGCGTGCAGCTGCACAGCATCGACCAGCTCGAGGCGGTTTTGCCCTTTGCAGACCGGCTTGACGCGCTCTGCCTGCCGCTGTCGCTCGTGCCGGCGTATCTGAGCACGGGCGTGCCGATCGCGCGGGAACGCTGCATCGTTGTGCCGCCGCGCTTTGTCTGCGATGAGGAAACAATCGCCGGGCTGCTGCGCTCCGCCCATGAAAACGGGCTCCGGCGGCTCGCGTGTCAGCATGTCGGCGATATCGCACTGGGCAAGGCACTCGGCTTTACGCTGCACGGCTCGCTCGGGCTGCACATCACCAATTCCCGCGCTGCCGCGGAGCTCGCCGGAGACGGTCTTCACGACGCGCTGCTTTCGCCCGCCGTGCCGCAGAGCGCAAGGCTGCATACCGTCCTGCCGCTGGGTCGGCTGATCTACGGGCGGCTGCCGCTGATGCTGATGCGGAACTGTCCCGTGCAGGCGCAGGTCGGGTGCAAAGGCTGCCGGCATCAGCTGATCGACCGCAGGGGCGCCGTGCTGTTCCATGACTGCATGCGCATCACGGAGCAGCCCGATTACGCCGAGCTGTTCAATTCGGCAGTGCTGTGGCTCGCCGACCGCCCCGCTGAGCGCAGAGCGGCATTCGGGCTCATGCTGCTGACGGACGAGACCCCGGCGCGTGCGCAGGCGGTGCTGCGGGCATATTTCGACGGCAGAGAGACAGAGCCGCCCGACCCGATGACGCGCGGGCTCCGTATCGCGGATGCGTGATCTGAATGCGGCACGGAGTACTTTTTCCGCGGCAGCGGCATATCATAACTATCATGATCTATGGGAGGATACTATGGAGATTACTTACCGCGAAACGCATGATTTCACAAGGGAGCAGCTCGAGGCGCTGTTTCTGTCTGTCAAGTGGTCGTCGGGCGCATATCCGGATAAGCTCGTGCGTGCGATGCAGGGCTTTTCGACGGTCATCTCGGCATGGGCAGGGGAGCAGCTCGTCGGGATGGTCTGCGCAATGGACGACGGCGTGATGAACGCCTATGTGCACTATCTGCTCGTGCACCCCGACTTTCAGGACGCGGGCATCGGGCGGCAGCTCATGCAGCGCATCAAGGAGATCTACGCGGATTATCTGCGCATCTGCCTGATCGCCTACAACGACGAGATTCACTTTTACGAAAACTGCGGCTTTCACCGCTCCGACGAATCCTCACCGATGCATCTGACCTCACTCTGGACATAATCATAATAAAAAACGCCCGCACAGACATGAAAGCCTGTGCGGGCGTGCTGTATCTGTCAGGACAGATTGCTCAGATAGGCGCTGCCGTAGCATTCTGTCAGAAGCTGCTCCATGTAATCGAGCTTTGCCCTGACATGCGGATATTTCCGAACGATGTCATAGCCCTTCTCACCGAACCATTCGCCAAAGCAGTATTCTGCGATCGCTGCGCGGTCCTCCATTGCGTTTGTCATGCCGTAGGGTCTCGAAAAATAGGCAGTGTTCTCATGATTGTCACCCATGATCGGCAGTTTGTCATTTGGCAGATCGGGAATATTGCCGTATACAAAACCGGCAGGATTCAGCGCATTCCAGCGGCTCTCATCAAAAGATTTGCCCAGATCCGCCATTGCCTGTTCGACAGCGTGGAAGATCTCGTGGTGCAGTGTGCTGGAAATCGGGATGAGCTCTGAAGAAATCATAGCCGCATTGTACCAATCGTCGGACACAAATGCGATGCCTGCGGGTCCGGCGCGGTTGGGATCCGCGTCCAGCAGTTCGCCTGTCAGCGAGATGCGCAGACCCTTTTTGCCGTTCTTGCGGAAGCTGCCGAAGAATGAAGCCGGGTAGTGTGCGAGCTTATTGTCCAGCTCACTGAGGGCGTATTCGGTGTCTGCTGCAATGTTGTTCGAGGAGGTACGCGCCTCAGAGGAGACAATGCGGAAATACGAGACGGGGAGTGCATTGACCTCATTGCCGATCAGAATGCGGATGCCGTATTTCTTCTCGATCGCATCCGCCTTTTCTCTGGCGTTCTTCAGATTGCTGCCGAGCTCGGTCGATGACATTGCCTCGGACACATAGAGCGCCTTTGCATTCCGGCTGAACTTCGCCTGCTTCGGGTCGATGCGAATGAGCACAGAGGTGTATTTGTCAGTTTTCTGCTCGCTTGTGACAGCGCCCGCCCAGCAGCCGAGCGCAGGCAGATAGGCTGCCTTTGCTTCGTTCGCTTTTTTCACGCTGAGGGGAAGCGCTTCGGTTTTTCCGGACTGCGTGTCGATGAGCAGCAGCTCCTTCAGGGTGTACGGCTCACTGTTCATGCTGCTGACGATCATATAGCGGCTTTCTGCATCTGCGAAGAAAGCCGGAAAACCGCCCTCACAGACACCGAAGGAACGCAGCTTTGCGCCGGTCTGCTGACTGAGGACATAGCAGTCTGTCTGGACTGTTGACGAACCGTAGGGCATATTGGTATCGAACCGGAGCAGCCCTCCGCCGCAGAGACCGAATTGGCTGCCGCTGCCGGACGGGACGGTGAACAGCGCATTTCCGTCCGGATAACGGTGGATCACCTCGGAAAATGTGCTGGAATCGTCGATCGGATGCGATTCTGCAAACAGCCCATTCTGCGGAAAGCAATCCGAGATGAAATCCTTTGCTTTGTTGCCGACCGTGTAGAGCACGGTTTCGGCGCCGTTTTTCGTGATCCGGCTGACAGACAGGTTGTCCGTTCCGCATAATGTGTCGGTGCGGCGGTCATAGAAGAAGCTGTGGCAGCTGCCGGTGTAGGGGATGTCGGTGCAGCGTCCGTTTGCAATGTCATAGCGGCGGAGTCCGGATTCCTCCGCGTTCGCGTACATCGTGAACAGCTCGGTTCCGTTTGAATTGACGCCGATCGCGCGCTCAAAATCGGTTTTGAGCTTCAGTTTTGTGACGAGCCTGTCCTCTCCCAGATCAACGAGATAGCAGTTCCCGTCATAGGCAGTGACTGCTGCCTTGCTGCCGCCTGCGGGCACGATCGCGGAAACGCCTGCAGGAATGCTGACAGACTGCATTTTTTTCAGGAGCGCGGGCGTCTCGCCGGCGGGCAGTGTGACCGTCACTTCCGGAGCGGCGGTCTGTTGTTCGGGTGCTGTCGTCGTGATCCCGGCGTCGGAATCCGGAGCGGAGTCCTGCTCAGACAGTTCGGCGGAGCTGTCGGCTCCTGCGGATGTGGTTTCGGCGGTGCTGAGGCTTTCAACGGGTGCGGGCTCTGCGGCGGAAGAGCCGCTGTCGGCTCCTGCGGATGTGGTTTCGGCGTTGCCGAGGCTTTCAACGGGTGCGGGCTCTGCGGCGGAAGAGCCGCTGTCGGCGCAGGCGGTCACGCTCAGGAGTGTGCCGAGTGCGAGGAGCATTGCTGTGATCTTTCTGTGTTTCATGATGATTCATCCTCCGTTTCTGTGCGGGCACGGTGCCCTTCTGATACGATAGACAACAAATCTGCCGTCCGGATTACATTGCCTGCAAAGTTCGGTCTGATATTCCGTCACTGCTCTGCCGGAGGCTCCTCCTTCTCCTTCTCGCGGCTGCGGCGAATCTCATCCATATAGCCGGCGGTCACGATACCGGCGGGGAGCGCCACGATCGCGATGCCGAGCAGTGCAGAGAGCATCGTGAAGAACCGCCCGACCGGCGTGACGGGATAGATATCGCCGTAGCCCATCGTCGTCAGCGAAACGGTCGCCCAGTAGACTGCCTCGAAGAAGGTGTCGAAGGTTTCGGGCTCGACATTGTAGACGATCAGCGCGGAGATGAGGATATAGGCAAGCGCCATCAGGCAGACGGTCAGCAGCGACTCGCGCTGCTCGCGGAACACGTTCGCGATCATCTGCATGCTGCGGGAATAGCGCGCGAGCTTGAGGGCGCGCAGCACGCGGAGAATGCGCACCAGACGCAGCAGCTTGAGCCCGTCCCAGAGCATCGTGAAGGAGGGCAGCAGGGAGATCAGGTCGATCACTGCCATGGCGCTGAACGGATACGCCACAAAGGGCATTTTCCGCTCCGGCAGTGCGAAATCGGCAGTGCACCAGCGGACGGCGTAATCGAGCAGAAACAGCGCCGTGCTGACCTTCTCGATGATATCGAAGACCGGGTAGTTCTCGCGGAATGCGAGCGGCACGATGCTCACGATAATCATCAGCACCATCACCGCGATGTAGGGTGCGGATTCGACGGCGCGAAAGAGTTTTTTTCGCATGCGAAACCCTCCTTTTTCAGGGAATAATACAATTATAGCAGGGATTCGGGGAAATGTCAAATTTGCTGCAGGACGTGTTCTCTGCGGGGAAGGTATTCCGGAAACCGTGATTTTGCACAAGAACGCCGGAGAATCCGACCGAAATTTCTGCACTGCCCGGAAGAATGCCGCTTGCAATCCGGCGAAAAATATGGTATAATAATAGCGCACTTCGCACGGAATGGCATGGCTGCACGGTCTGAACGCCCGGAAAACGGCATCAGCGCAGCCGATCCTTGTGCCGTCCGGAGGTCAAAACCAAATCTACATTTTTCAAGGAGGATCTACCCATGAGCGTTGTTTCCATGAAGCAGCTGCTGGAGGCTGGCGTCCACTTCGGTCACCAGACCCGCCGCTGGAACCCGAAAATGGCTCCGTACATCTTTACGGAGCGCAACGGCATCTACATTATCGACCTGCAGAAGACCGTCCGCAAGCTGGAGGAGGCTTATAACTTCGTCCGCGAGCTCTCCGCAGAGGGCAAGTCGGTCCTGTTCGTCGGCACCAAGAAGCAGGCAGCCGATTCCATCAAGGAGGAGGCACTCCGCTCCGGCTCCTACTACGTCAATGCACGCTGGCTCGGCGGCATGATGACCAACTACAAGACCATCCAGCAGAGAATCAAGCGTCTCGAGCAGCTCCACGCAATGGAGACCGACGGCACCTTCAATCTGCTCCCGAAGAAGGAGGTCGCAAAGCTCTCCCTTGAGATCGAGAAGCTCGAGAAGTTCCTCGGCGGCATCAAGGGCATGAAGCAGCTCCCGGGCGCACTGTTCATCGTCGACCCGCGCAAGGAGAAGATCGCTGTCGCTGAGGCAAAGCGCCTCTGCATCCCGATCGTCGCGATCGTCGACACCAACTGCGACCCGGACGATGTGGACTACGTCATTCCGGGCAACGATGACGCGATCCGTGCGGTCAAGCTGATCGCCGGCACCATCGCAAATGCCGTGATCGAGGGCAGACAGGGCGCAGATGCGCAGGCTGCCGAGGAAGCTGCAGCTGCGGAAGAGACCGCTGCTGCTGCCGAGTAATCATCAGAGAGGAGAAACCACGATGGCAAATTTCACCGCAAAGGACGTCAATGATCTCCGCAAGTCGACCGGCGTCGGTCTGATGGACTGCAAGAAGGCTCTGACCGAGGCAGACGGCGATGTCGAGAAGGCAATCGTCATTCTCCGTGAGCGCGGTCTGGCAAATCAGGCGAAGAAGGCTGACAGAGTCGCAGCTGAGGGCGCAGTCGTCGCCGTGACCAACGCGGATCACAGCGCAGGCGCGATCGTCGAGGTCAATTCCGAGACCGATTTCGTCGCACAGAATGAGGAGTTCGTCGCATTCTGCGAGGGTCTGGCACAGACCGTTCTTGAGGTCGCACCGGCTGATCTCGACGCACTCAAGGCTGCAAAGTTCGCAGGCAAGGAGATGACCGTCGAGGAGGCACTGCAGGAGATCTTCCTCAAGTTCCGCGAGAACCTCCAGATTCGCCGCTTCGCACGCCTCGAGGGCGTTGTGCAGGCTTATGTGCACTTCAACAAGAAGGAGGGCGTCATCGTCGCTGCTTCCTGCGAGGCAGGCGCGACCGACGCTGTGCTCGAGTGCCTCAACGACGTCGCGCTGCAGGCAGATGCAATGAAGGCGACCTACCTGACCAAGGAAGAGGTCCCGGCAGACATCATCGAGCAGGAGAAGCAGATCGTCATGGCACAGATGGCTGACGATCCCAAGATGGCAAATAAGCCCGAGCAGGTCCGCGCAAAGATCGCGGAGGGCAAGCTCGGCGTGTACTATAAGGACAACTGCCTGCTCTGCCAGGAGTTCGTCAAGGGCGAGGGCGAGAGCGTGGAGCAGTATGTCGCACAGTGCTCCAAGAAGGTCGGCAGCCCGATCGTCATCAAGAGCTTCGTCCGCTTCATCTGCGGCGAGGGCATCGAGAAGCGTCAGGACGACCTCGCAAGCGAAGTCGCCAGCATGCTCAAGTAATATCCGAAGAATATTGCGCACCGCTGTCAGCACGGCAGCGGTGCGTGATACAAAAAACGATCCTGACTGAATCTGAATGTATTTTCGTGGGCTTGCACAGAAGCAAACGGCGTGATCCGAAGAAGGATTGGTATTATCTTGCAGATTTATTGCAATGTAAGACAAAACTGTCGGAAAATGCCGTGAGAAATGCGCAATCAGTCAAAAAGATGCGACAATAAGTCATTGCTTTTTCTTTCAGATTCAGTTAAGATATAAGTGGTATCATGTGATGGTGGAAGGATGAAGGGGACATCCGGCATCACAGATGCGGCAGAGGGTCTCTCCTTTGTCCGCATGTGGACCAACACATAATATTTTGGAGGAGTATGAATCATGAAAAGAATGAAACTCATTTCCGGTATCATCGCAGCGGCTATGGCTGTCACTTCGATGAGCGCAGTGACTGCTTTCGCAGCAGACGTTGCCGTCAAGGTCGGCACCGACACCAAGAACCCGGGGGAAGAATTCAGCGTGACCGTTGATCTGTCCGGCGTTCCGTCGTCCGGTCTGAGCACCATCGACTTCGCAATCAGCTACGACGCCAGCCTGATCGATATCACCGGCGTCACGCTCGGCTCGATCGGCAGCACCGGCGCAGCAGCACAGGAAGGCTCCGATCTGGGCGACACCGTGTTCAACTGGTACAAGAACGACGGCGAGATCGAGATCGTCTGGGCAACCGGTCTGACCGATTCGTCCTACTGGGTCAGCAAGGACGGCACGCTCGCAACCATTTCCGGTACTGTCAAGTCTGATGCCGCAAAGGGCAGCAAGGCTGACCTGAAGGTCAAGGCAGTCGGCCGTGAGGCATATCCGGGCGGCTCCGCAAACGCTGACATTCTGTTCACTGCAATCGGTGAGTCCAGCACCACCGACTACACCGCAGCACCGACCAACGGCTATGTCCAGATCGGCGGCGGCACCGTGAATCCGACCGTGACCTACGGCGACGTCGACTGCAACGGCGATGTGAACGTCGCAGACGCAGTTCTGCTCGCACGTCTCGAGGCAGAAGACAAGGAAGTCACCGTTACCGCACAGGGCAAGCTGAATGCAGACTGCTCCAACGACGGCAAGGGCGCGCTTACCGCTGAGGACCTGAACGCACTGCTGTCCTATCTGGCAGGCATCTACAAGTACGATCAGCTTCCGATCGCCGAGTAATTCTCGGACAGGCACACATCTGAAGGGAAAACTCCGCGCTGCTTCGCTGCAGCGCGGATGTTTTTTGCAAAGATTCCGAAAAGGTCTTGCATATCGGCAGGAAATGTGTTATAATAAAATATATGCGCCTGTGATGAGCGGGCAGAAAACCGAAAGGACGATAGAAGAATGTTTAGTGATCTGATGGATACGATCGGGTTTGTCGGTCAGTATGACGCGGATGTCGCGGCTGCGATGCAGCAGGAGCTCGCGCGTCAGAGACGCAACCTCGAGCTGATTGCGAGCGAGAACATCGTTTCGCCCGCTGTGATGGCGGCGCTGGGCTCCGTGCTGACCAACAAATATGCCGAGGGCTACAGCGGCAAGCGCTATTACGGCGGCTGCGAGTGCGTCGATATCGTTGAGGATATCGCGGTCTCGCGCGCGAAGGAGCTCTTCGGTGCGCAGTTTGCCAATGTGCAGGCACACTCGGGCTCGCAGGCGAATACCGCTGTGTATTTCGCGCTGCTGCAGCCGGGCGACACCGTGCTCGGCATGAGCCTTGCGCACGGCGGTCACCTGACCCACGGTTCTCCCGTCAACCTCTCCGGCAAGTATTTCAACTTTGTCTCCTACGGGCTCGGCGATGACGAGTACATCGACTACGACAAGGTCGAGGCGCTCGCGAAGGAGCACAGCCCGAAGCTGATCGTTGCGGGTGCTTCCGCATATCCGCGCGCGATCGACTTCAAGCGTCTCGCAGAGATCGCACATTCCGTCGGCGCGCTGCTCATGGTCGATATGGCGCACATTGCAGGTCTGGTCGCAGCGGGTCTGCATCAGACGCCGGTCGGTGTCGCGGATGTGGTCACCACCACGACCCACAAGACCCTCCGCGGTCCGCGCGGCGGTCTGATCCTCACCAACGACGAGGAGATCGCAAAGAAGATCAACAAGGCGATTTTCCCGGGCATTCAGGGCGGTCCGCTCATGCATGTGATCGCGGCGAAGGCGGTCTGCTTCGGCGAGGCTCTGAAGCCTGAGTTCAAGGCATATCAGCAGCAGGTCGTCGACAACGCACAGGCGCTCGCGAAGGGGCTGCTCGCAAGGGGCTTTGATCTGGTCTCCGGCGGCACGGACAACCACCTGATGCTCGTCGATCTCCGCCCGGTGCACATCACCGGCAAGGAGCTCGAGCACCGTCTCGACGAGGTCTACATCACCGTCAACAAGAACGCGATCCCGAATGACCCGGAGAAGCCCTCGATCACGAGCGGCATCC
This sequence comes from Oscillospiraceae bacterium, assembly GCA_016288755.1. GTDB lineage: Bacteria > Bacillota > Clostridia > Oscillospirales > Ruminococcaceae > Firm-04. The sequence continues at coordinate 41,414 of JAEELE010000139.1, forward strand.
GCGTCGGTACGCCGGCTGTCACAAGCCGCGGACTGGTCTGCGAGGATATGGAGAAGATCGCAGAGTTCATGTTCCTCGCTGCAACGCAGTTTGAGGAGAAGGCAGATGCGATCCGCGAGGGCGTCAACGCACTCTGCGCAAAGTATCCGCTCTATCAGTAATTCAAATTTTAGCCGGGCAGGACAGCAATGTCCTGCTTTTGGCGCGTTATAGGGGTATGACTGAATGGAATTTGATGTCATGAATATCCTGCTCTACTGCGGCATCATCCTGTTCGCGACGAAGGCGATCGGCATGGTGACCCGCAAGCTTGGGCTTCCGCAGGTCGTCGGTATGATTCTTGCAGGACTGCTGATCGGTCCTGCGCTCTTTGTGCACACCTCGTTTCACGGGCTGATCTCACCTTCGCCGGTCGAGATGAACGTCCTCAAGAGCTTCTCGCAGATCGGCGTGGTGTTTATCCTGTTTTCAAGCGGCTTGGAAACCGATTTCCGCGAGATGAAGCGCAGCGGCGCGGCGGCGACATGTATCGCGCTGGCGGGGGTGTTTCTGCCGCTGGTGCTCGGCACGGTCACGGCGATGCTCTTCATGGGCTGGGACAGCGTGCTGCACGACCGCGCACTGATGATGAACGCGCTCTTTGTCGGATGTATTTTGACAGCGACGAGCGTCGGCATCACCGTGGAGACGCTGCGCGAGCTCGGCAAGCTGAAAACGAAGATCGGCACGACCGTCCTGAGCGCCGCCATCATCGACGACGTGATCGGCATTATCGTGCTGAGCATCATCACCGGCATCGGCGGCGAGGGCAGCATCTGGCTGACGCTGCTGCATGTCGCGGGATTTTTCATATTTACGTCGGTGATCGGCGTGCTGATGCGCAAGGCATTCCGGATGCTGGTCCGCATTTATCCGCACAAGCGCCGCACGAGTATTTTCGCCTTTGCTGCGTGCTTTTTCTTCGCCTATGCGGCGGAGCGCTTCTTCGGCATCGCGGCGATCACCGGCGCCTACATGGCAGGTCTGATGCTCTCGGGGCTCGGCGACAGTCAGTTTGTTGACCGCAAGGTCATCGTCAGCGGCTACATGTTCTTCACGCCGATGTTCTTCGCGTATATCGGCATCAGCGCGGATTTCAGCAGCTTCCGCGTGTCGGGGCTGTGGTTCGTGCTCGCGTTTGTGGCGGTCGGCATTCTCGGCAAGATCGTCGGATGCAGCGCCGTGGCAAGGGCCTTCAAATACAGCAAGCGGGAATCGGCTGCGGCAGGCGTCGGCATGATCGCGCGCGGCGAGGTGGCACTGGCGGTCTACGCGACCGGCGCCCCGATGATCGCGGCAAACGGCGGCATCGACCCGCTGGTCGCGACGATCTTCCTCATCATCACCAGCTCGATCTGCTGCCCGGTGCTGCTCAAGCTCGTCTTTCAGAATCAGCAGATCGCCGATGTCAGCGTGCCGGCGCACTCGGTCACGATCTCCGCGGAGGCGATCGAGAATGTGCACCACGACCTGAAGCCCGATGACACGGACAAAGGCTGAACCTATACAAAGAACGCCCCCGGGAACGGAACCCGGGGGCGTCAGTTTGTCGGGAAACCGGAAAAGTCTCGGTCAGTCCATTTTCAAAGGCTCGCAGGAGTCCGGCGGGCGGCGGCTTCAAAAACCTTTAATTTTCCGCACCCATTGCTTTTTCCGCGTCAATATGTTATAATATAAAAGTGAAAACTGTTTTGGTAAGGAAATGAAATGCAATAACCGACAGAAAGGACTATGATAAATGAATCAGGCTGTGATTTTGGCAGGCGGGCAGGGCAAGCGGATGCATGCACCGATCCCGAAGCCGATGTTCCGCGTGCTCGGAGAACCGATGCTCGAATGGGTGCTGGGCGCCTGCGAAGCGGCAGGGCTGCCGCGCATCTGCGTCGTGACGGGCTACGAGGCGAAGCAGATCGAGGATTATCTCGGCGACCGCTGTGCGACCGCGTATCAGGCGGAGCGCCTCGGCACCGGGCACGCCGTCATGCAGGCGATCCCGTTTCTGGAGGAGGATACCGACGGCAGCACGCTCGTGCTCTGCGGCGACGCGCCCTTCATCGACAGCGAGACCATTCAGGAGGCGCTGAAGCTGCACATCGCCGGGGAGAATGCCGTCACCGTCATCACCGCGAAGGTCGCCGAGCCCTTCGGCTACGGCAGAATTCTCCGGACAGAGAACGGCATCTCCGGCATCGTCGAGGAGAAGGACGCGACCGACGTGCAGCGGCAGATTCGCGAGATCAACTCCGGCTGCTACTGGTTCCGCACCGCCGACCTCATCACGCTGCTCGGGCGCATCACGAACGAGAACAACCAGCATGAGTATTATCTGACCGACACCATCGCGATCGCGCTGGAGAGCGGGCTGCGCGCGGGCGCCTACTGCTCGGACAATCCCAATGTCGTGCTCGGCGCGAATGACCGTCAGGGGCTGCTGCGGCTCAACGAGGCAGCGCGCATGGCAGAGCTGCGCCGTCACATGGCAAACGGCGTCGGTCTGGTCTGCACCGACGGAATCATCATTGAGCGCGGCGTGGAGATCGGCGCGGGCACGGAGATCCTGCCGGGCACGATCATGCGCGGCAAAACGACCGTCGGCGAAAACTGCACGGTCGGACCGAACTGCCTGCTCGAAAATACGACCGTCGGCGACAATGTGCAGCTCAACACCGTGCAGGCGTATGACTCGGTGATCGACTCGGGTGTGACCGTAGGTCCGTTCGTGCATATCCGACCGGGCAGCCATATCCATTCGGGCGTACACATCGGCGACTTTGTCGAGATCAAGAACAGCGAGATCGGAGAGGGCACCGCGATCGCGCATCTTGCCTATATCGGCGACAGCGACGTCGGGCGCAGGGTCAATATCGGCTGCGGCACAGTCACGGTCAATTTCGACGGCGTGAAGAAATCGCGCTGCACGATCGGCGATCACGCATTTGTCGGCTGCAACACGAATCTGATCGCGCCGGTGTCGCTCGGCAAGGATTGCTATACCGCAGCGGGCACGACGGTCACGACGGATATTCCCGACTACGCGCTGGCGATCGACCGCGGCGTGCTCCAGATCAAGGAGGGCTATTCGCTCCGCAAATACGCGAAGAAAAAAGCCGCTTCGGAGGAAGACGGCACAGTGTAACAGAACCGCCGCACGGCTTTGCATGCCGGGCGGCGGTTAATGTGTCTCCGACGGATGATAATGGGGCGCTGCCCCATACCCCGCTTAAGGGACAATGTCCCTTAAGAATCCCATTATGATGGAATTGACCATCAGCGTGAAATTCATACATAATGGGAGTCTTGTGTCCCAACGCTGTGCAATGCGAATCAATCAGTGTCCCTGGCATCAACCTCCTCCCTCCTACTTCCTCCCTTTGCAGAAATCATATCATGGCTTCTCGAAGTGCTGATAGTCCTTCGGGTTTGACCAGCTGCCGCCCCAAGTGAAGCCGTGCGCGAGAAACAGCCTGCAGCAGAGGTCGTCCGCGGTGATCTTCATCGGGAAATCGGCTGTGCGGTCGGCATAGGGCTCGGCACCGGCGGGCGCGATCTGTTCCGTGCCGTCGCTGCGCCGCGTGATGTACGGATTGTACAGCGGGTTGACATCGACCGCCATGCCGCGCGCGTGCCGCGAGAGCGTGTCGGTGTTCGCGATTTTGCGGTAGTTGAAGGCGGAGGTGTTGTTCGCTGCCATCGAGGCGTTGTCGTCGGCGCCGTATTCGTCGATCAGCACCATGCGCGCGATCGGGTAGTCCGCGTCAAACAGTGCGCGGAAAATCTCGAGCACATCGTCCGAAATGCGCGCATTGACGATCATTTCGCCGATCTGAATCTGCCCCTCGGCATTGCGGTGCAGCATCCGCAAATAATGCAGCTCGTCCGGCTGAATATCCGGGTTTTCGCGGTAGGAGACGCCCGTGATGCGCAGGAGCAATGCCTCGGAGAGCGGCTCCGCGAAAAAGAGCGCATCGATTGCATCGGCGGAGAGTTCCCCCTCGATCACGGTGCCTGCGGGCATCGCGCCGATCTGCTGCACGGTCAGGAGTGCGTCGCTCTGAGCATCCGTGCGGGCGGTCTGTACGGTCGTGCTCTGCGCGGTCGTCGTGCTGACTGCCGTGGATGTAGCGGTCTCCGTCTGCGCCGAGGTCGTGTCAGGCGAGGTTGAAGCTGTCGAAACTGTTGATGCAGTCGAAACGGTTGAAACGGTCGAAACGGTCGAAACGGTCGAAGCGATCGGCGCCGTGACGGCGGTGCTTTCGGCTGTTTCGGTCGGCGCCGCCGCGGATGTGGTCGTGCGCGGCGCGGTCTGCGTCCGGGCTTCGGCGGTCGTCTCCGGCGCGGATGCGGTCGTGTCGGATGCGGCCGTTTCCGTCACGGTGCGCCCGGTCGGTGCAGCGGCTGTCGCTGCGTGTACAGCACCTTCGGTCTCTGCCTGTGCCGGATGCACCTGCGCAGCGCGCCCGGTGCCGCAGCCTGTCAGCAGGCAGAGTGCAAGCAGCGTGCAGATACACTTTTTCATGCGGCATCCCTCCGTTCGCGCAAAATCTACATCTATCATAGCATATTACAAGTTTTTTTGCAAGCGGTTTTGCAAATTTGGCAGGATTCACATGCCCGGAGCTGCCTATCTGCTCCATTCAGGCATTTTTTCGCATTTTCTATTGAAATACCCGTCGAAATATGCTATAATATAAGCTGTATGACCTCCTGCAGGTCGTGAGTGAAAATCATAGGAGCTGAAATATGGCATATCAAAACAGCAATCCGACGGGAAGACGGCGGCGGCGGCATATCCGCTGGGACAGAGTCATTCTCGTCTTCGGACCGATCATTCTGCTGATTATCTTCCTCTGCGTGAAATGCGGCAAGAACGAAAACGATCCCGCCGGGAGCAGCAGTCTCCCGGAGAGCAGCATCGTCATCCCGACGGCGGATTCTCAGCCCGCACCCGAATCCGCGCCCGATTCCGCGCCCGAGACCTCCGAGGCAGTGCCCTCGGTGCTGCCGGTGGAGCACGAGTATACCATCGTGATCGACCCGGGGCACGGCGGCAACGACGGCGGCGCGACCAATGCGGAGGGGACCCGCTTTGAGAAGGACGACAATCTGCGGCTCTCGCTCGCAGTACGCGACCGGCTGCTCCAATATCCCCATGTGCGCGTGATTATGACGCGCGAGACCGACGTCTTTGTCGAGCTCTCCGAGCGCTGCAAAATCGCGAATGCATCCGGTGCGGACTTCTTCGTCTCGATCCACCGCAACAGCGCCAAGGACGGCAACGGCGTGGAGATCTGGGTCAACAACAACGCGACCGACAACAGCATGGACAAGCTGCTGGCGGGCTACATCCTCGAGCTGCTCGACAAGGAGGGCATCTCCTCCAACCGCGGCGTGCAGCTCGGCTACCGCGGCTCGACCCGCGAGACCGTCGGCAACAACTACTACGTCAACCGCAACACCGACATGCCCAGCTGCCTTGTGGAAATGGGCTTCATGTCCTCGACGATCGACAACAACAATTTTGACAGCAAGCTCGACAACTATGCCGATGCGATCGCGACCGCGATCATTGAGCTCGGCACCGACAAGCAGATCTACAACGCATCGGCACAGTGAACCCACAGACGAAACGCGATTTGTCTGAAGGTGTCTGACGGCGCTTTTCACCCATAAATAAACAGAACAGTAAGGAACACACAAAATGGAAACAGTGACCTATCAGACGCTGCGGCGTCTGGCAAAGCAGTGCGGGAATGCACAGAAGACTCTTGCCATTCTCGGTGACTGCGCGACCCAGCAGCTTGCCGCGGCGATCAGCGGCGAATCGGTGCGCAGAGGCTTTCCCCTGCGCATTTTCGATGCGGACTACGACCAGATGGAGGCGCAGCTGCTCGACGCAGACTCCGCGCTCTACCGCGCACAGCCCGCATACATCCTGTTTTTCGCGTGCACCGAAAAGCTGAAGCTGCGCTATATGCAGACCCTGCCCGCAGAGCGCACGGCATTTGCGGAGCGTGAGGCGGAGCGCTTCTGTATGCTCTGGCAGGCGGCACACGCGCACTGCGGCGCCAAGCTCCTGATGTTCGATTTTCCCGAGACAGAGGATGCGGTCTTCGGCAGCTTCGCGAACCGCACCGTTTCGTCGTTCGGGTATCAGCTCCGGCGGCTCAATCTGCTGCTGGGCGAGCGCATGGCGTCAGAGCATCCGTATGTCTGCCCGGTCGCGCTGAGTGCCGTGCAGACCGCAATGGGCAGAGCGGCATTCTTCGATGCGCGGATGTGGTATCTCGCGAAAATGCCGATGACCACCGAGGCGCTGCCCTACGCGGCAGCGAGAGTGCTCGATACCGTGACCGCCCTCGCGGGAAAAATCAAAAAATGCGTGATCTGCGACCTCGACAACACGCTCTGGGGCGGCGTCATCGGCGATGACGGCATCGACGGCATTCTGCTGGGCGAGCTCGGCGACGGTCCGGCGTTCACGGCGCTCCAGCGCTGGCTGCTCGAGCTGAAGCGCCGCGGCATTCTGCTCGCCGTGTGCAGCAAAAACGACGAAGCCGTCGCGAAGGAGCCCTTTGAAAAGCACCCGGAGACGGTGCTGCGGCTCGAGGATTTTGTGTGCTTCGTCGCCAACTGGGAGAACAAGGCGGACAACATCCGCCGCATTCAGCAGACGCTCAATCTGGGCCTTGACAGCTTCGTCTTCCTCGACGACAACGCCTTTGAGCGCGGGGTCGTCCGCGAGCTGCTGCCCGAGGTGACCGTGCCCGAGCTGCCCGAGGACCCCGCGCGCGTGCCCGAATATCTCGAATCGCTGCATCTGTTCGAGGCGGTCAGCTTCTCGGAGGAGGACCTTGCACGCACCGCGCAGTATCAGGCGGAGGCGAGCCGCACGCAGGCGCAGGCGAAATTTGCCGATTTCAACGAATTTCTGCGCTCGCTGGAGATGGAGGCGGAGATCAAGCCCTTTGACAGCTTCCACAATCCGCGCATTGCCCAGCTGACGCAGCGCTCGAATCAGTTCAACCTGCGCACGCAGCGCTACACCGAGGCGGAGATCGCGCAGATCGCCGCATCCGACCGCTATATTACGCGCTACATGACCCTCTCCGACCGCTTCGGCGAGCACGGGCTGATCTCTCTGGTGATTCTTGAAAAGCAAGCAGATGCGCTCTTTATCGACACATGGATCATGAGCTGCCGCGTGCTCAGGCGCGGCGTGGAGGATGCGCTGTTCAATGCGGTCGCCGGGATCGCGAAGGAATGCGGCGCGAAAAAGCTGATCGGCGAATATCTGCCGACCGCGAAAAACCGCATGGTCGAGGGCTTTTATGCGGGCTATGGCATGACCCCGGTCGGCGGCGGGCGATACGAGCTGAACCCGGAAGACTATCAGCCGCGGGCACACCTGATCCATGTTCGCTGAAATAAACCGTGAAAAATTTCTGAAAAGTGTCAAAAACGCTTGAAATATTCCGCAGACTGTGGTATAATAGGAACATGGAGACCGCTGCTGCCGCAAGGGCACGGTCAGTCGGCGCTGCCGATTCAGAATCAACCTGCGGAGAAAGAGGATTGACTATGAAAAAACTTACTGCTTTTGCTCTGCTTGCTGCTGCTGCTGCGGGTGCTGCTGTCGCTGTGGCGCTCTGGAAGCGCAGCCAGGACGATGCCGCTCTTCGCTATGATTCCGATGAGTTTGATGATGAGGACGATGATTACAGCGCAGAGGACTGCAACGCATGCGGTGCCTGTGAGACGGAAGACGCCGGTGAGGCTGCCGAGGCAGTTGAGGAAGCTGCTGAGGAGGTCGCCGATGCAGTCGAGGACGCAGCTGAGGATATCGCCGATGCAGTGAAGGACGCTGCCGGGGATATCGCGGACGCAGCCGACGACGAGGAGTAATCCGCTCCGCAAAAGTGAAGCCTGAAAACGGGATCGCGGGTCGCCGCATCCCGTTTTTCTCTGTCCGGGAAAGGAGGCAGCATGCAGAAGATTCTCGGCTATCTGCGCAGAGCCGTGCAGGAATATGACCTGATCCGCGACGGTGACAGGATCGCAGTCGGCATCTCGGGCGGCAAGGACAGCCTCATGCTGCTGACCGCCCTGCGCGAATTCCAGCGCTTCGGGCTGATCGGATATGAGCTCTGCGGCATCACGGTCGACCCGCAGTTTCAGGGCATCCCGACGGACTATTCCGCCGTGACCGACTACTGCGCACAGCTCGGCGTGCCCTATCATCTCTACCGCACGCACATTGGGGAGATCGTGTTCGGGCACCGCAAGGAGAAGCATCCCTGCTCGCTCTGCGCAAAGCTCCGGCGCGGTGCGCTGCACGATTATGCCGGACAGCTCGGCTGCAGGACCCTTGCGCTCGGGCACCACATGGACGACGCGGTCGAGACCTTCCTGATGAATCTGTTCATCGAGGGGCGCATCGGCTGCTTTGCGCCGAAATCCTATCTGAAACGGCGCGATATCACGGTGATCCGCCCGCTCTGCTTTGCGCCGGAATATGAGATCGTGCGCGCGGCGAAGGAGACCGTGCCGGAGATCGTCCGGTCGCGCTGCCCGGTCGACGGACACACGGCGCGCGAGGAGATGAAGCAGTTCATCCGGACGCAGGAGCAGCTGCACCGGGGCTATAAAAACCGCGTGTTCGGGGCGATGCGCCGCGCCAATGTCGACGGCTGGGGCGGCGTGACCTACAAGCGAGATCTCGCGATGGACGACCCCGCGACCAACGGCAAGCCCGAGCGGTTCCATCTGCTCGAGAAACAGCAACAGGAGGAGAGCCATGCGGATTCTGGGAATTGAGAGCTCCTGCGACGAGACCGCAGCCGCAGTCATCGAGGACGGGCGGCGCATTCTCTCGAATGTGATCGCATCGCAGGCAGGGGAGCACATGCAGTACGGCGGCGTCGTGCCGGAGCTGGCATCGCGGCGGCACTGCGAGAATATTCTGCCGGTCGTGCGGCAGGCGCTCGCCGACGCGGACATGACCGTCTCTGAGCTCGACGGCATTGCCGTGACTTATGCGCCCGGACTGATCGGCGCACTGCTGGTCGGCGTGAGCTTTGCGAAGGGGCTCGCGATGATGACCGGCAAGCCGCTGATCCCCGTGCACCACACCGAGGGGCATGCGGCTGCGAATTACCTCGCGCACCCCGATCTCGAGCCGCCCTATCTCGGGATCATCGTCAGCGGCGGGCACACGCGCATTGCCGAGGTGACCGATTACACGACCTTCCGCACCGTCGGCAGGACGCGCGACGACGCGGCGGGGGAGTGCTTTGACAAGTGCGCGCGCGCGATGGGCTTTCCGTATCCCGGCGGGCTACATGTCGACAAAGCGGCACAGCGCGGCGACGCCTCGCGCTTTCATCTGCCGAAAACCAAGATCAGCGGCAACCCCTACGATTTCAGCTTTTCGGGGCTGAAAACCTACATCGTGAATTTCCTGCACAACGCAGCGCAGCGCGGCGAGACCGTGAATACGGACGATCTTGCAGCGGCTTTGCAGGCGGAGATCGCCGCGACTGTGACGGAGAAAACGATCGCGGCGGCAAAGGCGCTGGGCTACAGGAGAATTGCGCTTTCGGGCGGTGTATCGGCAAATTCCGGCGTGCGTGCGGCACTGCAGCGCGCCTGCGACAACAACGGCTTCACGCTCTGTATGCCGCCGCTCGCGCTCTGCGGCGACAATGCTGCAATGATCGGCGCACAGGGATATTATAACTATCTTGCGGGCATCACCGCTGACGAATCGCTCAACGCACAGGCATCGAAGGAGCTGAGAAGCGGAGATTAACAGGTTGGAGGGAGCAGGTAGGAAGTAGATTGAGGAGTGCGCAGTGAGGAGTTGTTCCTTCACTTTCATCCCTGCCGCTGAAACGACAGGAGCACAAGGGTTGGGACGAAGCCCATTCAGAATCATCTGCGCAAGCAGATACCGCCATTATTCTTTATTCTTTTTTCTTTTCTCCGCCCCTACCTCCTACCTCCTCCTTCCAACCTGCTCCTTCCTCCTCCCTCACAGAAGCAAAGGTGGTCGGATATGGAATATGAACTATTGTCTCCGGGGCTTTGGGTCTGCCGGAGCGCGGCACACAGCTTCGGGACGGATGCCTTTCTGCTCACCGATTTTGCGCGGCGGCACCCGGGCGACCGCATCTGCGACCTCGGCACCGGCTGCGGCATCATTCCGCTGCTGATGCAGAGAGCACGCCCGCCGAAAATGATCTGGGCGGTCGATATCCAGCCCGATGCAGTCGCACAGCTCGAAGCGGCACTTGACCGCTGCGACCCGCGCCCCGATATCGTGCCGGTCTGTGCCGATCTGCGCGATTTGCCTGACACGATCCCGGCGGGGCTGGAGCTCGTCACCTGCAACCCGCCCTATTTTGCCGCAGATGCGGGGTTTGTATCAGATTCGGACGCCGCACGCATCGCCCGGCACGAGACCCTTTGCAGCATTTCCGATGTCTGCAAAGCTGCGGCAGGACTGCTGAAATTTCACGGGCGGTTCTGCATGTGCTGCCGCCCGGAGCGTCTCGCAGATGTGATCTGCGCGATGCGGGAAGCGGGGCTGGAGCCCAAACGCCTGCGCACCGTGCACAAAACGCCGTCGCATGCGCCGTGGCTCTTTCTGATCGAGGGGCAGAAGGGCGCAAAGCCGTTTCTGCGCATCGAGCCGCCGCTGATCCTGCGCTCCGGCGCCGACCTGACCGAGGAGGCGGCAAAAATCTGTCACTACGGCGAATCCTATCCCTGACGGGCTTTCGGAGGCGCATATGGAATACAGAGAGGTACAGCAGATCGCGAAGGACACGGTCGCATATCTGAAAACGGTGATCGCGCCGGGGATGCAGCTGCGGGAACTGCGGCGGCTCTGCGAGGCGTATATGCTGTCGCACGGCTGCGAATCGTTCTGGTACTGGGATATCGGCGCGTTTGTCTTCGCGGGCGACGAAACAGCAGTTTCGGTCTCCGGGCGGGAATACCGCACCTCGGACAGGCTGATCGCGGAGAACGACATTGTCACGGTCGACCTGAGCCCGCAACACGGCGATATCTGGGGCGACTATGCGCGCACGGTCGTGCTCTGGCACGGCAAAGTCGCCGAAAGCACCGACCGGATACAAAACAGCGAATGGCGGCGCGGTCTGCAGACGGAGGAGCTGCTGCACCGCGAGCTCCTTGCCTTTGCGTCGCCGCAGACGACCTTTGCGTCGCTCTGGCAGCATTTCAACGGCATGATCGCGGCGCAGGGCTTTCAGAATCTCGATTTTCACGGCAATCTCGGGCATTCGATCGCCAAACGCAGGGAGGACCGCATCTATATCGAACAGGGAAACCATGCCCCGCTCTCCGCGGTCGAATACTTCACATTCGAGCCGCATATCGGTCTGCCGGGCTCCGGATACGGCTGCAAAATGGAGAACATCTATTCTTTTCAGGACGGGCAGCTGACAGAATTATAACTGCGAAAGGAACAATCATGAGCGGAACGATGTATCTGGTCGGCACACCGATCGGCAATCTTGGCGATATCACGCAGCGGCAGCTCGAAATCCTCGGGTCGGTCGATTTCATCGCGGCGGAGGACACCCGCGTCACGCGCGGTCTGCTGACGCATTTTGATCTGCACACGCCGCTGGTCAGCTATCACGAGCACAGCCCGGAGTCGGTCGTCAGCCGGATTACGGAGCGGCTGCTGAACGGGGAATCCTGCGCGGTCGTCACCGATGCGGGCATGCCGTGCATCTCCGACCCGGGCGCCGTGCTGGTCAGCCGCGCAATCGGGCTGCAGATCCCGATGCAGGTCGTGCCCGGGCCGAGTGCGGTGATCTCGGCGCTGGCGGTGTCCGGGCAGGATACCGGGCGCTTCACGTTCGAGGGCTTTCTGTCGGTCAACAAAAAGCAGCGGCACGCGCATCTGGAATCGCTGCGCCGCGAGCCCCGCACGATGGTCTTCTACGAGGCACCGCACAAGCTGGTCAACACGCTCAGCGATATGCTGGCGGCATTCGGCGACCGCTCCGTGACGCTCTGCCGCGAGCTGACGAAGCTCCACGAGGAGGTCTGGAAAACGACGCTTGCCGAGGCGCTCGCGCATTATGAAGTCCATGCGCCGCGCGGCGAATTTGTGCTGGTGCTCGCCGGTGCGCCCGCAGAGGAATCCGCTGGCACGCCCGATCTGAGAGAGGTCGCGGCGATCGCGCGGGCGAGAGTGGCAGGCGGTGAGCGCGCGTCGGACGTCTGCCGGGAGCTTGCCGCCGAGACCGGCATCCCCAAGCGCACGCTCTATGCGGCAGTGCTCGACGACTGAAGGAAGGGAGGAAGTCAAGTGAGGAGTGAGCAGTGAGGAGTGAGGAGTTGGTGCGGTCACCTACGCTGGCATTTCCCTCCGGGCACATTTTGCGAAGCCTCCCAATTCGCGTGATTGCACGGCGCGAAAGCCCCTTCCGAAAGGTCAACGCTCCCAGCGCATTACACAATCAGCAGAAGAAGTGAAGGTGACGGAACACCTCCTCCCTCCTCTCTCCTCCCTGCTCCCTTTCGTGACGGCAACGGGACCATTTCTCATTTCTCATTCCGCATTCCGCATTCCGCATTTCCTCCCTCATCTGCAAAAAAACGCCCCCGCAGTTGTGTTCTGCGGGGGCTGATCTGTGCGCGGTATGTGTGCAGCTGCATACCGTCGGGAGAATGTTATTCGGGACAGACCGGCAGCTCTGCGGCTTTGCGGATGCCCGCGAGCAGCTGCAGGATCACGTTGAGGTCGTCGCTGTCGAGAATGCCGTCCGCATCGGCAAAGCAGGCAGCATTGCGCTTGCCCTGCGGCGTGACCGTGACCGCAGTGTCCTCGGCAAGATACCGCGCCAGCAGCACCGCATCTGCGATATCCGCGCGCCCGGTGCAATCCGCGTCTCCCCAGACCGTCCTGATGATCGGGTCGGAAACAGTCGTGCAGTCAGTTGTCGTTTCAGCGGGGTAATCCAGATGCTCCACGACCCTGACCGTGCAGGAGCAGGATCTTCCGTCTGCGGCAGTCGCCGTCAGCACGGTTTCGCCGGGGCGAAGCGGGTTGAACTGCAGGAGCCGGTAGTATTCTGCATCGTAGTCCATCGACAGCTCCGCGACGGTCGGGTCGGAGAAGGTATAGCTGATCTCCGATTCCCATGTGCCGATCAGCTTCACATCGGTGCTGTTTATCAAATCAAGCGGGATCGGGATCGGCGCGCCGTCTGCAATGCGCGGATCGGTCGGTTCGAAGCGCAGGTCGCTGCCGTTCGATTGCAGCACGACATAGTAGCTGATGCGATCGCCTTTCAGCTTGACGCGGATCTTGCCGTCCTTTGCCTTATCAAGCGGCAGGTCGGTGCTGCATTCGATCACGCCGGGCTCCGATCTGACGGAGAGGAGATAGCCGCCCGGTGTGCTGAAATCCACTTTGGTCATGTCGATGGTGTAGCTGTCTGCGAATTCACCGGAGCCGACCGTGAACCGGCACGGCTGTACCTGCAAATTCTGATCGTCCGGGTCGGCATAGACGGAGAGAACGAGCACCGCATTGCTGAGATCCGGTTCCTGCCCGGTATAGAGCGTGTCGGGACAGTCATCCATGTAGAAGTAGCCGATGTAGTCATAGTCCTCCGTATCCGCTGCCGCGGGGAAGCTGCCGGGCAGCAGCGCCGTCACCGCTGCGGTCAGGCATGCAAGGAACCGCTTTTTCATGGGGATCCCTCCCTTCAGTCTGTGGTCGTTTCACCGCTCAGGTCGTCGTTGACATATTTCACCGTGATCCGGATGCTCTTGCTTCTGCCGTCGGATGTGCGGACGGTCAGCGTCGTGGTGCCGTTCTTTTTGCCCGTCATCGCGATGCGGAGCGTTCTGCCCATGTTCAGGTATTTCGTGTCCGGCGTGTCGATCTCCAGCACAGCGCTGTCGCCGATCTCATAGGTTACGTCGGCGCCCCAGACGTTTTCGAGCTTCAGATAGCCGGTCCAGATCGGGTTGAAGGTGTACGAGCTCACGTCGGTGTTTCCGTATTCATCGGTGAAGGAGAGCACATCGGAGCGCTGCTCGAGCGTGATCTGCACCGCCTGCCGCGCGCGCTGAACGAACCCGTTGAAGTGCAGCTTTTCCAGCGTGCCGTTGGTGCGGTAGTAGCTGAAATCGCCCATTTCTCCGCCGATGCTCTCAAAATAGACCGTATAGGTGCCGGGCTTTGAGAAGTCCACGCCGCTTGTGTCGATGCGCCAGCACTGCTGCAGTGATTCGTCATAAGGGGAGACGTTTGCAGAGACATCTGCCGTGACGCCGTATTTGTCTGTGACATTTGCTTTCGCGCTGACACAGAGCCCCGAGAAATCCAGCGGCTTGCCGACAAACTGCCTTGTGTTCCATTCGGTCAGCACGAGTGTTGCGCCGAACACCGTCTGCTGAATCTTCAGCGACGCGGGCGTTTCGAGGTATTTCAGCACGCCGTCGTAGATTTCCAGCCGTCCGAGCGGATAGGTGCCCAGGTCCACGGAATCCTGGATCGCTGTCATATAGGGCAGTGTCCGCGCGTACAGCACGCCGCTGACGGAATCGAGGATATAGTCATACTTTCCGCGGTCGCTGAGCGAATAGGTCTTGCTGTTGTGCAGATCGCAGACCGCGATGCGTTCGTCAATGATGCCGCTGCCGCAGCTGAGTGTGGTGCACAGCTCGGGATAGCCGTCGTAATTGAGATCGCAGAAATACGCGTTGACCGGGACTGTCGGGAGACCGTCGGTATCGAGCTGAAGCGCCGCAGCTTTGCCGTTTTTCAGCAGACCGATGCCGGCGTGATCGCTGTAGGTGAAGACCAGATCGGGGAATGCCGCGACCTTGACCTGTGCCGGAGCATCGGCTTTTTTGGTGCTGCCGCCGAACCACTCGCACGCCTGATTGCCCTTCGGGAAGAGCTCGGAGGGATTCAGCACCCGCGGCGTTGTTTCGGTCATTTTTCCGGTGTCCGCCGTTGTGCTGCCGGTCGTTCCGCCGGATGCGGTGCCCTTCGTGCCCGCGGTCGTCACGCCGCTGAACGGGTCGGGCGTGGTTTTGTCTTCGCCGTGTGCGGGGTCTGTCGTGACGGTCGTGCCGGGGACGACCGTGCCGCCGCGCGGTTCGAGCGTGACCGAAAATGCCGAACGCTGTGCGAGCATTGCGGCAGTACAGCTTTTCTGTTCGCCCGTATCCGATGCGGTATACGAGAATTTCGCCGTTTCGCCCGTCATGGAGCAGAGATACACAGGATAGGTGCCGGGTCGCGTGAAATCGACCGCGCTCGTGTCAAGGCGCCAGCAGTTCCAATACTGCTTATTGCTTGCATAGAACCGGGCAAATTCCTGCCGGAAGGAATACGACTCCGTGCCGGGCACTTTGATATCCAGCCGCGCCTGAATGTCCATGCCCTCGAGGTCGAGCGGCTCGCCGACATACTGCTTCGTGTCCCATTTACTGATGACAAGCGCGCCCTCGGCGTCGGGCTGCACGGACTCGCCGTATTTCGACTGTAACATAAACACGACCTCGCCGCCGCGAATCTCCACTCTGCCGGTATCGCCGCTGAACTCTCTCCGCACATAGAGTGTCCCGTCCTCGGAGAAGAGCTGATAGCTGAGCGCCAGATTTTCGATCAGCACATGCGGCTCCTTCGCACGGACGTCATACGCGACAAAATAGGTTTCATCGGGCATCTGCCTGTTGACCATGATGAAGCAGAGCTCGGGGAAGCCGTCGAAATTCAGGTCGCCGAAATAGGCGCATTTTGCATAGGAACCGAGATGTCCGTCGTTGACGTATTTTATTTCAGAATCCATGCCGCAGATCAGGGTCTCTCCGCCGTTCTGCACCATTGAGATCTCGTTGTTTTCGCTGCGGAGAAACACGGTGTCGGGGAATGCCGCGACCTTGACCTCCGGGCGTTCGCGGCTCTCCGGGTTGAGATCGGTGTCAAACCACATGCACGCCTGACTGTTCTCCGGGAAGAGCTGCACGGCGTTGGGGTAGAGCTCCGAAATCTGCACGGTGTCTGCCGTGGTGACGGTCAGGTCGGTCTCATCGGTCTGTGTCTGCCCGGCGGAGATGCTGTCCGCGGTCGAGGTCGGCGTCGCGGGTGCGCGCCCGATTTTGCCGATCAGTACGATCAGACCTGCCACGATCGCGATGCTTGCTGCCGACGCGACCAAAGTCTCTGCGATGCGCAGCGGGCTCCTGCGAATTGCGGGCATCTCATCGGGAACGGGCTGTTCTTCGGCATCGTCGGCGGGGTCTGCATCGGGCTGCGGGTGCAGTGCACGCGCGACCTCCTCCTCGGGCAGTGCGCCGAATGCCTCCATCAGATTCATCGGTTTCATAGGAATCCCTCCTCCTGCAAATAGGTCCTCAGCTTTTTCCGGGTGCGGTGCAGCAGCATTTTGACGGCGCCGCTCTGCATGCCGCATTCCTCGGCGATCTCTTTGACAGGCTTTGCGAAATAATAGCGCGCCATAAAGACCTGCCTAGTCTGCGGCGGGAGCGTGCCGAGAAATGCCCGCAGTGCGCGGTTGAGTTCATTCTGCTCAGCCTGCGAGACGACGTCGGTGCTGTCGGGCAGGACCTCGGCGAGCTCGTCGAGCGCCTGTGTGAAGTGCCTGCCGCCGCGCTTTTGCCGCTCAGCTGCCTTGATGCGGTCGAGTGCATGGCGCCGCACGACCGTGACGAGATAGGCTTCGAGACTCTGCGGCGAATTCGGCGGGATGCTGTTCCACAGCGAGAGCAGCGCGTCGTTGAGGCACTCCTCGGCATCCTCTCTGCTGCCGAGCATACGGTCGGCAAGCGCGATGCAGAGTGCCCCCCATCGGTCGCGGATCGCCTGCAAAGCGTCCTCGCGCCGCTCGTGCAGCATCGCGATGATTGCACGTTCTCCGGGCATATGCTCACCCCCTTCTGTATTCTGAGACGACAAATTGCCGGAAAGGTAACAATGAAAAATGAGAAATGAGAAATATTTCAGGGCGGACGAAAGCCTCATCCGGATCATCCGCTCCGGCGGATGCCGCCATTTCTCATTATGTTAAAATAGCCCGCACCGGCGGTGAACCGATGCGGGCATTGCTTTGATGAGATTACTTCCCGGGAGCGAGCTGCTCCTTCGTGATGAGATTCGCAAGGAAGTTGAGAACCTTTGCGGTGTCATCCGCATCAATATTGTTGTCACCGGTCACGTCGGCATTCGCCTTGCCCTTTGTGCTCACGGTGATCTCCTTGTCCTCCGCGCAGAAGCGCGCCAGCAGAACCGCGTCTGCCACGTCGACCGAGCCGTTGCAGTCCACGTCGCCCCAGTCTGCCTCGGGGATCGGTGCCGCTGTGGTGTCCTGCGGCGTGGTGGTGGTTTCGGGCTGCGAAGTCGTGGTCTCCTTCGGCGTATCGGAGATCACAACGTGGGAGCCGTGATTGCCGCCGACCGTGCCGCCGTCGAGGTTCGAGCCCTCGGTGTTGGCATAGCTGGAATAGAACTCGCTCAGCGAGAGACCGGTGCCGTTGATGCCCAGCGGATGCTGGTGATCCAGACCGATGTACTTGCCGGTCGTCTGGGTCTGCCAGAGCGCCTTCTCAAAGAGCGCGTACTTGTCCTCTTCCCATGTGATCGTGGTGCCGTTGCTCTTTTCGGAGACACCGTTGATGCTGTAGGAGAAGCCTGCCCAGAGTCCGCCGGTATCGCCGGAGTTGGTGTTCAGGCACCAGAAGGTGTGGTTGATGTGGTGATTGATCATGTAGTCACGCAGCAGCGTCATCCACTTCTGGTTCTCTGCGCCGTCCATATGACCGCCCCACTCGCCGATCAGCAGCGGTGCGATGTCCTCGTGGTTGATGAACTCCCATGTGTCGCGCCAGTAGTCTGCGAGCAGCGTCTCGGTGGTGAAGTTCTTGTCAAACCAGGTCTGTGCGTAGACGGAAGGACCGTAGTCGTGCGGAGAGTAGACGATCTGCGAATTGCCGGTGCCGTCGAGCTTGATCGGCCATTCGCGGACGCCGCGGAGGTTGCCGCCCCACCATGCACCGATGTACGGCGAATTGTCGCGGCGGTCGCCCATGCCCCAGTAGTCGCCCTCCATCGCGCCGCTCATCGACTGCTCAACGCCTTCGATAAGGATCAGTGCGTTCGGGTTGACCTTGAGAATGGCATTTGCGCACTTTGTTGCGGCATAAGCCCAGTTGTTTTCGTCGGTGGAGCCGTCCCACTTGGCAGCTTCGTCGCCCTCCTGACCCTTGCCGTGCGGCTCATTCTCGAGGTCGAAGCCGAGCAGCGTGTCGTCGTTCTTGTACTCGTTTGCCATCCAGACCAGCGAGTCGATCCATACCTGGGTCGTGACGCCTGCCTTGCCGTACCAGAGATTGTAGTTGTGACCGGAGTTGTCCGCGTGCGGGCTGTGCACGTCGATGAAGCACTTCATGCCGTACTTCTTCAGCTTGCTGAGAATGATTTCAAAGCCCTTTTTGCTGTTGACATGGGTCTTGCCGTCCGCTTCGACGAAATCCTTGTTGATGCTGCCGTAGGTGCCTGCCTTGGTAATCGTTCCGTCCTCACCCTTCACGTCTGTCGGCGGGTTGTAGCACGCCTGCAGACCGCCGCCGGAGATCGGCGGATCCTCGCCGTTCATCATTTCGACCAGCAGCTCGGAGGAGAACGGGAAGCGGATGATGTTGATGCCTCTGTCGGAGCATTCCCGCAGCAGATCGTCGCAGTCGGCGGCGTAGAGATAGTGCGGGCAGCGCTCGGAGCAGTTGAAGCCGAACCAGTTTGCGCCGGTCAGCCAGACCTCGTTGCCGTCCTTGTCGAACAGGCGGCTGCCCTCCGCGTGCAGCCAGTCGTCGTTGGTGTCGTCGGCAGCTGCTGCAGAAAAGCTCTGCTTCACGGTGTCACCCGTCAGCGAGAGCGTTCCCGTCGCTGCGACGACTGCTGCCATCATCAGTGACAGCCAGTGCTTTGCTTTCATGGTAAATTCCCCCTCATTGAAATTTGCGCCGTTTCCGGCACTGGTTTAGCCGGTGCCCGCGCGCCCTCTCTGCGCGGGACAGCCGGTGAAAGCCGAATCAGAAAATGCCGAACCGCTTCTTCTCGTAGAAGGGCTTGCCCTCCGTGACGAGCTGCTTCGCGCGGATATTGCCCGCGGGTACGCACTCCAGCGGCAGATCGGTATAATCCGCACACTCGGTGGAGACAGCCTCGCTCACTGCGCTGATGTCGTCGTCCTCTGCGGCGGTCTCCAGCGCGACGAGCAGAAAGCGCTCGCCGTTCTCGCGCTCCTCGCCGATATATGCCTTCTTGACGAACTTGAACTTTTTGATGCAGCTCTTGACCGCGCCGAGCAGGTCCTCGGTGATCGCGGACTCCTCGGGCTCAGCAGCCTCGTCGGCAGCCTTCTTCGCCTCGAGGTCTGCCATTGCCTGCCGGATGGCGTCCTGCTGGGCAGCCTGCATCTGCTCGGGCGTGGGACCCGCGGGCTGCTGCGAGACCGGCTGGGGCGGGGGCGGTGCGAGCGGGACATTGGTCAGGTCGCCGCCGCGCTCGCCGATCGCGATGATCTGCTGGCGCACAAGGCACAGTGCCGACCCGAACGGGTTGATGACTACGCCGTTGATTGCCTCGTTGCTGCGGATAAACTGATACAGATCCATGAAGCTCATGACGATGATCTGCGGCTTGTCCTCGGGGCTGCGGTTTTTGCGCAGCTCGATCTCGTCGGTGTAGGCGGGCATGAATTTGTCGCCCTTGCCGTTGGTCATGATCTGGAATGCGATCTGGACGCGCACCTGCTCGCCGGGCTTCGGGGTCTCGTCGGGGCGCTTGACCAGCGCGGGCACGAGATATTTCGCCTCGACAGCTGCCTGCAGGAATGCGAGCTCGTGTTCACGGTTGTGGAGATCGAGCTTAAAGGTCGCCATAGCGTCCACAAGAACCGGATTGGTTACCGGTTTCATCGGTTCTGGCATGGGGGTTCCTCCTTAAAAATAAAATGAAATTGTGATCAGGTATCACGGCACAGAATTGTGCTGTGCTGTTCTCCTTATTGTACCATATCGGGCGCGAAAATGCAAGGCTTTCGCGGAATTATTCGGCAAAGTGCCTGTCCTGCCCGTCCACGATCAGCCCGCAGATGCCGTTTTCCTTCACGCATGCCGCATAATCCTCGGTGCAGGTGAGCGTGCGCTCGGTGAGGATGCCGCCGCGGAAGGCGGATTCCCAGTGCGCGTCCGACCCGGACGTCCGCAGCAGCCCGAAGCTGTCCGCATACCACTGTGCACGCTCGTTGAAGACCTCGAGCCGGTTGCCGGCATTCCAGACCTCTGCCGCATCGACCTTGTCGGGCAGCAGCCGGATCGCCTGCACATACCATTCCTCGCGGAAGGGATGCGCCTGTACCAGACAGCCGCCCTCTGCGCGGATCAGCGCGAGATAATCAGTCGGCGAAACGGCAGTGACCTCCGGATGTGCCGCAAGCCACTGCGGGGAAAGCCCGTAGGTGAGAAAATCGGTGCCCTCCCAGCTGTATTCCCAGCCGAACGCGACGGTCAGCCCGATCGCACTGCCCGCTTCCTTTGCGTGATAGTACCCGAGACAGAACTGCCGCACCCATTCCTCCCACGGCAGTGCGCGGTCGACGCAGGTGTTGCCGTGATAGAAGTGGTCGGTGACGATCATGCCGTCGTAGCCTGCCGCTCTGCATGCTCTTGCCATGTCGGCTGCGGATGCCCTGCCGCAGCGGCTTGCTTCTGCGGTATGTGTGTGCGTTTCCCAACGCATAATCATGGATGTTCCTCTTTTCTGTCAGCTTGTCTTGATCGCCTTTGCGATCTTCGGTGCGAGCACAAGTGCCAGCGCGATGAGCAGGACCTGCAGGATGTTGATATCGACATGCAGCCCGAGGTTCATCTGCAGCACATGCAGATCGAGCGCTTTGGTGTCAAATCCGAAGGTCGCGCCCAGACCGAGCCAGGAGACGGATTTGTAGGTGGATTTTGCGCAGAGGTCGCCGAGAAACGAGCCGGTGAGAACGGCAGCGACGAGGCAAAAGAACAGTGTCAGCTTGAATTTCATGATTGTTTCCCTTCCTTTTCTTTGTTCTGTGTGTCTGTATCTTTGTTTCTCCGGAGTACTCCGAACGTGCGTTCTGATTCTCCGTCAGAGCCGAAATTCAGTGTCCCGTGGAGCCGAAGCCGCCCTGACCGCGTGCGGTGTCCGGGAGGGTCTCCGCCTCGCAGACCTCGGGCAGCAGAACGGGCACGGCGATGAGCTGTGCGATGCGCATGCCGTCGGTGACGGTGAAGGGCATGTCGCTCTGGTTGATCAGCGGGACGCGGATCTCGCCGCGGTAGTCGCTGTCGATGATGCCGACGCCGTTTGCCATGCCGATGCCGTGCTTGGTCGAGAGCCCGGAGCGTGCACAGAGCATCAGCATGATGTCGGCACGGTCGGGGGCGGCAGCCAGCCCGGTCGGAATGAGGCAGATCGCATGCGGTTCAATGGTGACAGGCTGATCGAGACATGCGGAGAGGTCGAGCCCGGCGCTGCAAGCCGTCGCGCGCACGGGCAGAACAGCACCCGCTTTCAGGCGCTGAAAGGTGAGCTTCATCGCTCCACCGCCTTTCATGGTACATATTTCTTTTATTATAGCACAATTCCTCGAAGAATGCAAGCAGTAGACGAAAAATAAAGAAACAAGAAGGGAGGAGGGAGGAGGGAGCAGGGAGGAGGGCAAGTTATGAGTGAGGAGTGAGAAGTGAGGAGTTGTTCCGTTCAACCGTCTGCTGATTGAAAGAAGCATTGGGAGCATTGACCGATCAGAAGGCGCGCCAGCGCCGTGCAGTTACGCGACTTGGGAGGCTCCGCGAACATGTACCCGGAGGGAATCGCCCGCCCGGGCTCCGGGCTGGGAGCATTGACCGATCAGAAGGCGCGTCAGCGCCGTGCAGTTACGTGACTTGGGAGGCTCCGCAAAAATGTACCCGGAGGGAATCGCCCGCCCGGGCTCCGGGCTGGGAGCATTGACCGATCAGAAGGCGCGCCGGCGCCGTGCAGTTACGCGACTTGGGAGGCTCCGC